>JAFGPY010000290.1 GCA_016935955.1 Planctomycetota bacterium
CCATCGCTGGTCTCCTTTCAAACGCGATGGCGACATCTTGACAAGGTCAGGCCGCGGATTGAAGATGGGGTTCACAGAACGCACACGTATATCTCCTGGGCCTCCCGGCCGTCGGAGGCGACAATCACCTCGTACCCCAGTTCGCTGAGCATCCTGACGGCCGTCTGCCGCACCACCGGTTCGTCGTCGATCAACAGAATGCGGCCATGACCGAGCACGGGTTGGGGCGGCGCGACGTGCCGACGATCGGCCGGCGCTTCGGCAGTCACGGGCAGGTAGACGCGAAACGTGCTGCCGTGACCCACTTCGCTGTAAACCTGGACCGAGCCGCCGTGGTTCTTGACGATGCCGTAGACCATCGACAGCCCCATGCCCGTTCCCTTGGGCGACTCCTTGGTGGTGAAGAAGGGCTCGAAGATCCGCGGCAGCACGTCGCGAGGGATGCCCACGCCGGTGTCCATCACCGACAGGCACAGGTAGTTCCCGGGACTGACCTCGGCGTGAAGGCGGCAATACTCCTCCCCCAACTCGACACACTCGGTGCGGATGGTTAATTCGCCGCCCTCGAGCATTGCGTCGCGGGCATTCACCGCCAGATTCAGCACGATCTGCTGCATCTGCCCCGGATCGCCCATGACGGTGCTCGGCGAAGCGTTGAGGACGGAGTGGATGTTGATGTTCTTGTCCACCGTGCGGCCCAGCAGGTCGACGACCTCGCGGACCACGCCATGAAGGTCCACGGGAATGTTCTGGTTCTTGCCCCTGCGGGCGAAGCCCAGCAACTGGCTCGTAAGGCGCGCCGCCCGGTGTGCCGCCACCTCAATCGCGCCGGCAATCTCGGCCGTTTCTTCTTCCTTGTGCTGGTTCGACTTCAGCAGATTGGCGTAGCCGATGATGCCCGTCAGCAGGTTGTTGAAGTCGTGGGCCACGCCGCCTGCCAACTCGCCGATGGCCTCCAGTTTCTGAACCTGCAGCAACTGTTCCTCCAAGCGTCGGTACTCGCGCTCGCTGCGAATACGCTCGGTCACATCGCGGTCGATACCGAAAATCAGGATGTGGTCGCCGCGACGCTGCGGCGCGGCCGTCCACTCGTAGTGGTTCTCGCGGCCGTCCGGACGGCGCCATGATCCCATGCCGTGAAACGGCGTGCCGGCGAGAATCTTGTCGTACCACTCCCGCCGCTCCTGCCGGGTATGCGGATAGTCGACCAACTCGTCCAGGTTCTCGGCAGCCTCCAGTTGTTCACGAGTATAGCCGCTCATCTCCACGTACCGCCGGTTGCAGGAGACGAGCCGGCGCTTGCAGGTTTCAGGATCGAACTCCGCAACGTTGATCCCGTCGCTGGAATGCTCGGACAGAAGTCGAAGGGTCTCCTCTTGCTCCCGCAGGGCTTCCTGCGCCTGGCGCCGTTCGCGCGTGTCGCGAACGAAGGACACCACGTACTCCTTGTCGCGGTACTTCAGGTAATTGGCGGTGACCTCCACCGGGATGCGCTCGCCGTTCTTGTCGCGTACCTCAGTCTCCCTCGTCAGCGACTTTTCCCGCTTCAGGGCCGCCAGGCTTTGAGGCCATTGTCGCCCCAGAAGCGTCTCGTCCAGTGCGGAAATGCTCGTCTTCAGGATCTCCTGCTTCGAGTAGCCCAGCAATCGGCAGAAGGCTTCGTTGGCATAGAGAAACCGGCCGCTCGAGTCCGCCCAGTTCACCCCGATCGACGACTTGTCGACCGAGAATTGCGTGAAGCGCAACGCCTCCTCGGCCCACACGCGGTCGGTGATGTCGGTGATGAATCCTTCCAGCATCACTACGCCGCCTTCGTCGCACCCCACCTTCCGGCCCTGCTCGAAGACCCATTTCTCCTCGCCCTGGGCCGTGCGAATGCGGTAGGTAAGTCGGAACGGTCGCGACTGCGAGACGGACGTCTGCACCTGCTGCCAGACATCCGCGATGTCTTCGGGAAGAATCAGGTCCGCGAACGACACGTCGCGGTTATTCTGCAGTGCGGCTTGCTCGTAGCCCGTCAGCGATCGGCACCCCTCGCTGACGTATTCCATGGTCCACTGGTCATCGTTGCGACACCGGTAGGCCATTCCGGGCAGGTTACTCATCAGGGTCGACAACGTCCGTTCGCTCTCGCGGAGAGCTTCCTCCGACCCGCGACGGGCGGTGATGTCCTGCCCTGTCGTCACGAGACAGATCGGTTGTCCGTTGTGTCCCCGCACGGTGCAGGCGGACCAGGCAATCAGTCGCCGCATGCCGTTCGGCAGGGCCCACCACGTTTCATGAATCCCGGTGCGCCCGCGGTCGCCCGCCTCGGCCAGGGCCGCGCGGACCTGTGCCGCCTGGTCCTCGCCGTCGGCGACTTCGCTGAAATGACTGCCGCGAAGATCGATCTGCGGCCCCCCTGCCCACGCCTCGCACGCCTGATTGCCGGTGATGATGTGTCCTTGGGGATCGAGTACGACGACCAGCGAGTCCACGGCGTCCAGCGCGTCCTTGAACAGATGCCCGTCTGTGCCGAGTTGCGCCAGGAGTTGTCCAAGCGTTTCGCCGTGCGGATCGTGACCGGCCATGACGACTGCCCCCCTGAAGAGTGCCGTACGGACCCAGTCCTGCAGCGGGACGTGACACCGCGATGTGTTCAAGTCCTCCTTATTATTTGCTCGGCACTGTCCGCGAGCAAACTTAATCTCCTTCTCTTATTCACTACTATGAACCGGGGCGGAACGAACCATGGCCCGTTCCGCCCTCGAAGAACGCTTAACCCGACAGTCTTCCCGCTCAGCGTGCCTCCTCCCCGCCCTCGCCGGACGCTTCGTCCGAAGCCGTGGACTCCGGCCCTGCCCCAGCTTGCGGCCCTCCGGCTCCTCCGTTCGGAGCGATGTGCACGTCGTGTCCCGCCGGGGAGACACCGGCCGAGACCGGGACGGGTCGCAGCATGTGGGACGTGTGGCGGGCTTCTCCACGCCATGCCGCCAGTTTTGTGCCAATCTCACGCAGCAGCCGCCAGCCGCCCAGCATGATCGCCAACACCGAAAGCAGCCAGATCAGGTCGGTCAGGTAATCACTGAAGCTGTAACCGGCCAGGGTACGCACGGCCAGCAATAAAGCCGCGACGCAAATCGTCGCCAGGAACTTCCAAGTAGCCGTAGCCTTGCCCCGTACCCACAGAAGCACCGTCACGGCGAGCACCACCACGAGCACGACGCCGCGCGTTACCGAATGCAGTGCCGAGGTCATGCACAACACGTTCAGCTTCGGCGGCGCCCCGAGCGCCACCAGTGTCTGGAAGTAATAGCGATTCATCGAGATGCCCGTCTCGGCGCCCCGCGTCGCACGATTCCAGGTCGTGGAGTAGCTTTGAATCGGCGCCGGGGTCTCACCGCTCACGGCCTGCGCCCCCGAGTCCACATTCTCGTTGACCCGGCGGTTGTGCTCCTCCTGGATTCTGGACAGGTCGGCGGACATCTCGGCCGCGCCGCTCAGCACAATCGCCCGCTGCGGAGGCACAAACGACAGGCTGAGCAGCCCTTCGTCCAGACGGTCCACGCGGTTCAGTGTGCCGCGGTTGTGGACGATCACGTAGTCGTCGGGCAGCGAGATCTCCCAACCGACGCGCAGGCTCGGGACCTCGGCCTGCGGCACCGTCAGTTCCACACCACTGACGCTCCCCAGCGCCGGCAGCGCGTAGCTGTAGCGAATGCGAACCTCAAACTCCTGCTGGTTTCTGCCGTGGCCGATGATCGGGATCATGGTGACAGTGTAGCCTTCCTTCTCGCTCGTCACGGGCGTCTTCTTCTCGGCGTCCACAAAGGCATGCCAGATTCGCGACCCGGCGGGCAACCGCAACTCCAGGTATTGCTTGCGCAGGTTCCGCATCGAGTACACGGCGTCAGTGACCACGTTGCCGTCGTCGGTAATGACCGTGCTCAGGCGACAGGTGCTGATGACGGCCACGAGGACCTCGGCCGGCTCGCGGTGGACCATGGCCAGGTGCAGTTCGAACGGCGCCGTCGGATAGCGGAAGCTCAGGGCCATGGACCCGGTGATGCCCTGGGTGTAGTCGGACGGAATCTCACGCTCGTCGATCGGCCGCACCCCCTTGGACTCCTCAGCCGCATTGACTTCCAGGTCGGTCCGCGGCGCCACGGCCACGTAGCCGCGCTCGTGCTTCACGTCCAGGGCTCGGACACCGGTGTAGACGAGCTTCTCGGCCGCCTGGTCGTCTGTCTTGATCTGGAAGCTGATGTTGACTCGGACCTGGCCCTTCCTCTTGGCCTGGAAGGTCAGCGTCCAGACGCTTGGCTTGTCGGGGTCCTTCTCCTTGCTCTTGAGGTCCAGGGTCGTAATGTCCACATTGTCGGCCCCCGGAGGCAACTCGACGCGGACAGCCTGGATACCGGCATACTGCACGAAGTACTTGACCGTGGCACTGGCCTGCAGATAGGCCTCGCCGAGGGAGATGAAGTTGAAGATCTCGGCGGTCACGTACGGCTCTACGCTCTCAATCTGTACGGCCGCTTTCCACGGCTGCAGGAAGTACTTGTAGGCCAGCGACACGCTGCCCTGCTGCAACCGTTGCGGCAGTTCCTTGACGTCGATCTCGCGAATGTTCTCCATCGTCGCCTCGGACGGCAGCAGCCGCATGCCCTCCTCCGGTCGCACGGCCACGTGACCGGTTTCGCGGCGGACGTCCATGCAACTGATGTTCGGCAGGTCCGTGGGCTTGCCCGGCGTGGCCTCCACGCGCATCTCGGCGGTCAGACGCAGGGCGTACGCGCCCTCGGTCTTGCTCAACAGCACAACCTCCACCGTTCCGGTGGCTTTGTCCTGTTTCCAGTCGTCGATGCCGGCGCCCTCAAGGTTCAGAATCTGGAGCCCCTGCGGCACATTGAGCCGCAGCGTAAAAACGCCCGCCTTGCGGATGTCGTATTTGACCGCATAGTCCACGCGGATCGTCGACGACTCGATGTCGATCAGCGTTTCGGTCGTGGCGACGATCTCGGGCTGGACCTCGCTGATCTCGACCTGCAGGCGGTACGGGTGGCGGATGTAGCGGTAGGCCAGCGTGACGGCCTGGCGATCGGGCATACTCTCGGGCAGGTCGCGGATGTTGATCTGGGTGATGCCCTCGCTGAGACTTGGCTTGACGTTCGTGCCCGGCACGGCCTCAATGGCCACGTAGCCGCGCTCACGCTGCACGTCCAGCAGTTCCAGCCGCGGGATCTCCAGCCGCTCACCCTGCAACGGCTTCTCGGTCGTCAGTTGGAGCGTGTACTGCTTCTCGGCCTTGCTTCGGAGGTCGACGCTGAGCACCTGGTCGATCAGGCTCCAGGTGTTGATGTCCAGGCCGTCAAGGTCGGCCAACCGCACGTCGGGTCCCAGCCGAATCCTGAAGCGGAACACACCGGCTTCCTTGATCTGGTAGGTGACGGTCGTCGTGACGCGAATCGATTCAGCCGACACCTTGACCACCGAGAAGACCTCGCCTGAAACCTTGGCCTCGACGATGCTCAACCGCGTGACAACGCGAATCGGCCGCTTGACGTACTTGAAGCCCAGGTGCAGTTGGCCGATCTCGGCAGCCACCGCGGACGGCATCTCGCGCACATCGATCTGCGACACGCCTTCGGTCTGGCCGGCCTCGGCCTTCAGCCCCTTGTCGGCTGCAATGGCCAGCCACCCGGTCTCGCGGCTGACGCCGAGCACCTCTGGCGTCTCGATCGCCACGTCAGTCGCGCCGCCCATAGACGGCTGCTCGATGGCCTGCTCAAGGGCCAGCGTCAGAGCGTAGCGGTCGGTGACCGGGCCCAGCAACTCGACCTTCAGCACACGGTCGCCGCCCTGCGTCTCGATGTCCCACGAACGAATGTCCTGGCCGTCCACCTTCAGCAACGTGGCCTTCTCGGGCAGACGGAGCCGCAGGCTGCTGACCTTGCCCTGGACGACCGAGTAGTTGACCTGCGTGTACAGCCGCATGACACCGAGGGCCAGTTGCGCCGTACTGTTCTGCTCGGCGAAGACCTTCGCCTCCAGTTCGACGTCCGGAGCCTTGGGCGACCACTCGACCGTCAGCTCGCCGGTCTGGCCGCCGAACACGGTCACAGTCGTCTGGCCGGACTTCTCCTCGCACCGAATCGGCAGTTGCGGCGAGACCGCGATCTCCAGCGACGTGCCGGGCACCGTGACGGCCATGGTCGCCACCGTGGCGCCGATCTGCGGCAGGCGAAGGCTCTTCTTCAAGTCCTTGCCGTCCACTCCCGCGGCGAAGCGAACCTCCAACTCATGAGATCCCTTGCCCACGCTGTACAGGTGATAGCCGTCGGCCTGACGCACGAGTTGCACGCTGTCGCGTCCCTTCTTGATCGTCATGTCGGTGACGGCAATGGACGAAGGCAGGATCAGGACCTTTCTCATCTCGCCGGTCTCGCTCTCGATCCACAGCCGCATCGTGCCTTCGGCCACGCCCTCCGCGACGGTCACCTGCACGTCGCTGCGTGTCAGCACGACGTCGGTCAGCGGAGCCGGGACGACCGGTGGCAACTCCACGTCGACCGTGTCGCGTTGCACGGCCGCAGCCGCGTCGACCGCCTCTTGCTGGGCCATGGCCGATGCAACCCAGACTGTCGCCACAAGAGTCATGACGATCCCCATCGAGATCTGTCTCACGAGCTTCATCCTCCCGTCCTCCCAAATCAGGTGTTGTCGCCTGCGATGCTTCGTCACGCTGCCGTCCGACGACCGCGATGCAGCTGTCGGCTCGCATGTCTAACCGCCGTCGCAAGAAGCCCTGCCACTGCAAGACCCGCAACCGTGTACACGGTGTAGCCGCTGCCGCTGCGAACGGCCTGGACCCGAAAATGTCCCATGTCGCCGCCGCTGAATCCGCGGCCGATGCGGCTGAACATATAGGGGAGTTGGCCGCTCTCGGGCAACTGCAGCCCGATCGGCAGGCTGCCGCGCGTGCGGCCCTGCTCTACCGGGGCCAGGCTGACCAGTTCCACGCCGCCCGCTTCCCACGGCCGCCATCCTCCGTCGGGCTGAGCCGTGGCCCGTTCGGCCGGCCGGGCCTGGCCGTCTTGTTGCTCGGATTCTTCCTGCGGCCCGTCGGTCCCGTTCTGCGGTTTCGTCGGCTTGCCCGACTCCGGCCGGCGGGCCGTGGTGCCCATGAACTCGGGCGTCCGGCTCGAGGCCTGCTCGTCGGAAGTGGACGCCGGCAAGTCACCGGGCGCCTCGCCGCTTCCGCGGATGTCGGCGGCAATCCTCTTCTCAAGTTCCAGCTTGCCGTCTTCCAGAACCTTGGTCTCTTTGACGTTGGCAGCCTTCTGCGCCTCACGCAGCACGCCTGCCGCCTGATCCTTGAAGGCGTTGAGTTTGTCGGTGTCGGCCTTGAAGGTGAAATCCGAACCGGACGGAGCAGGCGCTTCAGCCGCGCCGGCCGCCGGCTGCCCTTGCGTCTCGACCCCGCCAGTGCTGCGAGTGACGCGTGCGCCAAGTCTCGTCTGTCCGACGGGTCCGCCCTCGAGCGCACTGCCGTACCGCTCCTCGGCGCGCTTCATCCGCCGCTGGGCCTCCTGGGTTAGCAGGTTCATGTCCTGCCTGGTGCGGCTCTTGCCGCCAAGCATCTTGCCCTTTCTGTAGCTTTCGGAGTACGTCTTCAACTCCTCGTCGGTCGGGCGAAGGTCCTCTTCGATAATGGCATTGCCGACGTCGCCCTGCCGGTAGAGTTCTGTAGCAAGTTGACGCCGGTCGCCTTCTTCCACATACTGCAGTTCGTTGCCCGGCCGCAGAATGTTGTAACCGTGGCGGTCTTTCCCGGCCAGGAGCACGCCATCTTTGTTCTGCTGCGCCCCGGTGGTATCCCCCCCACTCGCCCAGGCGTTCAGACTCCGGCCGAAATACTCCACACCTTTCTGCTGAAGCCTTTCCACGACATCCGGGTCCACGAGCTTCGCCCTGGTCAGATCATCCAGCCGGTCGGGATAGGCGTCATTGATGCCTCGGTATGTTTCCAGGGCATCGCCGACGATGATCAGGTCGTGTTCGGCTTTCGAGGCAGACACGCTGAGCGGAGAAAGGGCAACTGCGGAATCCTCAGCTCGCTTTTCCCACATCTCGCCGCTCCATCTGAGCCCCGCAGGCATCATCAGGGCCAAGACCATCAGCACGGGAATCGCTATGAGCATCATCACGGCCGCCCACTTCAACGCCGGACGCATCTGCACGAAGCGAACCGCGCGCCCGCCGGAGGCCGCCGTGCGGTGGAAAAGCCGCGGCCCGTACCTGGCCAGCAGCCAGACCGCCGGAACCAGCCCCAGAATGCACGCCAGACCGATGGCCACCACACGAGCCACTTCCACAATGGGTCGCACCACCGGCCACACCTGTCGCCAGCGCTGGCTGTCCGGGCCAAGCATCTGGTCGGTCACGGGCACATCGGCGTCGGGCGGGCGAATGACCATCCGCATGTTGCCCTCGTCGCCCACGAGGTCCGACCGCAACGCGTACCCCGGCGGCATGAAGACTTCCCACCCCATCGACCCCGTGGCCACTTCGACCGGGGGCGTCTTGAGGGCCAGGTCAACCGTGCGGCCCTCCAGGGCAGGCAGCTGCTCGGTGTAGACCACGGTGAGTTCGAAGGCTTCGTCGCGCGCGCCGCGCTGTAGCAACGGAATGCGGTAGGTGTCGGGGCGGTCACCTTCGACCGGCTTGACGGGTCGGCCGTCCACGTAAGCGCCCCAGAGTTGTCGGGAGTCGGGCAGTTCGATGGGCGCGAACTGCTGCCGTGTGTTCTGCACGGTCAGCGTCATGAACGTGACGGCCATACCGTCGCGATTGATCATCGTCTGAAGCAGGCAATCGCTGGCCTGAATCTTCAGGACGTCGGCTTCGCCGAGTTGAGCCATCTTGAGCGACAGGCCCCAGTCGCGCGGCGCCTGGCCCGAGTACTCGATCGCCCTAACCAGAGGCAAGCCGCCGGACGCAGTCTCGGCGACGGTCTCGATCGCCCTGGCGTGTCCCGAGGGGGTCACCGTGACGTCCACATGGTCGCTCTGTTTGCCGACACGCAGAATCCCCTTGTGGCTTGCGGCTTCGACCACGCGAGGCTCCTCGTGAGCGACCTCCGAAGCGTCGCGATCAATGAGACGGTCATACGTGACGCGAAGCGTGTGAAGTCCTTTGCGCCGGGTGGCCAGCGTAATCGTCCACGTGTTCGTCTCGGGATCAAGGCGGCGGCCGCTGATGTCGTCTCCGTCGATCCACGAGTTGACGGCCCACGGGGGCAACTGCACATGCAACACCGACACGCCGGCTTCCTGGATGGTGCAGGTCAGGAGCGTCACGGCGCCGATCTCGCCCTGTCCGATCTTCAGCAACGTATCGGCGACAACGGCCACGAGCGGCGTCAGCGGATCGACGCGGAGCGTGGCCGACCATGGCGTCGTGAAATCGTAGTGCAGCGACCTCGCCGTCGTGGCCACACGCTGCACGGCCCGTGCAGCCGGCGAGCGGCCTTCGCCGGCGCGGCGCATGGCGACCGACGCCTCGCGGAGCGACTGTACGTCCACGACACCCAGCTTCAGATCGGCCTGGGGCACGATGACCACTCGTCCGCTGATCCGCTGGGCCGCGGGAAGATCGATCGATCCGATTGTCAGCGGCAAACCGTAGTCGACCGTTCGCGTGGCTTCAAGGACCAGTGACGTCTCACCGGTCAGGCCGTCGGTCAGCGTGACCACAAGCAGCGCCTTGCCCTCATCGGTCGCAGGGGTCAGCCGCCAGGCCGCCACTCGCGGGCCGGTCACGCGCAGCGGCGTCAGCGAGGCGGGCATCCGCAAGGCGACCTCAAAGATCTGGTCATCTTCGACCGTCAGGCTGACGGTGGTCGTCCGCATCAGGGCGTCCAGTTCCAGGTTTACGACGTCCGCCATCTCGGCCGTGATCCGCGGCTGGATTTTCTCGGTCTCGACGGCCAGCGTGCCCCCGCCCTGGCGGTAACGGTAGGCCAGCTTGGCGCCGCCTTGACGAATCCATTCGGGCAACTCGCTCGCGTCCACCTGCTCGGTCAGGGTAGCCCGGTGGTGCCGCAACTGCATGCCCTCGCCGGCCGAGACGCCGATGATACCCGCCTCGGAGGCCACGTCGGACGGCTGCAGGCGGGGAATGACGAAGCCGTTGATCTTCTGAATGTTCTGGTGCGTACGGACGGAGATCTTGACGAGGCCGAGTCGCGACTCGTTGAAGCGGACCCTGAGAAATCGGTCCTCGCCGACGTCCCAATCGCGCACGAACGCGCCGGCGACGTCCAGCACCGTGGCCCCTTCGGCCAGGCCGATCGTCACTCCGCGGACGGGCTGCAACTGAATCTGGTAGCTCAGTTCGCTGTGCAGGGTCACGACACCGGCCTCGATCACGGCCAGGCTCTCGACCGCCACGGTCAGGCGGGATTGCCGCTCGCTGACGCGCAGCCCAATTTCGACCGGGAGACGTGAGTAGTCGTAACTCAGGACAGCCAGGCCGTCGCTCCCACCCGCCCGACGCGTCGCCGCGACAACGGCGTCCTCTTCAAGAACCAGTGTTTGGGCGGGCACGAATCTGGCGGAACCCTGCTGCACGCGCGCCGCTGCGACGCTGACCGGCCGGTACGTGAACCGCCCGGGCAACGCAGGCAGCAGGTCCTCGGCCACGACTTTGATGACCGTTCGGTCATCGACCTTGCGGCCAAGTCTCAGGTTCACTGTTCGACCGTCATCACTGGCGGACCACGAAAGAACGTCGTCGCCCTGCACGCGGCGTACGGCTGCGCCTTCAGGAACGGCCAACGAAAGATGGTCAAACGATCCGCGCTGCACGGTGCACAGGATCGTTTCGTGACGTTCGATCAATCCGGACAGCACGTCAAGGCGGGCGTTGTTTTCGACGGAGAATTCTGTCTCCGCAGCTTCGCTGACGGCCGCCTTCTGCCATTGGAGAGCGAACGTCGACGCCAGAGGGGCAAGGACGCTGACCCGTCGCACGTTGCCTTCGGTCGTGTCGGCGGTAACGATGCCTTGCGGGACGGTGACGAGTCGGCCGGAGTCGTTGGGCAGACGGACCTGGACGGCGATGCGGTTGGCGGGCACGCTGGGCAGTTCGATGCGGCTGGTGCCGGGCGTCGGCGACTGGCGGACGGCCAGAAATTTCATCGTCAGATGGTACGTGCCGGGCTCGCGGGCCACGAGCACATAGCTGTCGCCCTGCGGAACGACGCGGCCGCTGTCGGCCTGCCAGTCGAGCAAGGCTACGCTGCGCGGCAACAGGGCAATCACCTGGTCGCCCGCATGGCAGAAGACGCTGAACCGCGCCGTGACGTTGCTCTGGGGCTGGTCATTCGCCGCATCGATGGTGTAGTCGGCCGTAGCGATGACATGGGGTTGTCCCGGCATGCCGCTTATCGGTATGCAGGAGCAGAGCGTCGTCAATCCCAACAGCATGATGGCGAGTCGGATGGTCACCCTCATAGCCGCACCTCCATAGCTGTAGAATTGGACGCTGTAACACCCGGAAGGTTTCCGGATTCCGTTTCGGAACCGAACGTCCGGACGTTGCCGCCTGGGCGAAACGGACCGGGAGGTGGTGTCCTGCGGCAGGATGCAGGCGTGTTGCGCTAAGCGAGGTGGGCCGTAAGCGGCTGCTACTGCGTTACTTCCACCGAGGCGGCGGGATCGAAGGGATTGGTTCTGACGGCCAGCGAGAACAGGTAGGGGTAGTCGCTCCGCAGGTGGCGCATGTAGGCCAGCCACTGAACGATGAGCCGTCCGTAGGCCCGGCGAATGTCGCCTTGCAGGTGGGCGGCGTCGGTTTCGGTCAGGTGGTTGACGTCGCGGCGGTTGACCAGTTCCTCGGTCAGGTGGAAGACGGCCCAGAGCAGATCGGTGAACTCCTCGTGCTCCAGGAGGTTGGGATTTTCGAGCAGGCCCAGCAGAAACGTGCGGCGGGAGGTCAAGTATTCCCGCAACACGTTGAGGTCGGCCCGTCCAACATTGGGCTCGCCGTCATAGCCCTGGAACAGGCAGGCCAGGCGGCGCAGCTCGGCGTCGGTCGTCCGGGCGGTCACCTTGATCTGCCCGGCCAGTTCCCCGGCCTTCGGGTCGAGATCGCGGAAGTGGCGAATCAGGCCCGTGCCGACCTCGCTGAAGAAGGCCCCGACCACCATGTTGAGTTTGCCGAGCATGGCCAGCTTCTCACGGTGGTGAAGCACGCGGTGGATGATCAACGTGACCACCAAGACTTCGATCGGCACAAAGGCCAGTTCGTGGAGCATGAACATGAAGATGTGGTGGGCGTCCCGGAAGATGGCGTAGTGCACGGCGTACACAAGGACCGAGAGCAGCACCAGGGCCACGGCGGCCTCGATCTGCCAGCGAGAAAGCTTCATGCGCATGCACTCCCTGTCGCGTGTGCGGACGGCCGCTGCACGTGTTAGCGTCCGCCTCTTCTTAGAATGGCCTTGCCGACCGTCACCACCAGGTACGCCGCCCCGGCCAGCAGGATGATGGTGGCCCCGGCGGGTAGGTCGGGCCCGTAGCTGAGGGCCAGACCGCCGACACTGCAGGCGGCGCTGACGAGAACGGCCAAAAGCATGTTCTGCCAGAGAGTCTTGGCGAACTGGCCCGCGATGGCCGCAGGCAACGTCAGCAGCGCAATTGTCATGACGATGCCGACGACCGTCACCAGGAGCACGACCGTCAGGGCCGTCAGGCAGAGCAGCAGCAGGTAGAACAGTTCGACGTTGACGCCGCGGAGACGGGCGAATTCCTCGTCGAAACAGACGGCCATCAGTTCATGGTAGAACAGCACCGCGATGCCCGCCACGACGACGTCGAGCACGGCGATGAGCATGAGGTCGTCCACGCGAACCATGAGGATGTTGCCGAACAGGTAGCTCATCAGGTTGGTGCTGTAGCCGGGCGTGGCCCAGATGAAGAGCAGTCCCGCCGCCATGCCGACCGCCCACAGGGCGCCGATGACGGTGTCCTCGCGCTGCCGGGCTCGCAGACTGACCAGGCCGATGATCAGCGCCGCCACAACCGCCGCCATCACGGCCCCGTGCAGCGGCTCAATGAACTCCAGGCCGTAGCGGTGCTTCAACCAGACGGCGGCGCCCATGCCGCCAAGAACGCAGTGAGCGATGCCGCCGGCCAGATAGCTGATACGCCGCACGACAACGTACGTGCCGACCACGCCGCTCGAGACGCTGACCAGCAGTGCCGCCACAACGGCGTGCTGCATCAACGGGTAGCTGCGGACGGCTTCTAGGAATTCGGACACGCCGCTCCTCCGTCCATGCCATCGTGGTTGCCGTGGCGAACCATGCGCAGGTTGCCGCCATAGACCTCGGCGATCAGGTCGCCCGTCAGTTCCTGCGTGGGATGGACCCAGACGCGACGGTTCACGCAGACGACCGTCTTGACGCAGTGAGTAACGAACCCCACGTCGTGTGAGACCGTGACCACAGCCACGTGACGGTTGAGCCGGCACAACAGGTGATGAATCTCGCCTTCAATCACGACGTCGAGGTTGGCCATCGGCTCGTCGAAGAGAAGCAACTCGGGATCGCCGACCAGAGCGCGAGCGATGAGCACGCGCTGCCGCTGGCCGCCGGACAACTCGGCGAATGGCCGGCGGGCCATGTTTCCAAGCTCCACCTCGCCAAGGGCCTTCGCGGCGGCGTGCTTGTCGTTGCGACCGAACGGCCCCCATCGCCGCCCCTTGCGCAGTCGCCCCATGAGCACCACGTCGAGAACACGCACGGGGAAACGCGGATCAACGTACGCGTGCTGCGGCATGTAGCCGATGCGAGCCCGGGCCGCCTCGGGGTCCTGGCCGAAGATCCGCACCGTGCCGCGCGACGGACGCAGCAGCCCGAGCATCAGTCTCAGGAGTGTCGTCTTGCCGCCGCCGTTCGGACCGAGCACGGTCACGAAATCGCGCGGCGTGATGGCCAGATTGACGTCCTCCAGCACCGGTTGCCCGTTGTAGCTGAATGTGACGCCCTTCATCTGGATGATCGGTTCATCTGCTGCGGTCATGATTCGTGTTGTCCGATGGTTTCAAGGCGCTGCCAATCTTCTCGGCCATGACAGTCAGGTTGGCCAGGTAGTCGCGAGCCAGCGGATCGAGCGGCACGACCGCGCCGCCGATACTTCGAGCGACTGTCTCGGCGGCCGTCGTCGAAAACTGTGGCTGCACGAAGATGACCTTGACGCCGGCCTTGCGGGCCTTCTCGATCAGTTCGACAAGCTGCCTGGCGCTGGGCTCCTTGCCTTCGACTTCGACCGGCACCTGCCGCAACCCGTATGCATCGCCGAAGTAGCCGTAGGCCGGATGAAAGACAAAGAATTCGCTGCCCTTAAGCGGCGACAAGGCCTCCGCGACCTTGCGGTCCACGTCGTCGAGGTCGCTCTCGAACCGCTTCAGGTTGTCACGGTACTCGGATTCGTGCGCCGGATCAAGCCGCACAAGTTCGTCACAGATGGTTCGGGCCTGAATCTTGACCAGCCGCGGGCTAAGCCAGATATGCGGATCGGTTCCCTTCTGTTCCTCCGGCTTCTCGCTCTCACCCGCATTGCCGTGTGTATCGTGATCATCCTCGGCGTCTTCGCCGTGCTCGGCGTGATGGTGGTGCGAGTGTTCCATAACGCGCAGCGTGATTCCCTTTCGCGTGTCGACAATGTGCAGGTTGGGCATCGTGGCGGCGATCTTCTTCAGCAGCGATTCCTCGAAGGGCACGCCGATGCGGAAGAACGCTCGCGCTGCGGCCAGCCGGACCATCTGTTTCGGCATGAGCTCGTAAGTCTCCGGCGACTGTCCGGGGCCGACCATGACGTCGACCTGCACACGCTCGCCGCCCACACGCTCGACGAAGCAGGCCTGCGGCAGGATGCTGACAAAGACATGCACCTTCTGCTCGGGCGACGGCGATTCCTCGTCCGCCGCCAGACACCGCCCGGCTGTCATCGGCAGTAGCGCCATGACGCCAATCGCGATCGCCAGCACCGTTCGACGCCTCATACCTCACCTCCGCGCGCAGCACATCGTGTCGTTGTCGTCAATGTTTCCACCGTTCAGACGCACTTCTTGCCGGACGCATGGGACAGGCAGACCAAGTGAGTCTCGTGGCACGTGCCGCATTGTTCGATCGCGTGGTCGGCCGCGAAATCGTTCCAGTGGCTCTTCTGACTGGCCGTCAGAAGCCCCGTGCCGTTGCACAGCGGACAGGTATTGTCCAAGGCCGCAAGCACAGCCGCCCGGATGAACGCCGAACGATTCGGCAGCCCCTTCATGGCCTCGGTCAGGGAGGCATCGGCCTTGAAGGTCACAATTTCAGCCTTCTTCCTCGGCATAACGGTACATCCTCCATGGGCGACGAAACCCGTAAGCACAACCTATAGTATTACATTGTGTTACCGCCGTGTCAAGGCTTCACCGGTTCACATGCCGCCGTCCACCCAGCCGCCCTTGCATGGGAATTTCGCACGTTTGGCCAGGCCCTGCACGGAAGCATCCTGGATGTTAATGGCTATCTGGCAATGGTTTATGTACTCCGGATTGCACATTGCGGCAGCATCCGTATGGTTTCCACAGCGGCAACTGAATGCGGGGTCGGTCCATCCCGTCTGAACGATTAGAGGTAAGGCCCATGACCACGGACGACGACAACGTACATCTTCTGCAGGTCTTCGCAAGGGCCCTTGCCGACAGTCTGCCCAAACGCCCGGCCCGCGCCCGGCCGACGCCACCCAGAGATGGGGCACACACACCCGGCGGACGGCAGGACGCCGATACCGTGCCGAAAGAGGACTACCTGCACTGAGCGGCCGCACCGCGAGACTCACTTCAGATAGTCGGGAAGGTAGGTGCCCTGCTCCGGTGGACGGTTCTTCTGTTGCTGCTGCCTCCGACGTCGCTCGGCCTCGCGCAGTTCCAGGTACGAACCGCTCGTCAGACGATCGTCGCGTCCCTGCCCGGCCCTGGTCACGATGGCCGCCTCCGCGAGCGCGTCACGATCGACCACATTTACGGCGTGGCATCGCGACTGGCACTGCCCGCAACCGACGCACTTCTCAGCGTCCACGACCGGGGCGTCGAATCCCGTATCCTCGACAGGCAGACCGTCTTCGTCCAACTCCACGTGCAGGCGAATGAATTCGATCGCTCCGTAGCCCGCAGTTGCACATTGATCGTGGCACAATCGGCAAGCCGCCTTGCCCGAGTGCGGCAGACAGGTCTTCTCGTTCACAACGGCGCGGCCGATGCGCACGACGCGTTTCTCGGCCAAGTCCAGGGCCCGAATGGCGCCGGTCGGACAGACCTGGCCGCAGTTGTTGCAGTTCTCGTGGCAGCCGGTCCAGTCGGCCACGACGTGCGGTGTCCAGAGCCCTTCCAGCCCCTGCCGGAATCCGAGCGGCTGCAGACAGTGGTTCGGACAGGCCTTCATGCATTCGCCACAACGGATGCACTGCTGGAGAAACTGTTCTTCGGGCACGCTGCCGGGCGGACGGACAGGCGTCCAGGTATCGTCCCCGCTCCTCGCGGCCGGACGAACGTATCGCGTCACGGCAAACCCCGCGAGCCCTCCTGCGGCTCCGACCAGGAATCCGCGGCGCGACAGGCTGACGCCATCGTCTGCGTCAGGCTGCCGCGCCTTCCAAGATTCGCCGCGGTCCCAACGATGTGTGAATTGGATAGCTCCGACCGGGCACGCGCCGCCGCAGATCTGGCAGAAGGTGCAATCGGCGCCGCGCGTCGTGAAGTCGTCGCGAATCGCGTCGAAAGGACAGGAAGCTCGACAGCGGCCGCAACGAACACACGCCTCGCTGACCTTGCGGTCAGTAAGCCGCAGTCGCGCGGCCAGGGAGAACAGGGCGCCGGTCGGACAAACGTAACGACACCAGAACCTGGGGCCCAGGAAGCTCAGGATCAGGACGCCCAGCAGCGGGACGGCGGCAAGTGCGTGACCGAGGTGCATCAGCGGCACGAGGTTCCATCCGCGCGTCAGACCGACTTCCAGCGGCGCGAGGGTCACCAGCAACCCGCGCGTCAGCAAAGCAATTGGCGCGACGTATCCCGCAACCATGCCGCCACAGAGCGCGGCCACGAGTACGGCGGCCAAGAGGTAATACTTCACGTGCACCCAGTGGCCGTGCCGGCAAGCACGAAACCGTCGCACACGCCGGGCCACCGCCCAGTCCCACAGATCGATCAGCGTACCGAGCGGACAGACGTAGCCGCAGAACACGCGGGGGAAGATCACCCCGAAGAGCAATACGACACCGGCCCAAGCGAGCGCAGCCACCAGCGTCCGCGAAGCAAGCGACACGGCCAGGCTGAGCAGCGGGTCGAGACGCAGCATCGTTTCGGCGTCAACGAACTCGCGGCCCTGTCGCAGTTCGGCGACCTGGGGGGAACCGTAAGGCCACAAAACATAGAGGAACAGCACGAGGAAGAGCAGCAGGAAAGCCGTCTGACTTATGCGCATCAGCGGCGCGGCGGCCCAACTCGAACGCGCTTTGGTCCGCGCAGCGGCCGGGCCTGATGACGGTCTCGAAGGGGCCCTGCGAAAGAGGTTCAATCGCATCGTCGTCGCCGTGATCGGACTGCCGGCCGGGGCTGGCGCGCGGACGTCCGCGCGTCACGTCATTGCTTCATCCCCTGGGCCAAGGCCTTGGCCGTGGCATTGATGATGGCCGTTGAGGAGATCGTCGCGCTGGTGACGGCGTCGACGTCCTTGACGCCTTGCTTCTCGACGATCTGCTGAGGCACCACGGTCGGCGCATTATAGCACATGTCCTCGCCGTGCTTGGTGACTTTGCACGACTCGATGCGGCCGCTCTTGACGACCACCTCCACCTGGACCGCGCCGCGGTAGCCCTGGGCGCTGCCGCTGTACGAACCGTCGGCCACCTTGGACAGGTCCAGCCTGTCGAACACCTGCACTGTTTCCGCGGCCGCCCTGGCTCGTTCCTGGTTGCGCTTGATATCGCGGCCGCCCTGCTTGACGGCGAGGGCTTTCTGATAGTACTTCAGGGCCTCGTCATACTTGCCGTGTTGCCGACAGGCGTCGCCGGCTGCAAGGTAGGCCGCATCGGCCCAGTTGCTTTCCGCCTTCTTCTCGGCCACGGCCAGGGCGGTCTTCAGATCGCCCATCTCAGACCACAGCCGGACGACGTCGCTGTCGCGGGTCGTGTCGGCGCCGACCTTGCGGAGCATGGACTCGGCCGTCGACTTGGCGCCGAGTTTCCAGTAACAGGATATCAGCTTGACGCGGCCGAACTGGTCGCCCTTGCCCAGCCAGAAGGCCGCCCGCGCGTAGTCACGCTCGTAGTTGTAGTAGGCGTTGCCCAGGGCGTTGATGGCCCGTTTCTGGGCCGTGGCATTGTCCTTGTTGACCGAAAGGATGTGGTGCAGCAGCTTGATGCCTTCTCGCCATTTTCCGGGATTGGGGCTGATGACGCTGACCATATAGGCCCCCATCCGCTTCTGCGGCTGCCAACCTTCCCCCTTCGGACCGTCAGCCCAAGTCAGGTCCAGCGTATCGGGGTACTTCAGCTCCACGGAGTCCCACCACTCGGGCGACGCCTTGCCCGCCTCCGCAATCAGCGCGTCCGCCTGGGCCTTGCTCCTGACGGCCGGCTTGGTCTCGTCCGTGGACGACTTCGCCGTCGCTTGCGCCAACAGGATCCCGCTGCCCCCAGCAACTTCCTGCAACGACACCTGCCCGACGACAACTGCCAATCCCACAGCGATTCCCAGCGCCATTCTGCTCATCGCCCCATTCACCTCCGTCAGACATGCGCGATAGCCGTCGCCGCACAAGGCGGCCGCGAGCGACGTGCTCAGAGTGGTTTAACGTCGGTTCCGTCACGAAGTTGCAGAGAATTCCCGCCCAGCAGCAGTCCCGGCAGCGCAAAGGCTATCGCGAGGCGCGATCGTATGTCTCGTGCAACAATGGCAGGCCCTAGTCGCGGCCGAAACACCGCTCGAGATGCTCCGTTGCAGGTGGCTTGGTCATCAGGCTGACCACGACGGCCGTCAGGACCGACAGCGGCAGCGCGATCAGAATCGGATCGACCACCGGCCAGTTCGGATAGTCGGCCAAGATGCTGGGCTTGCCGCCGGTCAGCTTGAAGACCAGCCCGATGGCGGCCGCTTCCTGGGCCTTGACCAGCAGCAGCCAGAAGGCCGTCACGACGAAACCGACAATCATCGAGGCGATGACCGCAGGGCGGGTCATCCGCCGGAAGAACAGTCCGCCGACAAACGCCGGCAGAAAAGCCGACGCGCAGAGACCGAAGAAGATGGCCGTGGCCCGGGCGACTATGTAGCCGCCGCGCGCGAAGTACGCCACCAGGGCCGCAAGGACGATGCCGATGATGATGCCCATGCGTACCACCGGGATGGTCCGCGCGGACTGGTCCTCACTCTGCGGCAGGAACTGCTGATAGACGTCGCGGCCGAGGCTGGTGCCCAGGGCGTGGAACTGGCTCGACAAGGTGCTCATGGCGGCGGCAAGCAGCGTCAGCAGGAACAGCAACCCGAACCACTTGGGCATGGCGCGGCTGACGTAGATTGGAATGATGCTGTCGGAGTTGAGCATCCAGCGGTCGCCCTTCTGGACGACGGCGCGAGTGAAGCTGGTGGCCATGGGCCGCACCTCGACGTCGCCGTCGGGAAGCGTGGTCATCTCAGCGTGCGGCATGATGGCGGCGTCCTTGTCGAGACCGTAGTGGATCAGGTGCGTGTCGGCCTTGCCGTCGCCCGACGTGTCGATGTGCAGCAGCCGGCAGCGGGACGTCTTCTCCACGCCGCGTTCCTTCTTGGTGATTACGGCCGTGTCCTCGGTCACCGACACGAGGCCGCCGCGGACCACCTCGTACTTGTGGAAGTAGACGTTGCTCAGTGATCCGACCGTGTAGGCAACGCCGGGCATCACCAGCATAAAGATGCCGCCCAGGATTACGGCGCGGTTCAGCTCGCGCTTCGACTTGACAGTCATGAAGCGAACTGCCAGCTGCGGCTGGGCCAGCACGCCGATACCGACGCCCAGCAACAAGGTGCCGCAGACGATCCACCAGAGGTTGTACTTCGGGTCGCCCCACCCGGCTTCCGGGAAGGCCGTCCACCCGCGCTGGCCGATGGCTTTGAACCCGATGAAGGCCTGATCGGCCATGGCCTTCAGGTCGTTGTGCCCCTTCTGGATGCCGCCCACCATCACGTATGTGGCCACGAGCAGCACGATCATGCCCAGCACCATGATCGAACCTTGCAGGGCGTCGGTATACATCACGCCCTTGAGGCCGCCGGCGATCACGTAGGCCGCAACGATCACGCTCAGGATCAGTAGTGCCGCCCCGTAGTCGATGTTGAACTGCGTGTGCAGGAACTCGCTGCCGCCAATCAGCACGGCCCCGGCATAAAGCGGAATGAACAGGAAGATCACCAGGCCCGACAGCACCTGCACGGCGCGGCTGTTGAACCTGCGGCCGAGCAGTTCCGGAAACGTGTGAGCCTCCAGACGATGCCCCATGCGGCGGGTGCGCTCGCCGAAGAAGACGAAGGCAATAAAGACGCCCACGAAAATGTTCAGGAACACCAGCCACATCAGGCTCATGCCGAACATGCCGGCCACGCCGCCAAAACCTACGATCGCGCTGGTGGAGATGAACGTCGCGCCGTAGCTCATGGCCATGACGAACGGGTGGGCCTTGCGCCCGGCGACCATGTAGTCGGCCGCGGTCTTCGTTCCCCGGTAGCCCAGCCAGCCGAGGTAACCGACCACCAGCAGATAGAGCAGCGTCACCAGTATCTCGGGCATACCCACTGCTTGGGCAACAATCATGGCCGTCCTCCATCGTCCTGGGCGTCTGTCTTGCCGCCTGTCATGGATGAGTCCACATCAGAATTGCTGTTCGACCTTCTTCTCTTCGGCAGCCCAGCGAACGTCCTCGCTGCCGATCTCGTCGCGCCCGCGGTTCCAGGCCGCCAAGCCGTAGACGACGCACAGCACGGCGCTGCCGATGGACAGCAGATAGCCCAGCAGGACCCACGTGTCGTCGATACCCCACATGCCAGACCGTCCTTTCCGAGATGTCTGCAACAGCCGCGAAATGTACACTCGAGGGTCTTAAGTTTGACCGAATCAATAGCAAAAAGCAAGATACTTCCCGCATAGGCGCCCGCGCGCACCAAGGGCGCCGCCATCAAAACGGTTGCGGCGCCCTTGGCTCGCCATCCACTGCGACGCGGAGCGATTGTCCTACTTGGCTACTTCCCAACCGCTGTACTGCACCTCAAAGTAGAGCTTGTCGTGTGGCATAGCCAGGATCTTTTCGAGCTTGAACTGCTTGCCGCCGATCGGCAACCGCACACGAATTGGCGTCGCGCCCGCTGCCGCCGCCTGCTGATCTGCCTGCTGGTCGGCCATCTGCTGCAACAGCTGCGTCTCGGCCGCGGTATTCACCGTCACCACCTTCACGCCGCGATCGACCGACAGCGTCGTGAACTGCTCGACCAGCGACAGCGGACCGCTGAAGCCGCTCTTGCCCCAGCCAATCGTGTAGCTGCCTTCGGCCGGCAGATAGTAGGTGAACATCACATGCATAACCGGCACCGCGCAGGTCGGCAGCTCCACGTGCAGCGTCCCCTTGGCCGGAGCTACCGTCTCGGGCGTCTCCACGTAGACGATTTCCACCGGGAAGGCCGTCAGTTCGCGGCTGTCGGCCGTGCTGCGAATCAGCGGCACGAGCACCTGCCCCTGCTGGTCTTTGGCCGGCGAGACGGTGTTGCCGCTCACCGAGACCGACCAGATGTCGGCCTTCTCGGGCATCGACAGGCGGAGGAACTGGTTGCGGTTGTTCCGCACGCTGTAGATGACCTTGGTCATGCGGCGGCCGTCGTTGAGCTGCATCGACGTGAAGGCCGCACTGTCCACCAGGGTCATCAGCACCGACACCTCGTCGTGCTTGCGGATCTGAAGCGGAATCGTGAACGAATCGGCGGCATAGCGGAACGCCAGCAGCACGGGCTGATTGGTCATGGCCACGATGTCGGCCGGCAACTGCCGCGCATCAATGCTCGTGGCGCCTTCGAGCGCACCGGCGGCAATCTCCACGTTGGCCACCGCGATCACGCCGACGAAGCCCTTCTCCCGCTCCACGCCCACGGCCCGGATGACCGGTACCGTCGCACCGTCCGTCGTCGCCACCTCGTAGGCCACGCGAAGCGTGTACGAGCCGATGACCTCGCGGCTCAGTACCACCTGAAGCTCGCCCTGGGACGCCTCGCGCCAGTCCTGGACGTTGGGCCCGTTGACCGTCAGGACGCGTGCCCCGGCCGGCACCGCAAGCTTCAACTCACGGATGCCGGAATGCAGAATATTGACGTTAACCGCCTCCTGGCACAGCAGCACGCCGTCGGCCACGGCCACCAGGGTGTGCGTCTCGGCATAGAGTTTCGGCGGCACCTCTTCGGCCTTCGGCAAGGCCCGCTCCCACGAGACCGCCACGGCCACGCCGGCCGGAACGGCGGCCGTAGTCTTTGACTTGCCCGCGGCCGATTTCGTGACCAGCGACTGGGCGTTGGCCACTTTGACCTCGACGTTCTCGCGATCGATCTCCAGGTCCATCAAGCTGGCCCCGGCGGCAACGCGCTGGAAACCGACGCGGTTGATGCCGGCGTCCTTCTCGACGCTGACGGCAAAAGGAATCGTCACATCCATCGACTCCGCCTTATCGGTCAGCAACTCATAGATCGCGCCGTTGGCGTTCAGATAGGCGCCGTTCGGCAATTGCGGCTCGCCCACCAGGGCCACCGAAGCCGGCAGCAACGGGATGCGTTTCCAGCCCTTCTTCTTCAGCACGTTGATGGTCGCCTTCAACGTGAACAGGGCGCCGTCGTCGGTCAGCGTTCCGGCGTACTCGCTGCGCGTGATGACGTAGTCGGTCGGCGGCAGGCCACCCTCTTCCTTCTGCTGGATCGACCAGTTCAGCAGGGCCTTGAACTGTTCCCAAGGCAGGTCAACCGTCGTGCCGCCTTCGAGACGAATGTCGACGCCCAGCAGGTTGCGGACCTCGTCCCAGGGAATCGTAATCACCTGCTGTCCCTTCTTGTCGGGGTCGTAGCCGGTGATCTTGATGAACTCTTCCCACGTCAGGATCACCTTGCTGCCGTCCCCATTGCCTCCCGGGGCCGCGACGGGCTGGGCCTGGGCCGCCAGCGGCACGACCGTTGCCAGCAGCACAATCGCCGCCGCCATGATCTTCATCCGTTTCATTCTGTCGCTCCTTTCCAAACGTAGTCGCAGTGGATGGCGAGACGGTCGGTCGGCTTGACCAGCCGCTTCTCGAACTTGATGAACTGTCCCACATGGGGCACGTCGATGGTCTGCGGAACCTCGGCGAACCGGATGCCGGCCGCATCGATCTTCTCGGTCCAGTGCTGCATCTCGCCGGCACGGATCGCCGTCAGGTAGCGGCCGTTGTCGACCAGGATGTACTTCTCGTGCGGCAGGTTGATCGGGTTGCCGATCACGTTGACGGTGTTGTAGTCCTCGCCGCCAAACTGGATGTTGCCCGTCCATCCGTTGGCGAACTGGGCATCGGTGCCGACGAGGGCCTCCTGGAAGCTCTCATTGTTGCCGATCACCCGACGCTCGATGTCCTGCTTGGCGTCCAACTCCAGGAGGGTTCGCATCTGGGCCTCGTCAATCACGGTGAAGCTCACATCATTGTTGCCTGATGTGAACTCGATGCCCAAGTCGCGAACCTCCGGGACCATGACGTTCAGGTTGATGCTGTTGACCGGCACCTTCTGACCGAGGTTGAAGGCCGCCTTGCCGGCCAGGAAGCCTTTGAGTTCGCCCGTGGATATCGGAGCCGTCGTGGTCCGAACGGCCTGCGGCAACGACGTGGCCGCAGGCTGGTCAAAGGCCATCATCCCCTCGCTACGGAAGTTGACGTTGTAGCGGGCCGAGAGGTCCACATGGTCAATCGAGACCTCAACCAGCTCTTCACCCTCAGGCTCCTCGGCCACCCAGTACCTGAGGTCGTTGTACCATTGGTTGAATTCAGGACTCCCGCTCGACGGAGAAGGAGACTCTCCCATTCCACCGCGGAGATCGCCGCCGCGGCGCCCCTCGAAACTGTCTGCGATAAATCCGCCCCCGCCAACATTGATGGTCATGGTGCCGTCTGCCCCCTGAAGCGCGACACGCCCCGCGCCAAAGCCCGGGACGGGTTGGTTGGCCGTTCGGAATCCGAATGACGGACTCTCGCCACTTGGGCGGCGCAAGCTCGGCTGCCCGGACGGGACCTCCCCGTTCATGGCCCAGGAATAGTTGCGGCTGATGAACTCCTGGAACTGCTTATCCTCGGCCACCTTCCCAGCCAAGTTGCCGTCGGTCGCAAACATCGTGCCCATCACCGGCATGTCGCCCAGTTTCGGAGAAGGCTGCGCGGTAGCCGGGGGAAGTTCCGTGTAGTTCCACGCGGGTTGCTCCTGCGGCGAACCGGCAGGTGTCACGTTGAAGGTCAAGTCCATGCCCTGCCCGCCCACAACCGGACGCCTGCCGTCCAGTGACGCGGCACCCTGCCCTGTGTCCGCTGTCTCCGTGATGACCTTGCGTGCTCGCTGCGTGATGATGTTGGCGCCGATCTCGACCTGCGGTCCTTGGGCCGCCTGGAGCTTCTCGATCAGGGCCTCGACCTGTCGCTGCTGTTCGCCCGTGCCCTTCACGACAAGGCTGCCGTGCGAAACCGCGACGGTCGGCCGCCCGTCGTCGATTCCGGGCTTGGTCACACGGCCGCCCGGAGCGGCATCGAGCAGGTCCATGACCAGCTTTTTGGCCTGATCGATGTTGCCGTCCACCCTGTGGAGCACCGTCGGCATGTCTTCGTGGTAGGCCGCAGCGGGCTGTGTGGGCTTGCCGTCCCTAAGCGCATCCTGAACCGCGTTGATTTGCCCGTTGCCCGCCCGGCCGCTACGGTCCCGGACCAACTCACGGACTTCCTGATCTTGCTCTTGAGCTTGACGCCCTCGTTGGGCGTCACCTGGCACAACACTCCGCAAGCCTTGATCGCCTTGGACAACGCCCAGCCTCGACAGCCGCTCTCTCAGCTCCGGAGTCAACTGCTCAAGTTCCACGGCCTTCTCATCCCCTTCGACCATCCGCCGGCGGCGCTCCGTGAGATCGCGCCATTCCTCGGCGTTGGGATACGTGTATACCCGAGCGGTCAAAGGCAGCATCCCCCTGATCACCTCGCGGGTCTCGACCGAGCCTTCGGTCGCGGGTGCCGTGGACTGCTGCTGAGTGAGCAGACGATTCATCTCATTCTGGGTGAGCACTCTGGACTTGGAGGCCCCTTTGCCCTGGGCTCCGGCCGCTTTCACGACCAGTTCCCCAAGCTCCCTGTTGATGCGGTCGCCGTCGGCGTCCTCGCCGGTGAACAGACTCGTGCTGCCGCCACCCGTGCCGCCCTGGGATTGGACTGTAGCCCGCATCTGGCGAATCGTGTTGAGGGCCTCTTCGTAGCGGCCTTGGGACTTCAGTTGGTCTACGCGGGCCCACATCTGTTCGGTCTGGGCGGCCACGGAACGATCGACTTCGGCCAATCGCGCCTCGACCTCGCGCAGCAGCGCGTCCTGTTCGCGTTTGGACTCGCCGCGGGCCACGAGCTTCTCGCCCAGGGCGACAGCCGCCCGGAACTGCTCGACGGCTTCGGCCGCTTTGCCGGTTTGGGCCGCCTGGCGTCCCTGCTCCAGGAACTCACGCTGCTGCTGGACCAGTTTCAGGTTGCTGGCGGAAATGTCCTCCTTGACCTGCTGCATGGCGGCCTTTTTCGAGACATCGTCGCCGTCCTGCGACCAACCTTCCGGCAACGCGGCATTGCCCATGTAAAGGGCCGCGTTCCCCGCGTAGACCGACTCGGGCGCAAGCTCGACGGTCTTCCGGAAAGCCTCGACGGCCTTGTTGAATTCGCCCTTGTCGTAGAAGCCCTTGCCGGCGCGGTAGTAGTTGCGGGCCAACAGGCTCGACGTCGGCAGGTCTACACCGCTGAGGTTGAGCCTGCTCCCAAAACCACTCTGGGGCTCATCGGTTACCGGTGGCGTGCCTTGGATATCGACTTCCTTGAACACGGTTCCCCCCGCCGCTTTCTCGGCACGACCATATCCGAGCGTGGCCTTGGCCGTTTTGCTGGCGTACTCGTCCACGCGCTCCAGGGGCCCGGACCATTGCGGCCGCGACAGGTTGTCGGGCGCATAGAGTTCGGCCCAGGCGTAGGCGATCGGCAGGTCGATCTGCGGCACGGGCAGCGCCATCCGCCCCCGCCCGAGCCGGTCGATGCGGTACAGACAGACGATCTCGACCGGGAAGCTGATCAGCCCTTCGACACTGACGGTCGAACGTTCCAGGGGCAGCAGGTAGACGTCCGGCCGTCCAGGCATGAGCGACATCGGTCGCGTCTGTTCGTTAACCCGGGCGGCAAGGACCACGGCCCCAGGGGGCAGCTCGACCTCCAGAAACTGCCGCGTGCGGTTGCGGATCTCGAAGCTCGCCTTGCACAGGACCGTGCCGTCGCCGCGCAGGAGCAGTTGCCAGTGGGCGATGTCGGCCAGGGTCTCGCGAAGGGCGTAGGCGCTCAGGTCCAGGATGTTGACGTCGACCTTGGAGCTGCGGCCGGCGATGCGATAGGCCAGCACGGCCTTGCCCGCGAGCATGGCCGATGCCGATTCGCCGACGTCGGCCAGGGCCAGGGGCTCCAGGCCGCTGGTTGATTCCGGTACGACCTCGCTGCCGCCGGCGGTGCTGGTCAGCACCAGCGTGCCGTCGGTCCATTGACCGTCGCGAACCACCGGTAGCGCCAGGCTCTGCAACCCACCCTGTCGTTTCGGCAGTTCACAGCGCACCTGCAGTCGCGTGGCCCCGGAGATCTTCTGACGCAGGAAGACCCGCGCTGCCCCGGAGGAGGAGTGGACCTCGCGCACATCGGGACCGGTCACCGTGACGCGGTCGGCCGCCGACGGCAGCACTAAATCGATCTGGTCGCTGCGCCCGTCAGCCACGGTCACGACGAGGTCGGCCGCAAGCTGCTGCGACGCGACGTCGAAGTTCCAGGCTACATCGCCGCGGACCTCATACCTGGGCGTCCGCTCGTACTTGACCTTGGGCCGCCCGTAAACAACCTGCAGCGTTTCGGAGGGCGTCATCGCCAGCCGGCCGCGCGTGCCCTGCTCCGCGTCGCCGACCAGATTGCCGATCGCACCGGTGGCATGCACTTCCCAGGCCTGCGGCGAATCGAATTCGAGGACGTTCCGGACGGCGGGCCTGACGCGCGCGGTAGCTTGTCCGCCATCACCGTTGCCGGAGCGAAGCGTCAGTTCGGCGACCACTTCCACCAATCCCGGCTCCGTGGGCGACAGGCACAGCCAGCCGTCCAGCGGCGTCAGTTCGGCCGCCTTGCCGTTGACCACAACGCGGCTCCACGACAATTCGGCGGACACCAGCGGCACGTTGCGACAGCCCTGGGGTCGGAAGACCCGCAGCCGCCGCGTGACCCTAAGCGTCGGCGGCCCTTCGGCGGGAACGGCGAGGCGATAGTCCGCCAGTTCATCAACGTAGTCCACCGGCGGCAGAACTCCCTGCCCGGCCTCCTCCGCGACGCGTTGCAGCCACTGGCGATAGAACTCGACGGGAACAGTGAAATGCGTGTCTTCGAGGAGTTGCGAACGTTCGAGGAGTCGGCGCACGATCGCCTCGCGGTCGGCGGCCTCGTCAGCCCAAGCGGCCGAGGTCGCGGCCAACGCAATCAGCGCCGCTCCTGCAAACAGTGCCCTTTTCACTCAGTCACCCAGTCGCCCACGGTGCCTTTACGACGTGTGCCCCTTGACCCGACAACCGCATCCTATACTGTCTTACTAGTATTGGACGTTGGTGCGCACGGATAAGTTTCCGAAATCAGAAAAAAGGTTGTCGCCGCGCGGCTTTCCGCGTCGTTATGCCTCGCTTATGCCGGCCGATCGTACCACAGCTTGTGCCACAAAGCTCTGAATGTTGGCGCTTGCGGCCGGCCACGGCGTGCCGCATAATGCGTCGCGCCGCCGGTCATGTGGCGGCCAGGAACATGTGAGAGCCAGGTCCGCGACAAGAGAAAGGACACCCGGATGAAATCAGTGCGTGTGGGAATCGTCGGCGTCGGAATGGCCGGAGAGTACCACCTGGAGTGCCTGCGTCGCGTGCACGGGGTGCACGTGGAGGTGGTGGGCGTGACAAGCCGCCGCAAGGAGAGCCGCGAAGGATTCGCAGCCGCCCACGGCGTAAAAGCATTCGATACGGTCGAGGCCCTGATCGAACAAGTGGACCTGCTGGACGTCTGTTCGCCACCGCTGGCCCACGAGGCCAACATCGTGGCCGCCGCCAAGGCCGGCAAGCATGTGATCTGCGAGAAGCCGCTGACAGGCTACTTCGGCCCGGCCGGTGACAAGTCGTTCCGCGGGAACCTTGCCGACAAGGAACCGATGCTCGCTGCGACGCGGGAGAGCATGGAGCGGATTCGCGCAGCCGTGGAGGCTTCGGGCGTCGTGTTCGGCTACGCCGAGAACTTCGTCTATGCCCCGGCGGTCCAGAAGGAGGCCGAGGTCATCCGCAAGAGCGGCGCGCAGGTGCTGCGGATGCTGGGCGAGGAATCGCACAGCGGATCGCACTCGCCCGATTACGGCATCTGGAACCGCGCGGGCGGTGGGTCGCTGGTCGGCAAGGGTTGCCATCCGCTGACGGCGCTGCTGTACCTGAAGCGCGTCGAAGGACAGGCCCGCAACGGCAAGCCGATCCGGCCGGCCACGGTCAGCGCACGCACGCACGAGTTGACGCGCATCAAGGGTTACCGCGACGCGGGCTTCCTGCGGACCGACTATCGCGACATCGAGGACTACGGCTGGATGCACGTGGTGTTCGAGGACGGGACGGTTGGCGACGTGGTCACCGGCGAGACGACCCTGGGCGGCATCTACGATTACGTCGAAGTCTTCGCCAACAACCATCGCACGCGATGCCGGCTGAACCCGGTCAACATGCTCGACGTGTACAATCCGCGGCACGAGCAGATGGCGGACCTGTACTTCGTCGAGAAGATCACGACGAACGAGGGCTGGTCGCCGGTCTCGGCCAACGAAGACTACACGATGGGCTACCAGGACGAGGTGCAGGATTTCGTGACGTGTGCGGCCGAGGGACGGCGCCCGATCTGCGACCTGGATCTGGCCATCGACACGATGACGGTCATCTACTCGGCCTACGTGTCGCAGGAACGCGGCGGGGCGGAAGTGCCCGTCAGTTAGCGCAACCGAGCCCGCTCGCGCTGCGTCCGTTCGGTTCTCAGGGAGTGCGTGATGCTTTCATTCATCGGACTGTGCGTGTTGCTGGGCGTGGGGCACCTGCTGCGGATGCACATTCGCGTACTGCGCAGGCTCTACCTGCCGTCGTGCGTCATCGCGGGGCTGGTCGGCCTGGCGGTGATCCAGGGATTCGACTGGGCAGGCCATCCGCTGCCGGACGAGTGGATGGCAGGATGGAAGAAGCTGCCGGGCATCCTGATTAACGTGGTTTTCGCGTGCCTGTTTCTGGGCGTCAAACTCCCCAAGGCTCGGACCCTGTGGCACCGCGCGGGGCCGCAAGTGGCCTACGGTCAGATGGTCGCCTGGGGACAGTACGTGGTGGGCGTGGGCCTGGTCATCGCGGTCCTGGGCAGAGTCTTCGGCGTACCGGATGTCTTCGGAGCGATCCTGCCCGTTGGCTTCGAGGGCGGCCACGGCACGGCAAGCGGTCTGCGTCCGACGTTCGAGAAGCTCAACTGGTCCGAGGGCACCGACCTTGCCCTGACCAGCGCCACGGCCGGCATCGTCGGAGCGATCATCTTCGGCATGGTCCTGGTCAACTGGGCGGCGCGCCGCGGGCATACCGTTCGGCGATTGAATCCGGAAGACGTTCAGGAAGACGACTCCGTGAGCGTCATTCCCGTGGACCGCCGCCCGGAGGCCGGACGCCTGACCGTCAAGTCCGACGCGATCGAGGCCTTCAGCATGCACCTGTGCATCGTCGGCTTGGCCATTCTGCTGGGCCTGTTGGCCAAGTGGGGACTGACGAGCCTTGAGACGTTGTGGCCCTGGGCGGCCGAGAACAGGTTGCTGGCCAGTTTTCCTCTGTTCCCGTTGTGCATGCTCGGCGGTCTGGCGGTCCAGATCTTCGAGGAGCGCTTCGACAATCACCGCCTGATCGATCCCGGCCTGACGCGACGGATTCAGAATACGGCCCTCGACTTCCTGGTCGTTGCGGCTATTGCCACGATCAGTATCGACGTGGTCAAGAACCATTGGGCGCCGCTGGCGATTCTGATCGTGGCGGGCGTCGTCTGGAATCTGTTCTGCGTGCTCGTGCTCGCTCCGCGGGTGCTGCCTGACGCGTGGTTCGAGCGCAGCATCGCCGAGATGGGGCAGTCCATGGGTGTCACGGCCACGGGGCTCCTGCTGCTGCGCGTGGTCGATCCCGACTACGAGACGCCCGCGGCCGACGCCTTCGCCTGCAAGCAACTGATCCACGAACCGTTCATGGGCGGCGGACTGTGGACGGCATGGCCCTTCCGCTGCTGGCGGCCATCGGGGGACTGAAGGTCTTTCTGATCGCTACGGCGATGCTCGTCGGTTGGCTGATTGTCGCCCTGATCATGCGGGCCATGCGGTCCAAGCGATCCAGCGTGGAAGGTTGACGGGATGAAACGGATTGCCGTTGTTGGGGCCGGAATGATGGCCCGCGTTCGCACGCGGGCCCTGCTGGCAACCGGGCAGGCGCATGTGTGCGGCATTGCCGCACGGCATCGCGACCGCGCCGAACGTCTGGCCGCGGAGCTTGGCTTGACGGATTGCCTGTGCCTGGATGACTACCGGCGGTTGATCGAGGCAAGGCCCGACGCCGTGCTGGTCGAAGTGCCGCATGAGGCCCAGCGGCGAATCGTCACCTGGGCGTTGGAGGCAGGACTCCACGTCCTGATCGGCGGATCACTTGCGGCCACGGTTGAGGAGGCATCGGAGGTCGTGCGGCTGGCCAGGGAGAGGCGTCTGGTCGTCGAGGCCGGTTACGAGGCCCGTTACAGTGCCCTGTGGGAGACGGCGCGGCAGAGGGTCGCCGAAGGTCGGCTTGGCCGGATCGTCATGGCCCGCAGCATCGCCCTCTGGGCCGGCGACCCGGTAAGCTGGTACTACGACCAGCAGGCCAGCGGCGGCATGCCCGTCACACACATGACTTACTGTTTCATCAACCCGGTCCGCTGGCTGCTGGGCCGCGCGGTCGCGGTGTCGGCCTTTGCCAATCGCAAACGCGAGACCGGCCCGCGGACAGTCCACGAAGAGTCATGCGCGGCCAACATCCTGTTCGAAGACGACGTGCTCTACAGCGCGACGGCCGGATTCGTCAAGCCGGCCGCACTGCCGAGCTGGTCGGTGACGCTCGTGGGCACGGAAGCCGCCCTGGAGCTGACCCCGGCGGAGAACGGGATCGGCACGATGACCGCCTATGACAAGGACGCGACCGCAACGATGGGCTTCTGTGACGCGAGCGATCCGTTCGAGGTCCAGGCCGCGACGTTCCTGCGAGCCATTGACGGCGGCGCGATGTGCCGCAACGCTCCGGACGACGTGCAATGGGACGTTCGCATCGCGGAGGCCATCGTAACATCGGCCGCAGAGAAGCGGACGGTGACGCTCTGAGACATGGACCAGACCGAACGCGAAAGAGCCATTCGCCGTGCCCTGCTCCGCTGGTACGACTGCCACAGCCGCGATCTTCCCTGGCGGCGAACGACCGACCCGTACGCCATCTGGGTGTCGGAGATCATGCTTCAGCAAACGCAGGTGGCGACGGTCATTCCCTACTACGAGCGGTTCATGAAGCGGTTTCCGACCGTGGGCTTACTGGCCCGGGCGCGGCCGGCGAGCGTACTGAAATTGTGGGAAGGACTGGGCTACTACAGCCGTGCTCGGCGCCTTCACGAGGCTGCGCGGCAAATCGTGCGGGATCACGACGGCGCGGTGCCCTCGTCGGTCGAGGAACTCCAACGGCTGCCGGGCGTGGGCCGCTATACGGCCGGAGCGATTGCCAGCATCGCATTCGGCGCCAGCGAGGCCGCATTGGACGGCAACGTGATTCGCGTCCTGTCGCGGCTCTTGCTCATTGAGGAGAATCCCGGCACGTCGAGCGGCCAGACCACGTTCTGGCAGTGGGCGCAGCATCTAGCCCCGCGCCGCCGCACGGGCATCTGGAACCAGGCCCTAATGGACCTCGGCGCGACGGTCTGCGTGTCTCGGCACCCGCTGTGCCCAACGTGCCCGTTGCATGAGCATTGCCTGGCGCGGGCCGAGCAGCGTCAGGAGCAGCTTCCCGTCAAGAGCCGTCGCAAGACAGTGCCGCACTATGACGTGGCCGTGGGTCTCGTCTGGAAGGACGGCAAGGTGCTCATCGACCGGCGCCCGGCCGACGGAATGCTCGGCGGCATGTGGGAATTCCCCGGCGGCAAGCGGCACGATGGCGAATCCATCGAGCAGTGCCTGCGGCGCGAGCTTCGCGAAGAACTGGGCGTGTCGGTCTCGCACGTCCGCCCGCTGACCACGGCATCGCACGCCTACTCCCATTTCCGCGTCACGCTGCACGCCTTCGAGTGCCGACTGAGGTGCGGCCGTCCGCAACCGCTGCGAAGCGACTGCCTGAAGTGGGTCACCCTGATCGAACTCGACCGCTTCGCCTTCCCCAAGGGAAGCCGCAAGATCATCGACGCCCTGCGGGCGCGGCACGACTGACGGACCGAGCGGCCCGTCTCCCGGACAATATCATTCGATGGTTATGTGAACGTGCCCCTGAACACGGGGACGAACATCGCCAGTCATGGCACATGTGGACCACTGCCGCGAATTACTGTTGCGGCACGGCCGTGGCCTCGACCTCGAAAAGCAGTTCGGGGCGACACACGTCGGCGATAGCCGTGATGTGCGGCCACTGGAGGTTGGCGTACTTCTCGCGGAAGATTCGCTCGACTTCGGGGGTCTTGCAGTAGACCAGCGACTGGACAACGTCCTCGTCGCGGCAGTGCGTCTGACGAAGCACGGCACGGACGTACTCGAGGGTCGCGTCGATCTGCCTCTCGGCGTCGCCGATGTGCTCGCTGTGGCCCGAAGAGTCGATCGCCGCGGTACCGGAAACGAATACGGCCTCGCCTGCCGGAGTGATGCTGCGCGAGGCACGCGAGAAAGCCGACCCGTAGTTGAAGGCCGGTTGCTGACATCCGCCGGCCAACAGGAACTCGCTCCTAGCCTCGGCGCCCACGACGGCATAGACGTCCATGGCGCATGTGGAGTCGCCGGCCGGGCCGATGCCGATGCCGGTGCTGGCCGGAAGGCGCACGTTGTTCGGCCCCTCGTTAATCAGGCGGTGCTGTTTGAAGAAACGATTCCGCGTGGCGTTGAAATCGTCGTACCAATCGAGGATGTCGCCCAGCCACATCCACGTGCGAACCACGGTCATGACGTCCCCGCCGGCCATGTGCAGCGGACACTCGACCTTGCCGAGCATGGACCAGGCCTGCTCGGCCGGAGGGCCGCTGCGCGGGGACATCAGCCCGGAGATGGCCACGAAACCGACGTCCCCCTTCCGCAACAGTCGCGAGCAGCAGGGCTGCTGCCTACACATCGGTTCGGGCTTCTGCGGGCCGCGGACCGCGTGGACCTGGACCCCGGCCACGGGGCCCACCGCGCTGGAAGGCACGGCCAGTTGCGTCGGGGCAATGGCATCGACCAAGTCGCCGTAGGTTTCGCCGCGGATGCCCATCAGTTGCGGCATCAGGTCGGCTCCCGCGAAGACGCGCTCCTGGAAGATCCTGGCGTTCGCGTCGCGCAGCGTCCGGGCGATCCCAGCGAACATGTCGCGGGCCTGCGCCTCGGGCGCATCGCCATTGAGCGGTTTGGCCGTGACGTACAGTTCGGCCCACGGACCGTCCTGAACCGTCCTGACGTCGATCTTCACGTTACTGCCCATAAGTCACTCCCAGCACAGAACATCGGCCAGAGGCCCGGTTTGGCTTCTCCAAAGTCCTCCAGGTCACGGCCCCCGCGACTCCTACACACTCTCTAACGCCGCCCCACGGAAGATGTTGCGGCAACTCCGGCGTCCCGACAAAAATCCACCCCACGTCAGCGTTTGTCGCCGCCCGGCGTCTTATAGGCACCCGGTGCGGCGGATCCGGCTGCCCGCGGCGAGGCTCCGGTCATGGCGTCGCCCGTGACCAGTTCCGACTCCTGGATGACGTTCAGGATGTCGCGGGCGCCCACAGGCATCGGCCCTTTGACCAGTTCCGGAAGGTGGAACGCCAGAATCGTGTAATCGTGGTCGGTCGGATCCTCTTGCGGCAGCAGCAGCGGCTTGTGCGACTTGCCGGTCTCGTCCACGTAGCTGAAGTACGTCTTGAGGAACTGTCCGTCGCGACGACGGCTGCTGAAGGCCAGCCAGCGGCCGTTGCTCGACCAGGAGTGCCACGACTCGGACTGGTCGCTGTTGCACTCCATGGGACGGCACTCGCCACTGGCGGTATCAAGGATGTACAGGTCGGCGTCGGCCTTGAACGACCCCTGGTAGCTGTACGAACACAGACACATCACGCACCAGCGACCGTCGGGCGAGAAACGCGGCTCGGTGATGCTCATGCCCATCTTCTCGGCCGACAGCACCGTCTCGACGTCGCCCCATTGCCCTGTGTCGATGTCGTAGCTGATTCGCATGAGGCTGTAGCGGACATCCCGGAACTGATCCAGCGGCATCGCGTCGTTGTCGGTCCAGTACTTCGGAGCCCGGCAGAAGTAGAGGTACTTGCCGTCGGTCGACCACTGCGGGAAAGCTTCAAGGAACTCGGGCTGGGTAATCCTGGGCGTCGAGGTCACGGCTTTGTCGTCGACCGAGTAGATGATCAGATCGGAGTTCATGTCGATGACGTCTCGGACTTCGCTGCCGGCCATGTGAAACACCTGGACGACCTTGTTGATGGAGAAGGCCGCCAAGCGGCCGCTCGGATGCCACGAGCCTACGGAGGCGGGAGCCTTGTTGCGCGGCGTGCGGGTCTCCAGTTTCTCGAGTTTGCCGTCCTTGAACATCAGCATGCCGCCATGGGGACCGCGAATCTGGACGACCATCATGTCCGGACGGTTCTCGTAGAACGCGTGGCAGTTCATGCAGCCCTTGCGATCATCCATTTTGGCATTGTCCAGCAGACAGTCTTCCTGAAAGGTCTCGATATTGCGCTGGTGCCAGGTGATCGGCCCCCAACTGTTGTACATGGGTTTGATCTTGCGATAGAAAAGGTAAGGGTCGATCTTCTCGGGAGCAACCGCGGCCGAGACGGTCTCGTAACGAACCCACCGCCCGTCCTCCCCCTTGACGAAGACGTCGAAGTGCACCGCCTTGGGCTTGCCGTCAAGCAGACGGCGCCACTTCTCCGGCGGCAACACGATCGACGACGACTTGCCGTAGACCTGGAACTGCGGTTCGCCGTCGCCTCGGACCTTGACGAGATACGCGCTGCCGAGTTCCTTGACCACGAAATTTAGGGGCGCGATGTTCGGGGGCATCACCACGCCGGCGTAATCGGGACTGATCGCCGGCCGCCGGCCGGCCTCGACGCAGTCGCCAACCGACGGCGGCAGATGCGCCACGACCGAAGCCACGGCGACTCCGCCCAGGGCGACGGCCCCCACGACAACTACGGCGGTCCACCACCTGCGTGCCTTCATCGTCCAGCTCCCTTCGAAGGCGCGAACTCGGAGAATGCGTACCAGTAGTAGGTCTTGACGAATTCCGGGTCAAGGGCAAGTGCCGTAAGGAAGTCTCGCGCCGTCTTGCCTTTCTGCCGCATGAGCGAGTCGGTCCGCAGGAGCCTCTCGAAGCAGCGACGCACGTCGAGGTCGACCGCGAATTGATCGCGCGACACCGTGGTTCCGGGTTGCAGACTGTAGTACAGCAAGGCCTCCTGTACGTGACGCGGAAGTTTCTTGTATCCTAATGTTTTGAAACCATCCAAATGCCGAACGAGAACCGGCAGGCCTCGCATCGGATGGTCCAGCAGACAGTCGGCAACCAGGTACTCGAAGGCCATGCGATTGTTCGGATTGCTCTTTAGCAACCGTTCCAAGTCGTCGCGCACCGTCGGATTATGGGGGATGTAGTCGTCCCGCAGGTTTACGGCCCTGATTCTCCGCAGCCGCTCATCGAGCGGAAACTCGCCGTGCCGGTGGTAGTGGTCGAGCATGTGCGCGGCCCAGCATTCGTCGCGCGGACTGTTGTGCAGGCCACGAAGATAACCGAGGAAGGTCTGGGCCGCGGGCTTCTGGTCCTTGACGATGTTGATCTCCGCCAGAAGCCGCAGGGTGGACGGCCGGTCGCCGTCGACCTGCAGCATTTCGTGGGCGGCATGTTCGGCGGCATTCACGCGCCCCAATTCGAAGAACAGGTCTGAATAGCGATCGATTTCGACACGGACGAAGTCCTGGGTGCGGCCCCTCCGATCGACCAGCAGCAGCGAGCCGCGAGCTTGCGGAAACTTGAACATCTCGTCGAGCAGAAGTCCCTCATTGTACAGGGCGAAGTTGACGTCGCTGTTCAGGCAAATCGCGTCCAGGGGCCGAGCCCTGGCTATGCTGGCGAACTGCTCAAGCGTGATCTGCCTGGCCTCCTTCAGGAAGTCGTCCCAGAGCCCCTCGTGGCGGCAGTAGTCCAGCCGGAACGATGCTTTCAGCCCCGGACACTGGGTCGCGTAGGCCGTGATCGCTCCGGCGCCGCCCAGCACCGCCAGTTGCAGCAGCCATACGCCGACGACCGCAAGCCCGGAAAGTCCCGCCGGCTTCTTTCTGGGCGCAGCCGTCGTCGCGAAAGCGGACCTCCGCGTCCAAATTTCCCTGATGACGATGAGGCCGACCAGGATCAGTAACGGTCCGGGAACGTACGTGTTGTGCTCCGTCGCGCCGGAGCCGTAGGTGACGCCATACACCCATCCCCCGGCATGGTAGACAAGTGCGGCCAGAATCAGCCCGACGGCGATGCGAATCTGCAGCCGCCGCGACGGCAGGTGGGCGTGAATATTGGCGGCAACCAACACCAGCAGAAGGCCCAAAGCGTACAACAGCGGACCGCCGGCCTCCTTCAAACGCAGGTCGTAGTAGTTCGCCGCAACCAGCAGGCCGAGGGCCGGAACGAAACTCAGCAGACGAAGCCACGAGCGACTCCGCACCGGCAGCCACAGGTCGATCCCCGCAGCGAGCGCCGCAGCAACCAGCGTAAGGATCAGTGCGCCGAGCCAACCGTAGCAGTAGTATTGGTGCAGGGCCCCGGCGGCATAGTTCACCAGGCCGCCCGTCTCGTCGGCCATGCCCTTGAAGGTCTCCCAGGTGCGGGAGAAGAACATGGAGGCGGGAACGTAACGGTCATAGATCAGCCGCGTGTCGACGGCGACGAAGACGTAGACGTAGAAAGCGGTCAGCAGCAGGAGATAGCGCAAAACGATCCCGCCTGCCTGCCACACGCATCGCTTCGGCGTGCCCTCGGCCATACTCGTGTCCTCAGAAGTGTCGACCGGAGCGCGGTCGTCGTCCTGCCGTCTCTTGCGGACGCGCAAACGCAATCTCTCGGGCGATGCCAACACACCACGGCGCCGGTTGAACGTCAACAGAAGAAGTGTACGCCACTTGGCGCCGAGGCAGACGAGCCGTCACCTATCCCATAAGGAAATGCAGCGCTCGAAAGGTGGCCCGGCCGTCACGGCCAGACGATACGGCACGATTCATACTCGAACACACCTCGAAGGTGTTGTGATAGTATAACTTACGAAGCAATACCGAGCAAACAAACCTTCCGGAAGTTTTTCGGCGACACGGCCGCCCATGCATCGCCTCTGCGGGCCGCCGCACGTCATCGCGGCCCGGTTGTCCCCTGCTGATAGGCGTCTCCCTCGGCCTGTTCCGCCTTGACCTGGGGGCTCGCCGATGTCATGGGCATGCGACTCTCGTCGGCCATCGGCGTGCGGATCAGTCGGGCCATCTCGCGGCCGCGAACCGGTACAGGACAAATCGCCAGTTCCGGCACGTTGTATGTCTTGATAAACGACTCGTAGAATCGCGGATCCTTCTGCGGCAACAGTAGCGGTTTGCTGAAGTGTCCCTCGCGGTCCACGTGGCTGACGTACAGCCGCGCCATCAAGCCGTTGCCCCGCTTGCTGGCGAACATCAGCCACCGCCCGTTGCTGGACCAACTGTGCCAGGAATCCGTCTCGTCGCTGTTGATCTGCAACTTGCGATACTGCCGCGTTTCCAGGTCCATCACGTACAGGTCGCTGCTCTTCTGGAACACCGGGAAGCAACCGTAGTCGGCCATGCAGAAGACGAGCAGACGCCCGTTCGGGCTGATGCGCGGCTGCGTGATGCTCGTGTGCGTCTCGCCAGACGACAACACCATCTCCGGCGGTCCCCACTGCCCTGTGGCGTCGTCGTAGCTGACCCGCATCAGGTCATAGCGCACTTCGTTGTAGCGTTCCGGCGGCAGACTCTTGGTATCGCTCCAGAGCTTCCGGGCGCTGCTGAAGTAGAGGTACTTGCCGTCGGGATGCCAGCACGGATAGGTTTCCATACGGTCCTTGTCGGCCAGGCTCGGATGCGAGCCCACGCGGTCCTCGTCAACGAGGTAGTAGACCAGTGTCGAGTCCAGGTCGATGACGTCCCGCGTCTCTTCGCGCAGGCTGTGAAAGAATTGCCGCACCTGGACCACCGCACAGACCGCCATCTTGCCGTCGGGATGCCAGGAAGTGTAGCCCGTCAGCCCGTACTGCGACTTGGTGTTGACCCGCAATCCGACACCGTCGCGGACCAGGATGGTGGCGCTGCCGGCCGTACCTCCGCGGGTGTGCAACATCATCGTGGTCGGGTCATTGTCCTTGAACGTGTGGCAATTGACGCATCCCTCGCCGAACGAGACGTTGCGCACCACCAGCGTCTCATCGTAACCCGAGAGGTCCCTCTGACAGATGTCGATCGGCCCCCAACTGTTGAAGATGGGCCGGATCAGCCGGTATACCACGTAACGGTCGATCTCCTCGTCGGCCACCGCAATCGTCAACGGCTGAAACGTCCGCCACCGGCCGTCCTCGCCCTGCGCGGATGCCCGCACCGTCAACCGGTTGCCGCGATTGGCCTCCAGCAGACTTCGCCACGCAGAAGTCGGGATGACGACCTCGGGGCCGCTTCCACCCAGGACAATCGCCTCTCCCTTGTCGCCCGCGATCCTGACGTGGTACCGTTCGCCGGGCTCGTCGATGCAGAAGCTCAGCGGCGCCATGTTCACGGGAACCGTCACGCCGCCATAGTCGGGCGTGACGTGCGGTGGACGGTCCACTTCGGCCGCCCCGGAAGGTTCGGCGACACCATCCGTGCAGCCGCCGGTCGCGATCGCCAGCGCGAGCAAGCACACCAGCAGCGAATATGGCAAGCGCCGCCCACGGTGCGTCACGGCTCTCCCCTTCCCGGCCCGAAGAAGAAGTAATAGAAGTAGGTGTCGCCGAATCGTGCGGTCAGCCGAACCATGGCCGCTTCAGGATCGGCTGACGTTCTGGCCTCGCCCCACTCCCGGGCGAACTCGCGGAATCGCGCGACCGCTATCGGACTGATGCTTCGCCGGCCGAGGTTCACCTTCTTTTGTTCGAGCGACTCGTACAGAAGGATCGCCTCCTGCCAGTGATACGGGATGGCCTTGTAGCCGAAGTCGTCGAGCCGCGAGAGCTGGCCGATGAGGTCCGGCACTTGGCGACTGAGCAGCCAGTAGGTCATGAGGTACTCGAAGGCCATATGGTTCTTGGGATTCTGACGCAGCAGGTCGTTCCACCGGTCGTCGATATGGCCGTGGTTCCTGGTGGCGCTGCTGTCGTAGACCACCGAGCGGATGCGGCCAATGAGCGGGTCCGATTGCAGACGCGGGTCGTCCTCGAGCCTGGCCAGCATGTCGTCGGCCTCTTTCCGGTAGCGCCTGTACTTGCGCAGGTCGCGAAGGAACATCTTCGCTCCCTCGCTGTGTCCCTTGACGACGTTGGCGATCGCCAGCAGCTTGAGCATCGCCGGACGATCGTCGAAGGTCTCGAACGAATTCTGGGCGATGAATTCGGCCTCGTTGACCCGTCCTAATTCCAGGTATGACCAGGCCAACTTGCCGCAGTCCAGACGTTCGTCGCGCTGCACCTTCAGGGCGATGCCTTCCATGTCCTGGGGATAGGAGAACAGGGCTTCGCCGAGTTGCCCGGTGTGGTACAGCGCCCGCAGCACGTCGTGCCGCAGAGGCGCCGAATACCAGTGCCCGGGAAACTCGCGGGCTTCGCGCAGCGCGTCGTCCCAGCGCCGACACTCGCACAGGTAACACAGCCGCGCGGACGCATGCTGAACGGGATCGTGCAGGGTCGTCACCAGCGCCGCTCCCCCTGCAACCACCAGGGCCGTCAGCAGCAGGGACACGATGCGTCGCGGCCCTGCCGGTCGACCGGCTCGCAACACACCCAGGAGAACCGCGCCCAGGCACAGTGAGGCGAACACCAGGGCGACCGGAGCAGTCGTCAACTGGCCCGTGGGCAGCGTGATGATCAGACGCCCGTTCTCGGCGGCAATGAACGGCAACCACCTGCCGACCCATGAGGGGCTCAATGCTACAGGCGTCAGGTGCGCGCCCAGGGCCGGCACGCAGACGCCCAGAAGGACGTAGACCACTCCGACCGCCCGACGCCCGCCCTTGAGCAACTCATAGACGCCGACGGTCAGCGCGGTCAGAAGATACGCCTTGCCGGCCAGGTAATAGACCGCAAGCGACACGGCGGCGAAGGTTGCCAGCGAAGCAGCCGCGGAGCGACCCGGCGCGCGGAGACAGACAACGGCGCCGGCCATGGCGACCAGCACGCCGAAGGCCATCGGCAGCGGGTTGATATACTGGTTGGCGATGACCAGCAACAGCACCGCCGGGACGAAGACCAGCGGATTGTGACGACGACGTCCCAGAGCGGCCAGCAGTTCTCCGGTCATCAGGCACACCAGCATGGCGGCCACGGTGATGGCGAGGGCTCCAAACCAACTGATGAAGAAGTACTCGCTGACCCAGGCCGCAGCCAAGGCGACGGGACCGCCCGGGCGACTCATGAAGCCGCCGACTGACTCGTTGCACATTGAGAGCGGCACGGTGCCGAACACGTGGTCGACCATCGCAGGGTCCACCTTGGCCCACGGACTTCGGAATGCCCGGATCACGTACATGTGGTAGATCAGGTTCGGGTCGATGCGGAGCAGCACGTAGCCGAAAAAGGCGGCAAAGACCGCCAGGTAGCGCAGCGGCAGATCGATCCACGGCCAGGATGTGTTGCGGCCGAGGTTCCGGCTCATGGCTTCCCTCCTCCGTTCTGCTTCATCGTCCGCCCGGCATTTGGACTGGCCGAGGTGATTGGCAGGCGGCTCTGGGTCTCCATGGGCGTGGCCACGAGCTGCGACAACCGATCGGCGTCCACGGGCACAGGTGTTGCAACGAGTTCCGGCACGTTGTAGGTCCGTACGAACGACTCGTAGTGACGGGGATCGCTCTGTGGAAGCAACAGCGGCTTGTGGAACGTTCCTTCGGCGTCCACGTAGCTGATGTACGGGCGGGCGTAGATGCCGTTGTCCCGTTTGCTCGAGAAGACCACCCAGCGACCGTTGCTCGACCAGCTGTGCCACGAGTCGCTCTTGTCGCTGTTGGCGGCCACACGGTCGTACTTGCCCGAAACCAGGTCGAGCAGGTACAGGTCGCTGTCGGCGTGGCAGACAGGGAAACATCCGTACGGGCTGCCGCTGAAGAGCAGCCACCGCCCGTCGGGAGAGATCTTCGGCTGGGTCATGCTCATGCCCGTCGCGGCCGAGGCCAGAACCGTCTCGGGTTCGCCGAACGCCTGCGTCTCGGCATCGTAGGATACGCGGACCAAATCGTAGCGGACCTCGTCGAATCGTTTCGGCGGAAACTCGGCGTTGTCGTCCCACAACTTTTCGGCACTGCTGAAGTACAGGTAGCGGCCGTCCGGCGACCAGCACGGATACGTCTCCATGCGATCCTTTCTCGACAGGCCGGGATAGGTCTCCACGCGGTCTTCCTCGGCCAGGTAACAGACCAACGTCGAGTCCACGTCGATGACATCCATGACCGTATTGCCGGCCGGATGCAGGAACGGACGAACCTTGACCACGGCACAGACAATCATGCGACCGCTCGGATGCCACGAGGCGTAACCCGTCAGCCCGTAATCGGTCACCGTGTTGACCTTGGCCGGCCGGCCATCGCGAACCAGGATCGTGCTGCTGCCGGCACTGCCGCCGCGAGTGTGCAGCAACATGTCGCTGGAATCGTTCTTGCGGAAAGTATGGCAATTGATGCAGCCGCTACCGAACCCCACGTTGTCGAGGACGAGAGTTTCGTCGAAACACGACAGGTCGCGTTGCAGGATGCGCAGACGACCGCAGGTATTGAACCGCGACCACATCAGGCGATAGACCAGGTACCTATCTATCGGCTCAGCCGCCACGGTGTTGGTGATGCGTTCAAACTGCCGCCATGATGTATCCTCTCCCTGGACGAAGACATCGACGTGAAGCGAGCCGCCGCGGTTGGCCTCCAGCAGCGCTGCCCAACGCTTCTTCGGAAACCTGATCAGCCCATCGCCGGAAGCCACGACCACGGGCTCGCCGCGATCGCCCGACAGTTTGGCCACATAGCTGCGGCCCGGTTCGTTGACCGCGAAATTCAGCGGCGCGAGGTTCGGCGGCACGACGGCCCCGGCATAGTCGGGTTCCATCCGTGCCGGCCTCCCTGCGGCTATCGCAGAATCGGGCACGCGGGGCTGTCTCACATAGCAGATCGCCAGAACGAGGGGCAACACCAACAGCACGGCAAGCGGCAGAGTACGTCGGACAATCGATCCCAGGGCTATCATGGCGTCTCCTGTTTCTCGTAGGCGAGGCCGTTCGGCCCGAAAAGGAAATAGTAACCGTAGCTGAAGCGATGCTCGCCGGCCAGGGCACGGGCCTGGGCCCCCACGTCGTGGGGATACGCCTCCTTGACGGCATTGTACGCGCTGACGAATCGCGAGACCTCGCGGGACGTCACCTCGCTCACACGATACTTGCCCAAAGGCACTTGCTTGCGGGAGACGGCACGGTAGAGCAGAATCCCCTCCTCCCAGTGTTTCGGCAATCGCGTGTAGGAGAAGTCGTCCAAGCGAGCAAGTTGCTCGACAAAAATGTCCAGTCGCCGGGAAACCAACAGGAAAGCCATCAGGTACTCGAAAGCCTCGTGGTTGGTTCGATCAGCTTCCAGTGCGGTCAACCACCGCTCGTCAACATAGAGCGTCTGGTTGCCAATAGTGAAGTCTTCCTTGAGCATCAGCTCGCGCAGCCGCACGACCTTGGGGTCCGACTCCAGCAGTGGATCGGCCTCCAAGCGGGCCAACAGCGAATCGGCGTCCTCGCGGTATTTGCCGTAGCGCCTCAGCACACGGAGGAACGCCTTGGCCGCTTCCGGACGCCGCTTGACGACGTTGATCCGCGCCGCCAGGTACAGAACGCACGGCCGCTCGCCGTAGGATTCGATCGACTCGTGACAGAACCGCTCGGCCTCGTTGACGCGGCCGATTTCGAAGTACAACTGGGCCACGTCATAAGGGTCTTTGCCCTCGGTCAGATAGCGGGTCATGGCCAGAGTTTCGATTTCCTGCGGGTAGCGGAACATGACGTCGGACAACAGGCCCAGGTGGTAGAGCGCCCGGTTGACGGCCGCACCGATCACGGTGTCGTACGCACCGTAGCAGTTCGGAACCTCGGCCAGCACCTCCTTCCACATCCGGTTCTCGGCATAGTAGTCCAACCGCAGCGTCGAGCGACGATACTCGCTGAAGTGCACAAACGGTATCAGCACCAGCACAAGGACAAACACGATGCCGGGCAATGCCACCCGCGCTCTCGCCATGAACGGGGACTGCGATGTCTGGACCTTCGCGCTGTCCTTGGGCGGCCTTTTTGATCGCGTCGTCCGCGACCGCCACAGCCACGTGCTGACAAGCAGCAACGCGAAAACCGTCATCGCGATTGCCGCTCCCGGCACGGGGAGGTAGTACTGGGCTAGAAAAGACGAGTTGAATCCCGAATGGTTGCCTGGCTGCCACTCGGCAAGCACCGGCACAAATCCCGTCCAGGGATTGTAGAACATCGGCAGAAGCCTGGCCGCCAACGAATCGGTCATGTCGTAAAGGTAGCGAGCGTCGGGAAACAGAAACGTGCCACCGACGTACGGCAGCGCGACGGCCAGCACCAGCGCCAGGACGACGAGCGTCCCCCGGCGGCGCTGCCATTCGGACAGGCCGCAGATAAGGGCGAACAGGAAGTAGTATTCACCGACAAGGAAGTAGACCAGGGCTGAGGCCGGCAGAAAGGCGACGACTCGCCAAAGCGATCGCTGGATCGGCAGTCGCTGCCAGGCCGCGGCCCCCAGGAAGACCGTGGCCACACTCAGGACGAGCGTGGTGGGATCGACATACTGGTTCAGCAACGCAAGCACCACCACGGCCGGAATGAGCAGGCGTCCGGCGCTTCGCCGCAGCCCCATGGCAGCGCTCAGCAGCATCGTGGACGCGGTCACGAGAACGATCAGGCTCACCAGGATGATTGTTCCGGGCATCGCCAGGAAGTAGCGGTCGCTGAGCAGTTCGGCCAAGCCGTCGACCGGTCCGCCGGGATAGCTCAGGAACTCCTCGGCCGCCTTCCACTTCACTCCGACCAGCGAGGGGAGACGGTTGGCCTGGTGATAGACGAGCGGCGCGCCAATTCGCCAGTGGATGTACGCGAAGCTGAAGACTGCCACGGCACATAGCAGCAGCACGTGAAACACCACGGCGGAGATGCGGCCCTGAGTTGTTCGCTCGTCAGAGACAGTCAACGTCCATACCTTCACATCACGGGATCAGAAAGCGGCCGGGATAGCCTCCCACAATGACAGCATCGCGCGATTGCCGTTGTCGGTATTGAAGTGTCGATCCGGCCCTGATCGTCCCCCGGCAATCGGGCGGACGACAGGCCCAATCATTATACTGCTATCGGCTGCAAGGTCCATGGCTCTTCAGGACGATGCGGAGCGTCCTTCTCCGCGATGGAGCAGCCGCTGTTACTCACGTTGCATAGGGATCGGCCGCATCGCGAAGCCCTTCACCGACGAAATTGATCGCCAGTACGGCCAGCACCACCAGGCCAGCGGGCAAGAGGAGCCACGGCTGCTCGTTGACAACGTGCGGATAGCGGGCTTCCTGCAGGAGCACGCCCCAACTGACGGCCGGCGGCCGAATGCCCAGGCCGAGGAAGCTCATCGACGTCTCGGCCAGGATCATGCCGGGAATGGCCAGCGTAAGGCTGGCGATGATGTGGCTGATGAAGTTGGGGATGAGGTGCATGAAGATGATGCGCGACTCCCTGGCCCCGGCCAGCGCGGCGGCACGGGCGTAGTCCTCCTCGCGCAGGGCCAGCAGCTTGCCGCGAACGACACGGCACAGCCCCGTCCAGCCCATGCAGGCCAGAATGAGCGTCATGCCGAAGTAGACCTGCAGGGTGCCCCAGTCCTTGGGGATGGCGGCCCCGAGAGCCAGCCAGATGGGAATCTTCGGCACGGTCTGGAAGATCTCGGCCACGCGTTGGATCAGCATGTCGATCTTGCCGCCATAGTAGCCGGAGATGCCGCCCAACAGGATGCCCAAGGCGAAGCTCAGCAACACGCCCACCAGACCAATCAGCAACGAGATGCGACCGCCGTAGAGCGTGCGGCTCAGCAGGTCCTGGCCGAGACTGTCGGTACCGAGCAGAAAACACGTCTGGTCTTCCGACGCATCGATGCCGAACAGGTGCAGGCGGGTCTCGAACAGGCCGAGGAACTTCCACGGTCGCCCGCTGACGAAGAAGCGGATGGGCGTCTTGCGATCATGGTCCACGTAGTACAGGTACTGGAGCGTGACGGAGTGCTGGTACTTGACCATCGGCCGCACGTAGGGCCGCGGCAGCGTGTGCCCCTCAACAAAACCGAACCTCAGGGCCTGGGGCGGCAGGTTGATCCAGTGCGAATGGACCTCGGCGGGATCGTACGGCGAGAAGAAGTCGCAGAACAGGCACAGGACATAGAGGACGGCGACGACCGAGAGCATCCAAAGAGCGACCTTGTGCTTGGCGAACCGCCGGCGCACGAGGGACCACTGCGAGGCCTCGTAATAGGCGATCTTGGCCTCGTCGAGATTCTTCCGCTGTGGTCCGGTCGGAGCCATTCGCCTCTTTCCACCAGTCAACCGGCGGCACGCGCCGCCGCGGTCATTTGCTTCCGAATTTGATCCTCGGATCCACCAGAGACAGGAGGATGTCTGAGATCAGAATGCCCACGATAGCCAGGATGCATTGGATGAAAATGCAACTGGCGGCCATGTACGTGTCCTGGCTCTCCAGGGCCACGAGCACCTTAGGCCCGAGCGTGGGCAGGTGCATGACGATGGAGATAATCATCGAGCCCGAGATGATCTGCGGCAGAACCAGGCCGACGCTCGACACCAGCGGGTTGATGGCCACGCGGACCGGATAGCGCAGCACGACGACCACCGGATGCAGCCCTCTGGCCCGGGCACAAAGCACGTACTGCTTTTTCAACTCGTCGATCACGTTCGCCCGCAGGATGCGGATCATGCCCGCGGTGCCCGCCAGGCCGAGAATGCTGACCGGAATCCAGATGTGCTTCAGCAGGTCCTTGATCTTCGGCCAGTAGAGCCAGGAGGCGTCTTGGAACTTCTCGCTGATCAGGCCCGTGGGATCGAAGTTGGGGTCGATGCGCTGCATGATGACCATGAAGATGATGGCCACGACGAACGCCGGTGTGGCCATGGCCGTCAGGCCGACGAACGTCAGCACGTAGTCGTACACGGTGTTGCGTTTCACGGCGGCGATGATGCCGAACGGAAATGCCACCGACCACGTGAACAGGATCGTGAAGATGCTGATGGCGATGGTGGGCGGCAGGACGCGGGCCAGGATGTTGACCACGGGTCGCTCGGACTCGAACGAGTCGCCAAGATCCCCGCGAACGAAGTGCGTCATCCAGTTGACGTACTGCAGCGGCACCGGATCGTCGAAGCGATACTGCCTGCGAAGCTGATCGAGTTCCACGGGGTCGTAGGTGCCCTCGCGAAGCATCTGGTCGACCTTGCTCTCGATGAAACTGCCCGGCGGCAACTGGATGATCATGAACACGGCGAAGGAAATCAGCAGCAGCACGGGGATGCTGATGAGAATGCGCTTGATGACGTAGCGAATCAGCATGGGCTACTCGTCCTGCACGTCCTTCTCGGGTTCGATGTAGAACATCTCCGGGTTGCAGTTGCCCGGCTCGTGGGCGATCCACCCGGCCAGGGCCAGCTTTGGAACGTTCTTGAAGTTCTTCCTGACGTAGATGACCTTGCCAGGACTCGTGCTGACACCGAGCACGGGCAGCTCCTCGGCGGCCCGGTCGGTCAGAGCCGTCCAGGCCCTGAGCTTGTCGGCCTCGGTCGGGGCCTGGATGACCTGCTTCCACATGAAATCCAGGTCCTTGATGCGCTCGGGCGGCTCTTCACCGTCGCGGCCGCCGCTGCGCAGCCATTGCGCCCAGGCGGAGAACTGGACCGACTCGGCCGCATGCGTCGGGGCGAAACTGCCCGCCACGGCCGGCCCGAAGAAGCTGGCCCCTTCCTTGTGCGTCCAGATGTCGTACTTGCCCATGCGGTAGAGCCGCCACTTGATCTTGCCGCTGCGTTCCTTCATCAGGATCTTGATACCCAAGGCTCGCCACTGGTCGCAGGCCAGTTGCACAGCGGCCAGCGGCCGCTCCGATTCGAAGCTCACTTCGAGCATGAACGGCCGCCCGCCCGGCAGGAGCCGGATGCCCTCTTCGTTGCGTTTGTCGAGGCCCATCTCGTCCAGCAGGTGGTTGGCCCGCTCGGGATCGTACTCGACGTAGGCGTGGTGCAGCCGCGCGTTGTAGTACTTCGATCCCTCCGGAACGCTGAACTGGGCCGGCGTGCCCAGGCCGTTGAAGACCACGTCGATGATCTCCTGGCGGTTCAGGGCCAGTGACAGCGCCTGGCGAATCCGTGGGTCGGCCTGCAGCTCGCGGTATTCCGGATCGCGATGCTGCTGGCAGATCCAGAACGTCACCTCGCCACAGTAATCGTTGGCCCACAGGCGTATCTCGTAGCCGCCATCGGCCTCGTTCTGTTTCAGGGGCGTATAGTCGTCAAACTCGAGGTGCCGCGACTGCATGTCCACGTTGCCGCTGCGGAGCTTGAGCAGGCGAATCTCCTTGCGTTCCACCTTCTCGGCCTCGATCACATCGATGTACGGCAGCTGCTTGCCTTCGCGGTCGACCTTGAAGTAATAGGGATTGCGCACAGCCACCACGGTCGCGTCCTCGGGCTCGCTCACAACACGCCACGGACAGAGCGTCGGCACGTGGCGGTTCCAGACCGGATGATACTTGTAGGACTCGCTGTACATCACACCCCAGGTTCGGTAGCCGTAATGCTGGGCCAGCTTGTCCAGGGCGTCTTCGCGGTCGATCGCCAGCAACTTGCCGTCGTCGCGATCTTCTGCCTCTTTCTTCGGGTCCCCGTCGTATGCCGCCCGCAACATCATCAGGTTGAGTTCGAACAGTTCGTCCTCATTCAGGTTCTCCACGCCACGGCGAAGCATGTCCTTCCGCTTCAGCAGATGGCGCACCCGGCGCCGGTCGCGGCCCTGCAGCTTGCCGTAGTGCTTGTCGAACCACAGAGCCAGTTCGCTGTCGAGATCAACGCCGGTCCACGCCTTCGCATCATAGAAGTCGCGGTGTCTCAGGGCCTCGTTGACCGCCTCGGCCGCATCCTTCTTGTACTGCGTGTCCTTGTCGCGATCGTTGTCGGGAATGCGTTCTTTCAGCCGGACGCGCATGGCCTCGGGCATCCGTTCCCACAGCCGCTTGCCGGGCGACGGCTCGCTTGCAGCAGCTTGCTTCATGACCTTCGCCCAAAAGCCCGGCCAGTCCACGACGTCGATGTCGTTCAGGACCTTCGAACCGCTGGGATGCCACCGCGCATAGTAATGCTTGGCCCGCTGGAAAAGCCCCAGGTAGAACATGAACGTCGCGGTCTTCTCCAGCAGAATGGCGTTGGGCTGCTTGAACGTAAACCGCAGGATGTGGCTGGTGTTGCCGTTCTCGTCGGGCACGCCCTCGACCTTGACGCGTTCGCGAACGGCCGGCACCACGAAGTCACGATAGGCGGCACGGAACAACAGCACCCCGAACCGCGTCACGTGACCGGCCAGCCACTGTTCCTCGTCGCCGATCGTTCCGGCCCGTCGCAGCCAGTCCTCGCGCATGAGCAGCACCTCGTACCGCTCGATCTCCTTCTTGTTCAGGGTCGAGAAGCCGCGGGTCTTTAACTGCTCCAGTTCGGACGTGAAATCGACGTCCTTCCAGGCTTGGGCGTCGTAGAATGTCCGCCGGCCGAAGACTGAGTTCAGTTTGCTGACGATCTTGGCCTTGCTGACCTCGTCGGGAGGAGTCTCGGGCGTGATGCCGGCCAGCAGGGTCTTCAGCGACGCCAATTCCCCGCGCGGATCGGCGTCAACCACTCGCCAGATCTGCCTGCCCGGCGAAGGCTCGTCGGAGCCCGCCTGCCGCAGGATCGCGGCCGCAAGACCCGGCCAGTCCAACACGTCCTCGACGTACAGCATGTTTGACCCGTCGGTTTCCTGCATCCAGTCCATGCGGTAGTTCCACATCTCGATGACGTCTTCGGTCACGAAGAGAACGTCCTCGGTCGTGAACGGATGGCCGTCGGACCACTTCAGCCCCTTGCGCAGCCAGAATGTGTAGACGCGGTTCTGATCCGACACCTCCCACTTCCAGGCCAGGTGCGGCTGCAGCCGTCCCGCCCAGTCGAACCGCACCAGGGCCGGATAACCGATCTTGACGTTGAAGTTCGTCAGGTCGTCCTGCGTCGCCCGCCGCCAGAGCATCGGCGTGCCGTCATCGCTGTAGTGTCCGACGCTCTCGATGGCCCGCAGCACGGCCGGGTTCTCCGGTAGCCGCTGCTCAACCGGCGGCAACTCGCCGAGATCGTCGTAGTAAGGCTTCAGCTTCTCGGGGATCTTCGAAAGGTCGTCGAACATCGGGGGGCCGCTGTACTGCTCGATGACCACCTCCGGCTCGTCGGGATCGTCGGAACCGCTCTTGCGATAGGGATGTCCCGGCAGCGAGACGTGCTCGTACACCGGATTCGGCAGGTTGGCGGCCATCACGTCGGCCACGGTCACCTGGCGAACGGGCAGAACATTCTCGGCCGCAAGGGCCGCCTCAACCTTCGACCTCAGCGCCGCGAGGTCCGAGGGCCGACCGTCCAGCGTGGCCTTGCCGTCGGCGGCAACGTCGAACCGCCATAGGAGTGCGTCGTCGTGGCCCTTGGCCTGGATGCTCAATGGGTCCCGGCACGAGGCAACCCGGTCCATCAAGGCACCGACCGAGGCCGGCCGACCCTCCATCAGCGTCACGGCGGCTTCGCACACCTGGAAATCCCACGTCGCCGCGCCCATGCCCGGAACCTGTTGGGAGGCTTCCAGATGAAGTCTGACCTCCGGGTACTGATCGCGACTGCGGCTCAGTTGCCATTGGGCGGCGACGAAGATCGCCAACAATCCCAGGCACACCAGCACGGTTCGTCCGATCAGTCGCAACAACAGGGAGACTCCTCACGCAGAAGAAAGCCCGTATGGTCTCATGGCCGGCGCAGCACGAACAACACTCGCCAATCGTGAAACGCCTGAGGCCCAGGAAGGTGTCGGTTCACCTGCGGCACAGGCGGCCTGCTTCATAGCCCGCCCGGACGCCCAACCCGGCGGCCTAGTCAACCGGGATAATGGTGACGCTGACGTCCAGCAGGGCGCCGGCCGACGTCAGTCGATCGAGGCAGGCAGCCACGTGGTCCGGCGTAGACATCAGCACCCACGTCTCGTGTTCGTCTTCGCAGACGATCGGGGCAAAGGTCACGGCCTCCTCCGTGGCCACGGCAGGAAGCCCCGCCCCGTCGGGCACGCGCCGCGGATCGACGTGGGCGAAGGCCACCGCCCGCAGGTGCGGCGAGTCGTACGGGTAACACTCGCACGAGACGACCGTCGGCAGGCGGCGCATCGTGCGCAGTAATCCTTTCATCCGCGACTCGGTTGCCTCGAACACGTAGAATAGGCCGATCGAGTCCGGCTTCGGCACGCTCAGCGTGCTGCCGAGCGTCATCTGAACCGACACGCCGCGGCTGGACAGAACCGCCGAGGCGGCCGTCAACGTGCCGGCCTTGTCGAGAACCTTCGCCGCGAAGAGCCATCGTCGCTTAGTCACGGCCGAGCCACTCCCCGATCTTCTCGTTGATGCGACGGGAACTGCAACTCAGCAGTTCCACCTCCTCACGGTCCAACTCCAGCGGCACGACCTGGGTCCAGCCCTGCGGCGAGATAACCACGGGCACACCGAGCGGTCCACGGAGACCGCACAGGTCGCCGTCCAGCATCACCTGTCCGGCCACGACGACCTCGTTGCCCGTCATGACCGTCTTGATCAGGTCGACCGTGACGGTGGCCGTCACGTTGGCCGTCAGGCCGCCGGCCAGTTGGGTCGCCCAGGGTTTCAGGTAGGTGCGGACGTCGGGCGGCAGCGCGTCGACGAAGGCAAAGGCCTCGGCCGGATCGTCGGAGCCTACGTGCCGCAGCATCTCGGCGGCGGCCTGTTGCAGCCGCTCATGAAAATCGGCCAGCACCGTGCCGCGCCGCATGACGGCGATGGCATCGGACAACTCGCCCTCGTCCAACCCATGAACCTTGACCGTGGACCACGCCGGAACCATGCCCATTCCGTGCTCGCCGACGACGAAGCCGCTGACGAGTTGACGACGAACGCCCAGTTCCGAGGCGATCTCGCGGCGGAAGCGCAGCGTGTCGCTGTGCCCGCCGACCCCGATCACCCGGTGGCGGCCCAGGTGCCGCGAGAAGATCGCCACGCCCAGTTCCACGGGATTGCTCAGAACGAGGACAATCTCGTGCCCTGCCCCGAGCCGGGCCAAGGCCTCGGCCTGGGCCTCGAAGATGGCGATGTTGTCAGCGGCAAGCTCGTCGCGATTCGGCAGGTGACTCCGCGATTGGGCCGGGTGCGCGCTGTCCAGAGGCGGCACCGTGCGACCGGCGGCAATGACCACAAGGTCGGCGACAACGTCCTCAGGAGTGAGGGCCACGTCCAGTTCCGGGCAGGTGCCGGCGAACGCGTCGCGAAGGTCGGTGCACAGGCCCGGCAGCGCGCGGGCACTGGGGCCCCCGGCGCGGCCGACCAGTTGCAGCCGTTCGTGCGGCTCAAGCACCCGGTCGGCCAGCAGGTGCGTGGCGATCATCCGCCCGCACGCTCCGCTCGCTCCGACAATGGCTACGTCCATGGCTGTCCCCTTGCAGGTCAAGGGCGTCAACGCCCAGCAATGACAGGTTCGCTTTCGCGGCGTAGTTTGTCAAGCGACAAGTGGCCGCCGCCGCGTCTCACGCGGTCTTTGTCGCGGGTTTCGGTCCATTCGCTTCTTGCACGCGACCCGCTCTTTGCTTAGCATCGTGGGCACCACATCGAACGGACACCTTCAGCTTGCATCTTCACTCCGAGGAGTGCGCCTATGCTCGAACTGATCGACGCCGCCAGGAGAACCTCGAAGGAACAGTACCAGAAGGCATTTCCCGACCTGGAGATTCGCCTCGGCCAGTGCCAGCGCGCCGCCCAGGCGGCCGGCGTGCCGGTGGTCATTGTCTTTGAGGGCTGGGACGCCGCCGGCAAGGGCACGATGATCAACCGCCTCACGCAGGGTATGGACCCGCGAGGGTTCAAGGTCCACCCGATCAGCGCCCCGAACGAAACGGAACGCTACTACCCCTGGATGTGGCGGTTCTGGAAGGCTCTTCCCACAGCGGGAACGTTCGCCATCTTCGACCGCTCGTGGTACGGTCATGTGCTGGTCGAGCGAGTCGACGGGATGATTCCCGAACCGCAATGGCAGGAGGCCTACGAAGACATCCGCCAGTTCGAGCGGCAACTCGCCGACGACGGGGTGGTGTTGATCAAGTTCTGGCTGCACATCGATCGCAAGGAGCAGAAACGACGCTTCAAGCAGCTTCAGAAGCGAGAGGCCACGGCCTGGAAGGTCGGCAAGGTCGAGCGGCAACAGAACAGCCGCTACGACGAGTGGGCCGCGGCCGTCGAGGAGATGATCGAGCGAACGAGCACGGACGAGGCGCCGTGGACGATCGTCGAGTCGAACCAGGGACGCCATGGCCGCACGAAGGTCTTCGAGACGGTCGTCAACGCGGTGGACCGGGAATTGCATCGCCGCGCCGCCCATCCGCCCGCGACGCCTAAACCCATGGCCGTGCCCAAGGCCGGCAAATCGCGCAGCAAGAACGTCCTGCAACGGGTCAACCTGAGCCTGTCTCTGGAGCGTGACGAGTACGACAAGCAACTCAAGAAGCTTCAGGACCGCCTGTTCACGCTGGAGCACGAGTTGTATGTCGAGCGGATTCCCGCCGTCATCGTCTACCAGGGCTGGGACGCGGCCGGCAAGGGCGGCAACATCAAGCGGCTGACTCGCGGCCTGGACCCGCGCGGGTACGAGGTCGTGCCGACCGGGCCGCCGACCAAGGAGGAACTGGCCCACCATTTCCTGTGGCGGTTCTGGGGTCGGTTGCCCAAGGCCGGCCACATCACGATCTTCGACCGGTCGTGGTACGGGCGACTGCTGGTGGAGCGGGTCGAGGGCTTCTGCACCGAGGACCAGTGGCGTCGGTCCTTCCGCGAGATCAACGAGTTCGAGCGGCAACTGGCCGAGTACGGAACGGTGATCGTCAAGTTCTGGGTGCACATCGACCGCCAGGAACAGTTGCGGCGGTTCAAGGCCCGCGAGCGTACGCCGTACAAACGGTGGAAGATCAACCAGGAAGATTGGCGCAATCGCGAAAAGTGGCGGCAATACGAAGTGGCTGTAGTGGACATGCTCGAGCAGACCAGCACGAGCCACGCACCGTGGACGATTCTCGAGTCGAACTGCAAGCTCTACGCCCGCATCAAGGCCCTGCGTACGGTCAGCGACGCGTTGAGCAAAGCGCTGCGGAAGGCTCGCAAGGCGGGCCGTCGGGAGACCTAGGATGAATCGCTACGGCTTCGAACCGGATTTCGAGAACCTCCGGACCGTGCTGATGGGCGGCCGCGGACATCGCGTGCCGAATATCGAGTTGGTCATCGACCGCGAGATCAAGGACGGCTTCCTGGGCCGCCCGGTGACGACGCTGGCCGACGAGATCGAGTTTCGCTACCAGGCCGGGTACGACTACGCGTGGGTCAGCATCGGCATGATCGATCCGGCCGGAACGGTCAACAAGGATTTGGTGGGCAAATCCGCGGACAAGCACTTCAAGGGCAAGGACGATCGCGTCTGGGCCGACGAGCACGGCGGCGCGATCGCCACGGTGCAGGACCTGGAAGCCTACCCGTGGCCCGACCCGGCGGCGATCGACTACTCGCCGCTGGCCGATGCCCGTAAGCTGCTGAAGCCCGGCATGAAGCTCATCGCCATCCTGGGTAAGGTGTTCACGGCGGCCTGGCAACTGCTGGGCTTCGAGCGGTTCTGCGAACTGACCTACGACGACCCCGCGCTAGTGGAGCAACTGGTCCGCCGCATCGGCGACATCCAACTGGCGGTCTTCAAACGGACGATCGAGTTCGACACGGTGGGCGCCGTCTGGGTGCCCGACGACATCGCGTACCACACGGGTACGATGCTGCCGCCGCCGTGGTTCATCAAGCATGTGTTTCCCTACTACCGGGCGATGGGCAGGATCTGCCGCGAGGCCGGCAAGCCGTTCATCTATCACAGCGACGGCGACATGAACTGCATGCTCGACGAGATCATGGCTGCAGGATTCAACGCCCTGCATCCGATCGAGCCGGAATCGATGGACATCTACGAGGTCCGCAAGCGCGTCGGCCGCAAGCTCTGCCTGCTGGGCAATATCCGCGTGCACACGCTCTCGACGGCCAAGGCGCCGGAGATTCGCGAACTGGTCAAAAATCGCGTGCTGAATCTGGGCCACGAAGGCGCTTACTGCGTGGGATCGAGCAACTCTGTGCCCAACTACGTGCCGCTGGAGAACTACAAGACGATGCTCCAGACGAGCGCCGAGTTCGGCGTGATCGATCGCAAGCAGTGAGACGGCCTCAGAAGTCGGCGCTTCGCGGCGTCCGCGGGTAGGGAATGACGTCGCGAATGTTGGCCATGCCGGTGGCGAACTGGATGGCGCGCTCCAACCCCAGGCCGAATCCCGCGTGCGGCACCGAACCGTACCGCCGCAAGTCGACGTACCACCAGTAGTCGGCCTCGCTCAGTCCCTGGGCCTTCATCCGCTCCAGCAGCACATCGAGCCGTTCCTCGCGCTGCGAACCGCCGATCAGTTCGCCGATCTTCGGTGCCAGCACGTCCATGGCAGCCACCGTGCGACCATCGTCGCTGAGCCGCATGTAAAACGGCTTGATCGTCGACGGATAGTCGGTCACGATGACCGGCTTCTTGAACGTCTCCTCGGTCAGGAATCGCTCGTGCTCGGTCTGCAGGTCGTGACCCCAGGCCGGCGGATACTCCCATTGGCGGTCGGCGCGGGTCAGAATTTCCATCGCCTCGGTGTAGGTAACGCGTTCGAAACGCTGGTCGATGATGCTACGCAACGTCTCGATCACCGTCTTGTCGATCCGCTGGTTGAAGAACTCCATGTCCTCGGGGCAGCGCTCCAGGGCCGCCGAGAAGATGTGTTTCAGGAACGCCTCGGCCAGGTCGGCGTTGCCTTGGAGGTCGCAGAAGGCCATCTCCGGCTCGACCATCCAGAACTCCGCCAGGTGCCGCGGCGTGTTCGAGTTCTCGGCCCGAAACGTCGGACCGAACGTGTAGACGTTGCCCAGGCTGCAGGCGTACGTCTCGGCCTCGAGCTGCCCCGAGACGGTCAGGTACGTGCCACGGCCGAAGAAGTCCTTGTCCATGTCCGGCCGCCCGTCGCCGTCACGCGGTACCTGGGCCAGGTCAAGCGTCGTGACGCGGAACATCTGCCCCGCCCCTTCGCAGTCGCTCGCCGTGATGACCGGCGTGTGGACGTAGAGGAACCCGCGCTGCTGGAAGAACTCGTGGATGGCCGCCGAGATGGCGTTGCGCACGCGGGCCACGGCCCCGAACGTGTTGGTCCGCGTCCGCAGATGGGCCTGCGTCCGCAGGAACTCGAACGTGTGATGCTTCGGCTGGATCGGGTAGTGCTCGGCGTCGGCCCGCCCCAGGACGCGGACCTCCGTGGCGTGAAGCTCCACGCGCTGCCCCTTGGCCGGACTCTCGACCAGTTTGCCCGCGACCGTCAGCGAACAGCCCGCCGTCAGGTGAACGATCTCGCTCTCGTAGTTGGCCAACTGCTGATCGGCCACGACCTGCAGGTTGGCCATGCACGAGCCGTCGTTCAGGTTGACGAACGCGAAGCCGCCCTTACTCGTCCGAACGGTACGCACCCAGCCGCCCACCACGACGCCGCTGCCGACCGGCGCGTCGAGCAGCACATCGCTGATTCGCTTTCGCTCCATCCTTCTCTCCACGCAGACTGCTTCAGCCTCGTCGACTCAATGGCTCCGGCGGCAACACCGATACCGAAGCCGATCAGTCGAGATCAAGAATCAGGTCATCCAGCGAACGCTTGGGGACGTGGTGCACGTCCGCGTCGTCGCGCCAGTACTTGACGCCCGTGGCATCCGTGACGGTTTCGATCTTGACGGTTTCGGCGGGGATACCCAGGGCGATAACCAACAGAATGTCGTACCGGTCGGGCAATCGCAAGGCGGCCCGCAATCCCTTGCGGTCGACGGCCCCGATCATACAGCCGCCGAATCCCTCCTCGACCGCGCCCAAGAGCATGCTCTGGGCGGCAATGCCATGGTCGCAGCCGGCTCCCGGAGCAACCTCCTTGTCGTGCAGGATGACGATGTAGCCGGTCGGCCGTTCGCCTTCGGCCGGGCCCGGCCAATCCTTCAGGTAGCCAGCCCAGGCCAGGTGCGGAAAGATTGTTGCGTTGCTCTCTGGCGTACACGACAGCACAAACTTTAGCGGTTGCAGGTTGCCGCCCGATGGCGACAGGCGGGCCAAGTCGATCAGTTTGCGGAGCATGTCGCGCCCAATCGGCCGAGTCTCGTCGAATCGCCGGTAGCTGCGGTTCTGTCTGATCAACTCGGAGAACATCGAAGGCCCTCCTCACTCACTTCGGCTGGGCATGACCCGCCGCGGTACCGGTTCTCAATCGACATCTAGGCCTGCTGCGACTGCTGAATCTTGGCCCAGGTGTCGCGGAGCGTCACCGTGCGGTTGAAGACCGGCCGGTCGGCCGTTGAGTCCGGATCGACGCAGAAGTAGCCCAGCCGCTCGAACTGGTAGTGGCTGCCGGTGGCCGCGGCGGCCAGACACGGCTCCACCTTGCAGCCAGTGAGGACCTCCAGCGAGTTCGGATTCAGGTTGGCCCGGAAGTCCTGCCCGTCGGGCACGTCGTCGGGGTCTTCCTTCGTGAACAGGTGATCGTACAGCCGCACCTCGGCATCGGCGGCATGTGCGGCCGAAACCCAGTGCATTGTGGCCTTGACCTTGCGGCCGTCCGGAGCATCGCCCCCGCGAGTCGCCGGATCGTAGGTGCAGCGAAGCTCGGTCACCTCGCCGGTCGCGGGATTCTTGACCACGTCGGTACAGGTCACGAAGTAGGCGTACCTGAGCCGCACCTCGCGCCCCGGGGCGAGGCGGAAGAACTTCTTCGGCGGGTCTTCCATGAAGTCGTCGCGCTCGATGTACAGCTCGCGCGAGAACGGCACCTTTCGCGTGCCGGCCGCGGGGTCCTCGGGATTGTTGACCGCGTCCATCTCCTCGGTCTGCCCCTCGGGGTAGTTGGTGATGACCACCTTCAGCGGCCGCAGGACGCCCATGGCGCGCGGGGCCGTGCGGTTCAGGTCCTGCCGCAGGCAATGCTCCAGCAGCGCGATGTCCACGACGCTGTCGAACTTGTTGATACCGATGCGGCGGCAGAACTCGCGGATGGCCTCGGGCGTGTAGCCGCGACGCCGCAGGCCGGCGAGCGTCGGCATACGCGGATCGTCGAAGCCGCGGACGATGCCCGACCGCACGAACTCGATCAGCCGCCGCTTGCTCATCACCGTGTAGGTCATGTTGAGCCGCGCGAACTCGATCTGCCGCGGATGGTAGATGCCGAGCTGGTCGAGGAACCAGTCGTAGAGCGGCCGGTGGTTCTCGTACTCCAGCGAACAGAGCGAATGCGTGACGCCTTCGAGGCTGTCCTCCAGACCGTGGGCCCAGTCGTACATCGGGTAGATGCACCAGGCGTCGCCCTGGCGATGGTGCTCGGCGTGCAGAATGCGATACATGACCGGGTCGCGCATGTTCAGGTTCGGCGAGGTCATGTCGATCTTGGCCCGTAGCGTGCGCGATCCGTCAGGGAACTCCCCTGCCCTCATTCTCTGGAACAGGTCAAGGTTCTCCTCCACGCCGCGGTCGCGGTGCGGGCTGTTGCGGCCCGGCTCGGTCAGCGTGCCGCGATACTCGCGAATCTCGTCGGGCGACAGGTCGCAGACATAGGCCTTACCCTTGCGGATCAGGTCCAGGGCGTACTCGTACATCTGCTCGAAGTAGTCGGAGGCGTAGAACAGCCGGTCGTCCCAATCGGCGCCGAGCCAGTGCACGTCCTCAATGATTGCGTCGACGTACTCCTGCTCTTCCTTGGTCGGATTGGTGTCGTCGAACCGCAGGTTGAACAGGCCGCCGAAATCCTGGGCCACGCCGTAATCGATCCAGATGGCCTTGGCGTGCCCGATGTGCAGGTACGCGTTCGGCTCGGGCGGGAACCGCGTGTGCACGCGGCCGTCGAACCGGCCCGCCTTGTTGTCTTCGATGACGGCGCTGCGGATGAAATCCAACCGCTCCGCGCCGCCGGCCGACTCCTCGTTGGTCCCTTCACGTTCTGATTCTGCCACGACTTACGTCCTCACACTAGGATAACGATGCGGCGACGCCTCTGCGGCCGCCACAGCGGGGAGATGTTACCAGATTTGTTCGCGTCAGAACAGAGGATTGTCGGGGGAGCACCGACATGCAGACTGGGCCACACTCCGGGGCGTGTTCGCATTCACAAAGACCCGGCCGCTCAGCCAGGGAACTCGCCCCGTCTCACTTCCACCGAACGGCATGTGATCTGTATTCCCTTCAAGCCCTTGTCGTTCTCGTCACAGATGGTCGGCATCGGCTCCAGAACCACGTGATGGACTTCCTCGCCCACCGCATCGGGAAGACTGCGCATCCGGTTTCTCCACTTGGGGAGTTCGTCGCTCGAGTTGTCGTCACAAACATGCACGGCCTGAGGCCCCTCTCCGGAATCTCCCAAGCGGCAGTCCACTCGCAGCACGCCCCAGAAACACAGATGCCAGAAGTGCACGATCCCGAACCGATCAGGCATTGACACGGTCACCACGATGTTTTCAAGGGAAGCGGAACTTCGTACGGCCACAAGAAGCGCGTCGCCGATGACGCAGTCACCTGCAACGTCCTCACTCTTTCCCGTAAGCCGCATGTCTCTTCGCATCCGCCACTCCCGCATCACCCGTCTGACTGCGGCAATATGCCACCGTCCAGGTGCCGCCCTAGACATACACTGCGCCGGGATCGCTTCTGCCTTGGAATGATGATGCCGCACCTTCTATGTCCAGTGTCTGGCAGATGACCTGAATACCGCGATGCCCGTCGTCCTTGCTCCAACCGTAGAACAGGCCAGCGTCGATGGTCACACGATGCAGCCCATCGCCCCAATCCTCCACGTCAATGCCCATGATTTGGTTGAAATGGGCAGGTTGATCTCCGCTGCCCACACTCTCGAACTCCAGATGACGCACACCGCCGCACTTGATGTCCCATTCCGGGGCGCTGCCGCCATCGAGACACTCTGACACCGTGAAGACAACGTCTCGCATCATCGGAGTGAACTTGACCGCCAGAATCCACCAGTCTTCGAGAAGCTGTGGATCGATCTCTGTCAGCCTTCGGATGATGGAGTCTTTGTTGTGTTTCCTCATGTTTCGCGGCTCCAGGACCACAAAGCCAACTTCACCCTGTAAGAATGGCTTTACCGTGCCGATGTCTCGACGGTTGTACAGGGGCAGATGGTACTGGATTTGTTCGCGTCAGAACAGAGGATTGCCAGAACCACTGGCCGCCTGCCAAGCTGAGACTCAGCATTGGGAGTAATCAATGGACACCTTGGGGCAGGCAACATCGCAGAGCAGCTTATATGGCGCTGACTGGTGGACAAGGTCGCGGAAGCGATGCAGGCCATCCACCGAAACACACCACTGACTCCCCCGCCCAAGGTTGAGCCGCTCATCCGTCGGCTCAAAAATCAGTGTCATACTCAACTGAAAGGGTTCGTCCTCATCCGGAAGGATGAACTGCCGGGTCAGATCGAGTTCGAAATGTTCCCCCTTGCCCCAGTCATAGGTGCCCCATTGGTAAAGAAGCATGTCGCCGCTCTCGTTGGCAACATAGTCATCGAATCTCACTTGAGCATAGAAATCAAACATGACCTGAAGCGTATCCGAGACGGTCCGGTTGCGCCTTCTCTCCAACCGCTCAACCAACGCGTCTTCCGATTCATTTGGCTTCATGGAGGGGGACTCTCCGACCACAGAACACGTGGGTAGCGACAGCCCGAACGTCCAATGGCTGTTACAGGCCTTACGGTGTCCCCACACACTCGATCAACTGCTGGTCGTGGTGATGGTACAGGTTCTTGGCGGCGCGCTCGGAGCCGCGGGAACCGTATTGGCTCTCGTAAAAGTCCTGCGACGTGTCGGCGATCTTGCGGTAGTCCTTGCCGCCGGCCTTGCTCAGGGCATCGGTCATGATCCGCTCGGCCCCGGGCACGTCGTCGGTCGGATTGTGCGACCAGTAGAGGGTCGCCTTGACCTTGGCCGACTGGTTGTGCTTGGCCAGAGCATCGCGAGTGACCAGCGCCATGGCCACGTGCTCGGGATGATTCGTGTAGCCCTTGCCCGGCTCGAAGGCGATGACCACCGTGGGCTGCTTCTCCTGGAAAATCTGCGCCAGGCGGTCTACGGGGTCGCCGGTCTCGCGCGTCCAGCGGGCTCGGATGCTCTCGACCGAATTGCTCCCGTCGCCCCGCGTCGCTCGCCACCGCGTAATGGCCGTATCCTCGTAGTCCTGTACGGCCAGCCCGTCGGGATGGGCCTTCGACGTGCCGTTGACGTAGTCGAGCATCATCGGCGTGCAGCCCAGAGTCCGCACGGCCGCCTCGAACTCCGCCTGGCGAACGTCGCCCAGGGTGCGGGTCAGGTCCTCCTTGTGGAGGTTCCAGCCGCTCTCGCCCCGGGTCAGGCAGACGACCGTCACCTCGCGGCAACAGTCGGCGGCATAGGCCAGGAGCGGCCCCACGGTGTGCTCGTCGTCGGGATGCGCCCCCACGTACACGACTACGGTATCTTCCTGAAAACGATCGAGAATCGATTCGGCAGCCATGTCATTCCTTTCCTGCTCGCATCCCGCCAGGACCACGAGCGTAACAACGCACCATGCAACAGAGCTCCGAGCATCCACCGCCCACAGCCTCCACGTTGGTGTCAATCATGCGGTGGGCATTATACTGCTGCACCCCCGACCCAGTCCACCCTTGAACCGCACATGGGACCATGTTTGTCGCTTGCAGCCGCGGCCGCAAGTCGGTAGAACGATTATTCTCGTGGAAACTTGGAAGGCGCCGCCGATTTCTGGCGTCTCCATGGTGATTCGCATATCTGCGGCGGTTCGACGGGACCGTGCGCTGCGGAAATCGTGCGATGTCGAAGATGGGCCGGAAGCCCTATGAACCCACTCACGGAGCCACTCCATGACCACGCGATGCCTCGCAATGACGCTTGTCCTGCAGTTCCTCGTGCCTGCAGCAACTCGGGCTGAGGGCGAATCGCCCCAGCAACCCGCACCATCGGCCGCACCCGCTGCCGCAACGACAACCGACCAACCGGCACAACCTGCCGCCGAAGCTGCCCCGGCAGGAGCCGCGTCCCCTGCCGCCAAGCCGGCCCGCCGCACGCTCTTCGCCGCTACGCTCGAGAACGAGACCGGACAGGAACAGTACAAGCCCGTGGCGGCGGGGATCGGAGACCTGGTCTGCGTTTTTCTGTCGCGACAGGAGTGCTTGACCATCGTCGAACGTTACAAACTCGACGCCCTGACTCGCGAGCAGGCCATGACCCTCAAGGGTCTCACCGGACAGGAGCACGCCGTGGCGGCCGGAAAGCTGCTGGAGGCCGACACGGTGCTGGTCGGACGCCTGTTCCTCCAGGACCGCAAACTGACCGTCAGCGTCAAGGCCCTGGAGATTGCCACGGCCCGGGTGGTTGCCGCCGATCAGGTCACCTGCCGGCCCGAGGACATGATGGAGGCCGCACTGCAACTGGCCCGCAACCTGGCCAAGCAGATGGCCGTGCCGTTGCCCGAGATCGATCCCGAAGCGGTGGACAAGTCGCCGATCGCCGGGCTGCATTTCGCCCAGGCCCTGAGCCACTACTACGCTGGCGACATGGACGCCGCGATCATGCAACTGATGCGGACGATCGACCTGGACCCGGACTACGTCGAGGTCCACTACTGGACGGGCATGTGCCACTGGCGACTCGAGGAATGGCCGCACGCTGCGATTGAGTGGGAAAAATACCTGAAGCGCCGCCCCTGGTCGGACCACGCCAAGGAAATCGCCCCCCTGCTGGAGCAGGCCAAGCAGCGTGAGAAGGAGTCCCCCGTCGAGAGACTGGGACCGGAGAAGGGAAACAACGAGAAGCCGGAAGGACAGGCCGCGGGCAGTGCGAAGGGGCCACAGACATGGATTCTGCAGAGCGTCACCTGCTGACGATCCGGGTTGCGGCCCTGGCAACGGGAATCGTCGTGTCCCTGGCGACCGGGGCATTTGCCCATGCCTCGCCGTCAGGCTCATACCACGAAGACAATGGCAAGGATTATTCTCTGCGAACGAACGTCTATCGACAAGACGGACAGATTGTGCGGATGATCTTCCAACGCACGACCCTCGTGGAGGGGGTACGCCGCCGAGAGCGGCGCACCGACGTCTTTGTTGATGCGAACGGCAACAAACGCTACGAGACGAAGATCTGGTGCTATCACGAGAACCCTGCCTTCAGAGGGCAGTACAAGTTCGGTTTAGGCCTTGACGAAATGGCCCTCTGGTGGCGTGAGCAGGCGGACAAGTACGGGGTAAAACCTGAGGTGGACGGCGAAGCCTGCGATCTTGACGATGCCAGCAAGGTTCCCGACAAATCGTTCGAGGGGTACGCCACGATTCACCAGAGGGAGTATGTGCTGCCGAGCAAGCAGCGCAGTAATCGGGAACTATGTACCTGGTTTTCGTCCAAGGAGCCGATCGAATGGAATGGTCTGACACTGAAGGCGGCGCGCTGTGCCTACTGGGAGAATCCACAGCCCCCTCCTCATCCGTCAGGGGACTGGACATCGATATCAAATACCGTGGCTTTCCGATGCTACGTACAACCGGTTGACGATGCCGGGGCGATCCTCCCGACGTCGCGACGTTATGTCCAATTCCAGGGCGAATACAGGCATATCCTCATCCAAGTGGAACAGGAAATGGACTACACCGCGTCGCCGCGGCCTACCATCAAGAGCTACTCGATCACGCACTGCGTACCCGTGTTCAACGTGCGTCAGACTGCTGTGCGGGGCCCTGATGAATGCCGGAACTACAAGGTGGAGATTGAGGACGTGGTTGAGGGCGAACCGGCCTTGCAAGGACAGTGGATTCGCCTGGTGACGTTTCCGGACGGCATTGTCCCCAAGGCCGCAGTGGCAGGTCAGGCCCCAACCTCACCGGCAGCGTCTGTGGGTACGCCGAGACCACCCGAGCCGCAGCCCCAGGCAGTGGTGACGGAACATGGCTCGACACCCAAGCCCGCAACAGCCAAGGGGAACCTGTCCCGTCCAAGAACAAAGGACACTGTTGTGGCGGCGTTCAACTTCCAGATGAAGAACGGTACGCCGGCCTTCCTCTGGATCGAGAAGGCCCTGGCCGACCGCATGATCACCGATATCTTTCGCAGCCAACGGGTGCAGGTTGTTCAGCGTGACACGATGCAGCGTGTGGCTGAGACCATGAAGTGGACGCCGGAACTGATGGAGTCGGCGGAGAGCCTGGACGCGGTCCGCCAGCATGTACGCCCGGAGTATCTGATCAGCGGCACGTACGACGTGGTCAATAACGCCCTGTCAATGACCGCAGTCATCATAGACATGCAGAGCCACCAGGAGGTCGCACGGCGATCCGTTGCCGGGTCCGTCAACCAGGTGCTCGACCTGATCAGAGAACTCAGTGCGGAAGTGCTGGCGTGGCTGGTTGAGGGGAAGCCGGATCAGCTTCTGACCACCCTGCCCGCCTGGACGCGCAGCATTCCGGCGACCCGCGCACTGTATGAAGGAGTGGACCTCTACGATCACGGGCGTTACGCGGAGGCGTGGCGCCTCTTTCGGCAGGCGTCCCGGGAGGATGCTGGATACGTCGAAGCCCGATACTGGGTTGCCAAGATGTACTACTTCATGAACCGCTTCGACCATGCACGGCGAGGCTTCGAGGAATTCCTCTATCACTCCCCCGACCACCCGCGCGTCGGTGACGCACTGAGAGAAGGCGTGCACTCCTTCGAGAGTTCCGGCGCCAATGCGGAACTGCTGCTGCAACTCTACGAGAAACTGGAGAACACACATGGCAACGCAAAGGTAATGACCAGCTCGGAGCAGAGCGCTCGCAACTGGCTGCGGTCAAAGAGAGAGAACCTCCTGAAACACCTGGACCCTTGTGGCGAGTCAGCGGCACTCGACCACGGGCTGTACGGTCAAGCCATGCGCGGCGCCGATATCGCCGCCCTTAAGACACGGCACCTCCTTGTCACCGGCGAACCGCTCGACACGCTCGAGAACCTGCGGTACAAGTTCGACGAGACACCACGTTCCTACCTGTGCGGCGCGGGAGCCAGCTACAGAGAGAAGGCGGACAAGTACCTGGCCAGTTACCCAGTCTGGTACACGCTTGTGGCAGCCAAGCGAATGGTCCTGGACTCCGTCACCGTCTTCGCCAAGACAAAACCTCATGCCGAAGGCGACGTCACCGTGGCTATCGGCCACGTTCTGTACGGAGGGGTTTTCGCGAAGAAGACCGAATCCATGAAGGTGGCCCGCGAGAAGGGAGTGACTCTGACCGGCTTTCTCCCCAGCCAGTGGCTGCAAGTAAAGGTCTCGCACAGATCCACGGTCCTTGTTGAGGAACTCGAGCTCTCGGCCCGAGCCAGGAAGCCGGAGACCGCCGTGGGAGCAATCCGCACCGCCTGCCTCTCGCCGACAGATTACGTGGTTCGCATTGACGACCAGGTGGCCGCATCCGGCAACGAAATCGTAGGCTTCGTCCCAGTCGGAAGACACACTGTCACACTGATGCCTTCCGACGATGAGCGAGCGTCTCTGTACGAACCGTGGCAGACCACGGTGGAAGTGCTCGAAGGAAAGGCAACTGAAGTGGTCGGTTGCCTCCCGTGGAAGAAGGACATCCCTTTTGCATCCTGGCGGAATGTTCGACTCCTCGCACGGGACTATGCCTTGCCGTCGAATCCGGGAGACGACGTGCTTCCGGAGCCCCCCGCCGTCTACCTGGACAACGACTGCATACGAATCGTCTGGTCCCATGGCGACGATCTCTGGATTTCACAGAGCAGTGACGGGGACACGTTCAGCGCGCCGCGACGAATCGATACGCCCGTCTCTTCCGCGTGGCGGGAATCCAATCCCCGCATGCTGCGTGATGAGACGGGAAGGTCCTTTCTCATCTTCGAGAGCAACCGGGATATTCTCCATCAGAAACGCAGTTATGTCTCGTGGTCGAGAGACTCGGCGCATTGGTCGAATCCCGCAATGGCCGACCCGCGTCTCTTTCCGATCGCCGTGAACCGGGACGGCTCCGACCAGTTTTTGACACTGGACCGGAGTTTTCAGGTTACATACGTCTCGTATCATGTCTTGGGCAGCAACGACCTGTTCACGTGGCGGGAACTGGGAGAGCCGATGCGTCTGGCAGGCTCCGAAGGGCTTCTGGAGCGGGCGGTCGCAATAGGACACCAGAACGGGTGCATTGAGATAGCGGGGCTGCTCATGTTTGGGAACCCTGTCCGAAATTACTGGCTGGTGAGTGTTCTGAGCAAGGGTGGGGCCGCCTGGACCAAACCCAGACTCATCTCGCGAATACCTTTTGCCCCCAGTCGCGAGTACACGTTTTCGGCTTTCTGTGACGGCACCGGACGAACGACCGTGGCGATTTTTGGCATGCATCCTGACTGCATCCGGATCAGCCGTGAGAAAGCCGACGGCACTTGGGAAGTCTCACCGTGGTTTGACGGGATAGCGGGGATTATGTCAGACATGGCGTGGCACCCCCGATGGGGCTACGTCCTCGCCTGGAACAAGGACAGACTCAAATCTCCGAGAACAGGCCCGTATGTTACGCGGTGCAAGAATATCGACGATCTGTTCCAGGCCAAGCCGCACCCGACCACCCAGGAACGCGTTGCCGAGGAGTTCTTTCAGTTGGGCCGGGCATACGAATTGGACAGACCCACCAAGGACGATGCCGTGCTGTTCTACACCAAGGTCAAAGAGGAGTTTCCCAAGACCCAGGCTGCGGCTAAGGATCGAGAACGCCTTATCGATCTCCAGCAGCAGCCGTCATCGCGTGACAACACCAGCGATACACACGGCGGGAAGGACTAGTCGTGAGTGCTTTGCATGGGGACTCCCGTGACTTCAGGTGACGCCGAGAAGAACAGGCCGCAACCTCGTGAGAGAGACTGCGGCCGTGCTGGAGCGAGTGAGGCAATTGGAGAGAGAATCCTCCGTCGAGTGGCTGGAACACAAGGATCGAACGTGAGGACAATGAGGCGGTGGAGACCTGTTGACATGCGACTGCCCTCCCCCAGATTCATCACCCGTGCCACTATCGCGATGCCAATCGCAGTCGTCCTGCTGGTCGCACTTCCCTGTGCCGCTGAAACAACAGCCGTGGCCGTGTTCAACTTCCACATGACGTCCGACACGCCGGAATGGGTGTGGCTGGAGAAGGGGCTGGCCGATCGCGTAACGACCGACCTGTTCCAGAGTCGCGTGGTGGACCTCATGGCCCGCGACCGGATGCAGGAACTGGCCGAGAAGATGACGTGGGTCCCGGAAATGATGGAGGACCCCAAACAACTCAAGAGGATCGGCTACAAGACAGGCTATGTCATCTCGGGCGCCTATACGGTGCAGGACGACAAGCTGACGATCACGGCCCAAGTGGTGAACTTCGAGACGACCAAGGAGGTGTTCCGGCGGCAGGTCTCGGGGCCGGCCGCCGAGGCTCTGGACCTGGTGCGGCAACTGAGCGCGGAGCTGCTGGCCTGGCTAACGCACAAGACGCCGGAGGAGGTTAAGGGCGACCTTCCGGCCTGGACGCGGAGCATTCCTGCGGCCAAGGCCCTCTACGAGGGCGTGGACCTCTACGACCAGGGCCGCTACGCGGAAGGCTGGCTGAGCTTCCGCCGCGCGGCCAAGGAGGACCCCGGCTACACCGAGGCCCAGTACTGGGTCGGCAAGATGTATTACTTCATGAACCGCTACGACCACGCCCGCCGGGAGTTCGAGGCGTTTGTGTACCGCGACCAGACCCACCCGCGCATTGGGGATGCCATCAAGGAATATGCCGACACGTACGAGAAGACGGACACGCCGCCCGAAGTCCTGCTTAGCCTGTACGGCAAATTGACGGAGAAATACGGAGGCATCACTGAGACGGACGAGATCCGGATAGGGGGCTACTACTATGGCGACGGCGGACCGCCCGCCGCATGGCTGACAATGCGCCGCGCACTGCTCTTCGAGCACATCGAGCGTTACAAGGAATCCGTCGAGACTCTCACTCGTTATGCAAACACCGAGAAAGGGCGTTCGGCAGACTGGAATCTGGCTGAGAACACTTTGCGGCGGATCATGAGGGAACACCACGCCTGGACCGGAGACACCTTCAGCCGCAATGAGTTGGGAATGTTCTACTTCACAAGCTGGGAGAAGGTGGCCCTATTCAGGGAAGGCAGTTGCGAAGCGTTTCCAGAGCGCCTTTCCAGGCGAGCGGTGGTGCTCGGGAGCCCGACCCGGGGCGAATACTTCCGAGCATCGGACAGTTTCGTGGTTGCCGCCCCAGCCGGGCTCGTCTTTACCAAACTGACGTTCTATCCCCAAACCAAGGCAAGTTCCGGCACGTTTGGGGTCACTCTTACAAAGGATATTCATGATGATGTCGGAGAAAGCGAGGCCGATCTCACCGACGCCACACAACACGGCATCACGTTCGACAACCTGCCACTATGCGGTATTCTCAGGGCCCGGTGCCAGGCCAGGACCGATGCCCCTGCCGAGTACAAGTCGCATCTCCTTCGGAACGTGAGAATCACAGCCGAGTTTGCAGGAGTCGAAGAACACGGAGTCATTGAGATTCTCGGTACCAATGCGGCCTCAATTCGGACGGACGTTGACGGGCATTTCGCCAGGATGGGGCCGGGCCTGATCGGCTTGGTGCCACCGGGTGAGCATGTGCTCAGGTTCTACACCCAAGACACGGTCCAGCCGCTTTCCGAGGTACAGACAACGGTCACCGTTGAGGTGGGCAAGAAGGTGAAGGTCAACGCCTCAATGCCCTGGAAGAAGGAAAGTTCATGGGCTTCCTTCAGCTGCCCGCTTGCAGTGGGCGGCGACTACGAGAACTACTTCAGAACCTACAATGCAAGGTTCGCCCAGGAGACGGCACACGCCGTCCACGCTGACAGCGATGGAATATGGGTGGTCTGGCCCTACGGCTATGACCTCTGGAGTTCATGGAGCAAGGACGGCGTCGCCTTCTCCCCGGCACGGAGACTTGAACTGCCGGTCTCATCGGCCTGGGTAGAGATGAAGCCGCAGTTGTTTCGCGACGAGACCGGCCGCTTCATTCTGGCTTTCTGCTCGACGCGCGGTATGCGGCACGGCGAGGATGGCTACATATGCTGGTCTCGCGACTTCGAACACTGGAGCGCGCCATGTCGGATGCCGGCCTACGGTCCCATGACCTTGGATGATGGCGGACAGTTGGTGATGCTGAGCGGTTGGGCGACAACAACGGTCTGGACAAGCCGCGACGGCCTGCAGTGGAAGAGAACTGCCGGCCCGCAGAATCCCGAGCGGAGGATGGAGCCATACCGTGTGTTTCAGAACAAGAGCGGAACGTACGACCTCTTCCTGATAGAGTCTCAGCGAAGCGGCTTTCTGCGGCCGGATTCGCCGCCGCACAGGCTCTTGCTCTACAACAGCAGCGACTGCGTTACATGGTCTGAGCCCGTAGAGGCTGCGGCCTACCGCCAGCGGGATGATTGGTTCATTTGCAATGTCGTGCCATACAAAGACTCGTACGTGGCGGTGCTGGGGGCGAAGGACGCCAAAAAGGACTATCCCTACCTCCAGCCGATCTACAGAAAAGACGACGGCGCGTGGCATCGCCTTCCGAAGGTGCCGGACGTTGTCAACGGCCTGCGGACTGTCGCGTACGACGACCACTGGGGTTATGTGATAACGTGGAAGGTGGCACAGGGATACGAGTGGTGTCCTCATCCCGAAGCAGGGCCGTTTGTAACCCGGGGCCCCGACATGAAGTTCCTCTTCTCGGGAGACCCCGACGACCCCGAAATCGCTGTGGAGTTCGAGACCCCTGAGCAATTTCTCGCCAATTGGAGGGAATCAGACTACAACCACATGCCGGCCTTGCAATACGCCGCTTTCAGGAATCGCAAAGACGTTGCCCAGATTCTTCTGGATCGCGGAACTGATGTCAACTGCCGCAACTCTTGGGGGAAAACGGCCCTTCATGAAGCCGTGGGCAATACGATCGAATACACCGGCGTCGTAGAACTACTTATTCAGCGAGGCGCCGACATTGACGCGCAAGATGATGAGGGTGAGACGCCACTCCATGTCGCCGCCCGTCAGGGTACACTCATCATGTGCAAGCTGCTCATCGGCAACAAAGCCAATGTTATGGCCACTGACAATCTAGGACGGACTCCTTTGCATAAAGCAGCAAGTGAGGGCAATGCCGACGTTGTGGAGTATTTGTTGGCGAATGGCGCTCAGGTCAATGCGAAGGACCGCGAGGGCATAACACCTCTGAAACGAGCGCTGATCGAAAAAACGCGGCCCATCATGGCGGATTCGCAGCCAATGAAGAGGGCCATCGAGTTGCTGAAAGAACACGGCGGGCACGAATAGTCGACGGAGTCCCGGAAGAACGCCTTGGCAGGTAAATGTCATCCCAGCGACGACATAGAGAAAACGGGCCGCAAGCTCACGCTGGAGGTCGCGGCCCGTTCCATATGTGTCACACTGCAGCCAAGCGAAATGTCACTTCACCGGCTGCAGCCAGAGACAGTCTAAGTAGACCTCGTTCATGACCGACGGACGCGAGAGGGCGATGTACGTCATCATGTCGTCCGTGACGTCGAACTCGCCTACCTCGAAAACGTGGTACTTGCCGTCGGCCAACTGCTCGGCCGTCACTTCGAGTATGTCGCCGCGCGTGCCGCAGACGAAGGCTTTGCCTTCTCCGGAGGCTTTGCCGCCGCGAACGCGAATGAAGAGTTTGAACCGCTTGGCCCCGGCGCATTCTTCGTAGCGACTGAAATGGTGCTGAATGAGCCACTTCGCCGTGGGCACCTTCAGCGCCCATCCGTCGCTGGCCGCCTCGTCGCGAACCCACCAACCCGTCCGCGCCAGCCAGCCCGAGTCGATCTGCCGGGCCTGAAGCAACCGCGTCGTCGGGAAGTCCTTCATATCCAGTTCGGGGGGCAGCACGGCGCTCTTCTCGGCAACCAGGCGGCCGTAGTCGGTCAGCCACTGGAAGAACGGCTCGGCATTCTCCGGATCGGCCACAGCCGTGATGCCGTAGTCCTTGGCGACGCGATTCAGTTGAGCGGCCATCTCGGCAAAATCGAGTTTGCCGACCCGTTTCTCCGTGGCCTGCCACGTGCGGCTCAGCGGCCCGCGTTTAGTCAGGACATACCAGATCGGCATGTGGGCATGGCGGACGCGACGCTCGAAGTCCGGATTGCCCTTGGCCGCCCCGTCGGCCTTGCGCAGCAGCTCCTCGGCCTCGGCGATAATCTCTGGTTGAAGGAACGGCGCGTTCATGCGTGTCACGCGGCCCAGGTGGTAGTTGTGCTCGCGTCCGTAGCGGTGCATGATGTCGATGTACTCGGCAACCGCGGATGCCGCAGGACCGTAGTAGGCCTCAAGGAATTCCGCGATCAGGGCCTTGCCGTCAGCGTCCGGGTTCCACAGGGCCCTGGCCTGCACCCACATTCTTAGCGGCACGAACTCCGTCCCCGCGCCGACGTGGGTCCCCTGCTCCGTGATACCGATGGCCTTGTGGTCGGCGAAGAACTTGATGTTCGGCACCAGGCTGTCCAGGTCCGGGTTCGGCATCAGGTAGTGAGCGCGGTTGCCCACATACGTCCAGATCATCATCGCCGGAGCGACGCGACTCCAGGCCGTGATGTCTTCCTTCACCTTGGCGTTTTCGGGATTGCTCGCGTCGGCCAGCGGATGGGCGTAGTCGGACTCGATCGGCGCGAAGCGGACAATGATGTTGGGCTGCAACTTCATCGTCTTCAGCGGCGGGCGACTCCAACCGTACGCGCCGCTCTGAATCCTAGCCCCCGGCACCTCTTTTGCCAGTCGCTCGGCCACCTTGTTGACGAAGTGCCACCAAATGGCGGATCGCCCTTCCCTCTCGGCCAGTGCCGAGCACGTCTCGCACTGGCACGCGGCATCGTTGTCCTCGTGGGCCAGCACCAGGTACGGCGTGCCGGGATTCTCCCTGTAGGTTTTTGCCATGCTCTTGACGGTCGCCTTGATCACATCGGAATTGGTCGGGCAAATCTCGTCGTGCGTGCGGCTGCCCTTGACCAGGGCCCACATCTCGGGCTTCATCTCCTCGACCGACGACTCCACGTAGTCAATCGAGCAGTGGGCCTGGAGGCCGGCCGACAGGCTCCCGCCGCCGTAACGCTCGTCGATCTCGTTCCACCCGATGCCGTTGAGCTTGTTGCGAACGTACCACAGATGGTTAGCCGGATTGTGCCCCTCGGCATACATGATGTTCCGCGTCTGGAGCTTCGGCGTCTGGCGAATGTCCAGCGGCCCCATGACAATCGTCTTCAGCGACGGGATCGTACTCTCGCTCGGCGTCCACCAGCGACATCCCAGGTGCTCCAGGAACGTGTAGACGCCGTACATCGTGCCACGCTGCTTGCCGCCGGCGATCACCAGCCGGTCGCCGACAGTCCGTATCACGAAGCCCTCATCACCCAGCGAGCTGTCCTTCTTCACGCCGAGAGAGGCGGCCAGCCTCTCGGCCCCGATGAGCACCGCCTTGGCGGGCAACGCGGCTTCGGGTGCGGCCATTGCGAGCCGGACGCCGGACATCTTCTCCACGTGATCGATGAACTCCTGGGCTGCCCACTTCTCCGACCGGCTGGCGTTGTCGTCGAGAACGACAACGTAGTCGCTTCGCCCCTTGTCGACCAGCGTCAGGTCCGCCACGGCAACCGACGACAAGAAGAGGCTTACCACCAGAACACGGGCCAACACTTTGATGATTCTCGCCATGCTCTCTGTCCCTTTCCGAGTCTATCTCCCGTGCATGTGCAAGCCTGCCTTCGTCGCGGGCCGTACCCGCATCCTGTTTCAACTCTTCGCTTCACACCGGACCTCTTCCTGGCGTCCCCCCAGGACCGCCGCATGGCTGCGAGCGGTCGCTACTCCCGCGCCAACTGCCCGGCGACCTCGGCCGCCGACCCGCGAACGACGTAGACCGGAGCCTCGCCCAGTGTGAGCCTGACCTTGCCGCCCTGGGCCTTCAGTTCGCTCGTTTTGCCCAGCATGTCGACCAGCGTGAGCGGACCGTCGGCTGCGGGGAACTCTCGCTCCACCTGGCCCGTTCCCGTGTGCCAGGCCATCAGCACCGGCTGGCCCGTCGCCCCCGACAACTCGTAGGCAAACACGCCGCCAGCTTCCTCGGCCACGATCTTGGCGTCCTTGCGCGGCTCGGGCATCAGGCGAACCATGATCCGTAGGGCCGCAGCCTGCTCGCGCCACTTGCCGGGTGCGAGGAACAGGCCGAACGATCGCCGCGTATTGTCCTTGCTGTAGACAATGTCGGTCATGTACATGATCTGGACCTGGGCCACCTGGTGCGCCGCCGAGAGGCCGAACAGACGGACCAGGAAGCAGGCCTGTTGACGCTCGTCGCGGACCTGCTTTTTGTTGGGGTACTCCAGCGGCCAGCCGATTTCGGTGAACCAGACCGGCTTGTCGGCGAACCTCAGTGGCTTGGCCACCTCCTCCAGCATCCCCATCCCCTGGATGACGCCCCCTTCCTCGGGGCCGAGCGGCTGCGTGTACGGGTGGATCCCGACGGCGTCGAACGGCTTCGGCCCCGTGGCCGTCGCCACGTCGCGGATGAACTTCCGCCATCCGATGTACTTGAGCCTCTGAAACATGCCATCGGCCTTCAAAGCCTGCCCGCGGTCAGGCGTGCCGCTGGCAGTGTTGAAGCCGACGATGATCGCGTGGGAATCGATCTTGCGAATCTCCTCCGAGGCCGCGGCCAGGAGCTTGGCATAAAGCTCGGTCCGTAGCGTCTCGTCGTTCGGCGGGGTGAGGAAGTCGATGTTCGGCTCATTCCATATCTGCCAGTAGCGAATCGGCAGGGCCGGCTGGTCCGCGTTCTCTTTCCAGAGCGTGCCGCCCGGGCCGTAGCGCAGCACATTCTCTCGGACACGCTCCCGCCACAGCTTGATCGAGGCCTCGACCGGCATGGTCTTGCCGTAGGAGATTTCCTGCATGATGAGCGTCGGCGTCAGGTGCACCCCGTTGCGAGCGGCGAGCAGAGCCGCCTTGTCGGCCCACTCTTTGTGTTCCCATCCGCCGATGCGGGCCCAGCGAACGCCAAGTCTCTTCATGTCCTCGGCGTGCTTGACATACGTTTCGGCCCAACCATAGAGGGCATAAAGGTCCGGCGCCGCCAAGGACGGGTCAGTCGCTGCCATAGCCGCCCTCGCAGTTGTTGTCGCTGGAGGTCCCGCCGCGTCCGCCGTCGCCGCCATGCCGATTGCACATGCGGCAATGAAGACCAGTGCGCCATGCTGTAAGATCCGAATCATCGTGTGTCTCCCCTTTCGAGCGTTTCGCCGCGGAAGCTGCCCACACCGGCGGCCGATTCAGTTCTCCGCGCCGCGAATGGCTTTCCAGTCGTTCCAGTGCTTCGGTGACAAGTAGAGTTCCGTGGCCTTCTCCTGTTCGGCCGAAACGTCGGTTGAGACGAAGATCGGCGTGCCGGTGATGGGCAGACGCATCTCGCCGGCGTCATTGATCGAGCCGTTCTCCTTCGAGTAGACAACCCCGCCCAGCAGTTCGCGATTGTAGAGGACCATCTTGTCCTTCGGCACCTTCAGGTTGTAACGGAACGGCTTGCCCTCGGTCCACAGGCAATAGACCTCGCTCGTCCCCTTGCCGCGGAATTTGTAGCAGTAGAAGCCGCTGTCGCCGAAGGGTCGATCGCTCCACCGCGACGCCGCATCGCCGATGTTCTCGCCGTCGCTGACGATCTCCAGCAACTGCGGATCGGGAATCAGGTCGATCATCAGTTTCGTGATCTCGGCCACAGGTCGCATCTTCCCGTCCTTGTAGAAGCCGTAGGACTTCAGTAGGTAGTACCCCTGCTGCCGCCGCGGCGAGAACTGGTCGTTGACGTACGTGAGCGTCAGGCACTGCACACCGTGCCGGGCCGACAGGGCCAGGGCCCGGATCATGTAGTCGGCCGTCTGGTCCTTGGTCGTGTGGAACGGATTCGGCGGACCGTAGGCCATCGGCCAGCCAATCTCCGTGAACCAGATCGGCCGCTCCTGGCCGCGCTTGCGGCACTCGTCCTGCACCCACTTGAGCGCCTTGGCCAACCCGGTCGAGTCCGGCGGCAACGGGAACGAAAACGGGTGGAGGTCGATGCAATCGTAGTACGGGAAGCCGCCGTGCTCATGAACGCCGCGGATGAAGACCTGGCCGCCCATGACCTTTCGCTCCTTGTCCACGTACTGCGGGCCGGGCATGGCTCCGTCCACGCAGCCGATCGGCCCCATGGCCACAACCTGGCATTCCTTGCTCCAGGCCTTCAACTCGTCGTGGGCCGCCTTCAGGCAGGCCGTGAAGGCCTCGTCGGGCATCACGTCGCCCTCGGGCTTCAATTCCGTGCCCGGTTCACCGTCGATCACCCAGTAGCGCACCGGCCGCGCGGGCACGTTGGGATTCTCTTTCCACAACGCCCCGCCGGGACCATAGCGCGCAACCGCCTCGCGAACCGCCTTGCGATAGCCTTCGACATCGCCCGTCCTGGCCCAACGATTCGGCGAAAAGTAACCGGCCATCTCGATGCCGTTCTTGGCAGCCACCAGCATCCCCGACTCCTGGTCGGATCCGATGTGCGTCGAGATCAGCTTGAAACCAGTCTGCTTGACGAGATCCAGGTATTGCGCCGACTCGAAGTCGCTCGCCCAGCAATAGAGCCCGTAGAACGGCACGATCCTCTTGCCTTCGGCGTCGCGTAGACCGGGAGGCTCCTTCGGCAGCGCCGCGGTCGCCGCGTCCTGCGCCCAGGCCATCCCGCAGCCGCACAACCCGATCGCAACTAATAACGACACTGTGAGGGTCCACGTTCTCATTCGATCATCTCCTTCCAGGTGCCCGATGTCTCTGTCACACTGGCGTCTCGCAGCCGGCTACGTGTGCACACCCATTAAACCGCCCACAGCATGTCCCGTCACGAGCGAAGACGTAGCGCGGTGAATAGGACAAGAATCCGGCGCGCAGCCCCGCATTACCGCCCCACACCCGCATAATTGGCAACATTGCATGACCGTAAGAAATGACAAGGCGGCTGTTCAGGCACTCTCGCTGCGCATTGCGGCAAGGTTTCGGCCATCGATGAACTTCAGTTGTTTGTACAAAGTGTTAACGCGCGGCATCTGTACCCCTGCCCTTACGGCGGCACGCAGCGCGTTGCCGAAGATCGCCTCGACTTCCAGCGGCCGTTTCAACTCGCAGTCGATCTTCATGCTCGTGCGATACGGCTTCATCTTCTCGGTCAGGTCGAGCATGTGGCGGATGAAGGCCCCGTCAATCTCACGCCCGCATGATCTTGCCCCGTCCGCCACCTCACGCATCAGGGCCTCGGCCAGGCCGCGCGTCTGCGGGTCGGCCATCAACTCGGCGCTGGTGGCGTCGAGCACCACCGACAGACCGTTGAAGGGAATGTTCCAGATCAGCTTCTGCCACCGGGCCAGCACCAGGTCCTCGACGCAGCGCGTCTCGATTTCCGCGACACGGAAATCGCCGGCCACGGCCTCCATCCGCGGCGTGATTCCGACCGCGCGGCCCTCTGCGGCATGCTCGGCGAACGTCACGAAGCCGTAATCCAGGTGGTGAATGTGGCCTGGGCCGACTTTGTTTGAGCAGAGAAAACAAAGCCCGCCCATCACGCGATCGTGACCGACGATCTGAGCAGCATCGTCTTCCACGCCCAGTCCGTTCTGCAGCATCAGCACCACGCCCCTGTCCCCAGCAGGCTTCGGCAGCAGTTGCGGCAACAGATGATTCTGCGTCGTCTTCAATGCCACTACGACAACGTCGCATGGCGGCATATCGTCCGGTTGGGCATAGGCCTGAGCATGCGACAACGTGAAATCGCCGTCAACCGAATCCACCCGCAGACCGTGCCGTCGCACATGCTCGTAGTCGCCGTGCAGGAGAAAGTGGACATCGAGACCGGCGTGCGCCAGTCGCGCACCGTAAAATCCGCCGACGGCGCCAGTTCCGATGACGGCGTAGCTCCTGGCAGACATGTCGCTCGCGGTCCTCCTTCTCTGAAATCGTCATGGGCCGGTCGGCTTATCGAATCCCTCGGCCCTGTCTCGCACGGTTCGATTATAGGGCAACTGCGGCCGCACGCACAACCTGCCTTCTGCCAAAGAGGAGGTCCGGTCCCGGTTGGCGACGCCAGTGCCGGGACCGGACCTTAGCGCTCATTCACATACGGTCCTGCAATTCAGCCGCTACTGCTCGTACTCGTACGCCCCGATGTCGGGATCGTCGCCTTGCGGCACGCTGGTGCCCTCGATGTCGTAGTCCAGGTTCACGTCCACACCAGCGTCAATCGCGGTGCTGCCGGTCTTCAGGTGGTAGTCCAGGTTATCCGGATCGACCCACAGGTCCGCGGCATCGTCCTGGAATTCGCCCGTACCGAGGTTGTTCGGATCCTGGGTCCACGACAGGCTCGTATAGATGTTGTACTCCGACGTGCCGCCGCGATACTGCACGCTGCTGCCGTCCATGATGTTGTTTTTGGCCACCATGGACGACCCGACGCTCGTACTGCCGATCGTCGTGCCGCCGCTCTGGATCACGTTGTTGTACAGGTACAGGTTCTCGCACGTGCCCCAGTCGGCGAACGCATAGGTGCTGTCGTTGCCGTGGAACACGTTGTAGGCGTACGTCATGTTGGTCGAAGTCTGCACCGTGCAGGCAATGCGACCGCCGAACACGAAATTGCCCATGATGAGAACATTGTCGCAGGACAGGTAGCAGGTGATGCCGTTGGCATGACGGCCCAGGTGACCCACGACGACATTACCGACAATCTGGCTGTCCTCGGCATAGTAGTAGTCGATGCCCGTGCCGCCATTCTTCTCCAAGTAGTTGTCGTTGATCGACGTGTCCGTCATGTGCGTCAGGATGATGCCCCGGCTCTTGCACTCGATGACCTCGTTGTCCTCGACCACGCAGCTTGTCGCGCTGTCCAGGTTGATTCCGCTGCCCGGACTCATCGTCACCACGTTGTCCTGGGCCAGGATGTCGGTCACGCTCTGGCCCAGCGTGTTGTAGAGGACCGCCTTGTCGCCGTCGCTCTTCTGCATCTTGAAGCCGCGAACGGTCACGTAGCTCTCGTCGTTGAAGGTGAAGCAACCGTCGCGCACCGAGACCGTGATCTCCTTGCCCGACACGCCAGCGGTCAGCGGCCACAGGTAGATTTTCGGGCCGCCGCCCGGGCCGGTCTGGTCCTCACGGACCACATACTCACCTGCCGTGTCCAGAATCTTCAGCGAGTTGACCATGGCATAGCTGCTATACCACGTGGTCCCGAGCGACGTGAACTGAATCTCGTTGTTCTCGGGATCGTAGCCCGTCACGGCACGCGTCAGGATGCTGTTGTTGCCGGCGTGGATGTAGATATACGTCGAGCCGTCCCAGTAATCCTCGTCCTGCATCGTGAAGTAGTCGGCATCGACGATCGTTGTGTCGGTCGCCGAATCGAATGTCAGGTAGTCGTCCAGATTGTCGCTGTAGAACGGGTCGGAGATGTTCGGATGCTGGGCCAAATGCAGCCACTCGTTGTCCTCGATCAGGTTGGCGTTGAAAGCGTCCACGCCCGACGGTGCATAGGTATAGTAGATATTGGCGTAGTTGGGATTGCCGTCGCAATCTTCCGCACTGGTGCACTGCGTCCAGCCGGTCAGTTCCTCGCTACCGTCCAGAATCGCGCGGCCCGTCCCCCACGTCTCCGCCGTGTTACCGTCGTAAACAATCGGGTTGCCGCTCGTGCCCGACCACTGGCATGCCACCAGGCCGCGATAGATCACGCCGCCCTTGAAGATCACCTTGTCGCCGTAGTAGAGCGTGGTGCTGGCGGGCGTCCCCGTAGCATTGCTGTCGCCGGGGCAATGCTGCCAGGGAGTCAGCGTACTGAGACCGTTGTTCATGTCGCTGCCGGCGTCGAAGTCCACGTAGTAGGTGTGGAACCCGCTGCTGGCATTGACGGTGATCGTTACCGTATCGCTGGCCGTCTCCTCTTCGTTGTCGGTCACGATCAGCGTCACTTCGTGCGTCCCTACGCCAAACGTCACCTGCGGCGATTCTCCCGTGGCGATCTGTGTTTCGCCTTCCTTCCAGACCCAACTGGCGATATCGCCGTCCGAGTCACTTGACCCGGAGCCGTCGAGGGTCACCGTTTCATAGCTATTGTTGTCGGTGTCCTCGACCTCGTCGTCGCTGCCGGCATCGGCCATCGGCGGCAGGTTGAAACCTTGGGTGTCGATGCTTGTCGCACTTGCCGCAAACACCGCCAACCCACGGGCGTTGAAGAGCAGTGTCGGCGTGGTGTCCTCGATTCGGAAGCCCCACAGGTCCTTCTCGTCATCCAGTTCAAAGGGCGTTGAGAACTCGTACAAGCTGCCGCTGACACTGCTGACGCTACCGGTCGTTCCCGAGTCGTTGCTGTAGACCTTCGAGAACGTGTAAACGATGTCGAAATCCGTGCCGCCGCTCTGTTCGAGAACCTTCGGCCCGCTGCCGCCGTCCTCAGTACTGAACGAGTACAACACCTCCTCGTCAGTACCCGTACTGCCGTACAGGGCCACGATTCGCATGCTTCGCGCCCGGTCGGCCGTGTCCATGGCCGCAAGCACGAAATTCACGTCGGTGTACTTGCCCTTCTGCCCGCTGGGCAGTTCGATTTCCACTTCCGCCACCTGCCAGTCGCTGGTGTAGTGATTCGAACCGACAACCACCACGTTGGGCTGGATGTCCCAACTCGAGCCGGGGTCGGCCACCTCCAGCAGGTCGCCGCTGTAGACACTGTTGCCCAGCGTCGAGGGAAGATGATAGAACCGCCCGTCTCCACCGGTGATTACCCCGTCTTCAGGCGTGCCTTCGGTCCCGGACACGTACCGCGGATGGAACCACTGACCCTCTATGGAGTAGGTCTCGCCGTATCCCTCCTCCGTCGAACCGCCGACCAGCAGATAACCGCCTGAAACGACGCCCCACCCGACACCGTCGGCCTCGCGCGTGCCCTGCAGTTCACGCAGGTCGTACGAACCGTCCGTGTAGACCGCCTGCATTTCAAGTGGGCCGCACCATGCGTCCAGATTGAACCCGTCGGACAGGTCCAGACAAACCGGCGGCGGCGCGGCATAGACGCGAACGTTGACGACGTCGCTATCCGTCCCGCCCTCGTTGTCGGTCACCACGAGCGTAATCTCGTGCAGCCGCACACTCAGCGACACCTCGGCCGTCTGGCCCGAAGCGATGGCCTCCTCGTTCTCCATCCACACGTAGCTGACGATCGTGCCGTCGGAGTCGCTCGACCCGCTGCCGTCCAGCGTCACCGTCTCGCTGCCCGTCTCATCGTTGTCGGTCACCTGTTGGTCGCTGCCGGCGTCGGCCGTTGGGCGGCCTCCGATTCGTATGTTGACCGTGTCGTCATCCGTGGCGCCGTCGTTGTCGGTCACCACCAGTGTGAGCGTGTGGGTGCCGACGCTCAGGCTGACCACGGGGCTTTCGCCCGTGCCGACTTGATTGGCGCCTTCCTTCCAGACGTAGCTGACGATCGAACCGTCCGAGTCGAGCGACCCGCTGCCGTCCAGAACGACGTCCTCGCTGCCGGTCGGTTCGAGATCCCACAGCCACTGGTCCGTTCCCGCGTCGGCTACCGGCAACACGTTGATCTTGATCTCCACCGTGTCGTCGTCCGTGGCCGAATCGTCGTCGGTGACCTCCAGCGTGATCGTGTGCGAACCGGCCGTCAGACTCACCTGGACCGTTTCTCCTGTGGCGATCTGGTTGGCGCCCTCCTTCCAGACGTAGCTGACAATCGTGCCATCCGCGTCGCTCGATCCGCTGCCGTCCAACGTCACCAGTTCGCTGCCGCTGGAGTCACTGTCGGTCACCGTCTGGTTGCTGCCGGCATCGGCCACCGGGGCGACGTTCGTATACCCCTGGACCGTCACCGTCACCGTGTCACTGTCGGTAGCGTCGTCGTCATCCGTGACGGTCAGCGTGATCGTGTGCGTCCCGACGCCCAGAGACACACTGGCCGTCTCGCCCGAGGCGATCGGGCTTCCGCCCTCGGCCCAGACGTAGCTGACAATCGTGCCGTCCGAGTCGCTCGACCCGCTGCCGTCCAACGTCACCGTCTCGCTGCCGCTGTCATCGTCATCGGTGACGAGTTGATTCTCTCCGGCGTCCGCCACCGGCAGTTCGTTGCTGCCGCCAGCTCCCTCGCCCCTGCTCGCCGTAGCGGCCATGACGGCCAGTCCTCGGGCGTTGTTCTGCAGCGACGGGCTGGTGTCCTCGATCCGGAAGCCCCACAGGTCTTTCGAGCCGTCCAGCTCCAGCGGCGTCGAG
>JAFGPY010000291.1 GCA_016935955.1 Planctomycetota bacterium
ACGCTTCCATGCCCTCACCTCCTGGCACAGAAGCCTACCAACTCCTCTCACATCGCGCTAGATAAAAACGCAAACCGCTCTAGCCGACAGGCTAGGCCATGATGACCTTCCGCCACGTCGCGAACGTTCTTTGTGGCCAAGCGAAGCTTGACCGCGGCAGCCGCAGTCTGTAGGGCGGCTCGCGAGCCGCCCTCGATACTGGCGAGGGTCGCTCGCGAGTGACCCCTACAACGGCACCTTGCTTCGTACCCCTGTTCCTTCTACTATGAAGCGGTCAACATGACCCGAATCGCCGCCTGTCGCGGTTCGCATTTCACTGGCACTCATTGGAGGGCAGGGTGATGGAAATTGACGAACTGAAGAGGGCTCATGCCGATTGCGTGGGCGCCGTCGCGGGGGCTGCATGGCGGGCCTGGGCGGTCGGCGTGGCGATCACTATCGTGACCGGCCTGGCTTACGTGGCCTATCTCTACAGCGAGCCGTGGCGAAACCTGGTGCTCTCGATGTGGGGCGTCACCGACATCACGGCCCGGCAGGTCTACATCATGGCCGTTGGCCTGATGAAGCTGATCATGCTCCTCGGCCTGCTCGGTTGCATTTTCTTGTCGAGCCTGGCCAAACGCCTCCGTGCGGCCTACAGGATCTGACAGGGCGGCAAGGGCAGCGTCCGTGCCGCCGGAAGGGCCCCTCAGGAATTCTTTGCAGGGAACTGCAGAATCTTCCCGTGCGTGCCGATACATAGGGTAAACCCATTATCGGCTGTCCCGCGGGCTTTCCCGCGGCGGCGAGGATGGGCGAGCACAGCGCTGGGACAAAGGCGAATAGATCAGCCAAGTCCATGGGGGGCTACCCACCTGAGAGGGAGAGGTGGCGGCATGGATCACATTCGTGTAGTGGCGGCCGATGACCATGAGATGTTTCGCGAGTGCCTGGTCGAGCGTCTGAACCAGGAGCCGGACATTCAGGTGATTGCCCACGTGGGGGATGCCGCCGAGGCGGCCCTCCTCGTCCGGGACATGTGCCCCGAGGTGGTACTGCTCGACATCGACATGCCGGGCAGCCCGTTTGTGGCCGCCGGCGAGATCGCGCGCCGCTGTCCGGCCACGAGCATTATCTTCCTGAGCGCCTACCACGCCGATCGCCACATCGCCCGCTGCATCGACGCCGGCGCTCGCGGCTTCGTGCTCAAGAGCCACGACGTTCAGAGCGTGGCTGCCGCGATCCGCGACGTGGCCGCCGGCAAGTGGCATTTCGTGCCCGAGGTCCTCTGCCGCATGGTCGTCGAGGACGGCGCGCCCACTCTGAAGGAATTGCCGCAGACCCGCTTCGCCCAGTTGACGCCGCGCGAGGTGGAAGTCCTTCGCCTGCTGGCCGAGGGCCAGAGCGTCAAGCAGGCGGCCCGGAGTCTTGGCGTCAGCTACAAGACGGTCGACAATCAAACGTCCAGCCTGATGGGAAAACTCGACATTCACAGCCGAGCTGAACTGGTGCGGTACGCCATCCGCGAAGAGCTTGCTGTCGTGTAGATGACGTGCCGTGCTGCTTTCTCGTGGGGGGAAGGCGCGCACCAGGAATCGCCGTAGATGACCCAATTCGGTAGTGTCCGGGCGATGCCTTCATGGGAGGGCGCCGCCCCTCGCCGTCCGCCGCAATTCCAGCAGTTGCGGCGACAACTCCTGCAACATCGCAAGGCCTTCCACGACCTGCGCAATCTCCTGTCCGCCGTCGGCATGAAGCTCGGCGGCCTCTGCGACGGCGTCGAGTTGCAGACCGACAAGAACGCCGGAACGCTGCGATCGGTTGTTGCCGCTCGGGATGCCGTCGTCCAGTGCCTGGAGATCATCGACGGCGCCCGGCAAGTCCCGGTGATCGGCGACGGGGCGACCTGCGATACGACGCGGACCATGCTCCGCGTGGCCGGACTCCTGAACCAGCTGGCTCCCGACAGCGTCTCGATTCGCGTGCTGGACCCCTACGATGGTCTCCGGCCAGTGCACGCCGTCGAGACCGAATTGACGCAGGCCATCCTGGAGTTGGGGCAGAATGCCCTCAAGGCCCTGGCCGCTACGGGCGGCACGATCACCCTGTCGGCCGGCACGCGGCGACTCGACCGGCACAGGGCCGAGCAACTCAACCTCGTGCCCGGCCGCTACCACGTCGTCATCGTCGACGACGACGGCGACGGTATGGACGGGGAAATCATCGAACTGGCCATGCGCGACGGGTTCAGCACCTTCGGCACCGACGGCCAGGGGCTGGCTAATGTCCGCCGCTTTGCTGTCGAGAATGGCGGCACGCTGGCCCTGGCCAGCCAGCCCAACGCCGGCACGGCCGCCTGCCTCTACCTTCCTGACGCCCAGACGTTTTTCAGCGAATGACCATCTTGCGGCCCGACTCGCTTTCGATGACCAGCGAATCCACGGTGTTGATCCGCTGGGCCACCACGCGCACAGGACCGTTCCAACTGGCGTCGATCCGTCCCTGCACGTCGCCGATGCCCACCATGCAGCCGGGGTACATGAACTCGTTGACTTGGATGCTCGCATTGCCGAACTCGTGCATCGACTGGCTGATGGCGTCCAGCCGCTGCTTGACCGAAGATTGGACGCGGCTGAGTTCGTGCTTGGCCAGTTCCCACTGACAGGCCTTCTCTCGCGTCGAGGCGCTGGCCTTCCGCATCGTGGACATGAAGCAGGCCCGCTCCACGACCTGCGAGGCCCGTCCCACCTTGGCGAACAGGGCGTTGAGTTTCTCGAATTCCCTCCGCAGCTTGTGATGGACGCCGACCGACAGGTGGGTCTCTTCCTTTCGCGGCGAGCCCAGCACGGCCACCCGTGCGTCGCCACTGCAAACCACGTGCCCCAGGGAGAACGGGGCTTCGCCCGCATGGACGCGGCCCAGCACGCAGGCATCCACCCCGTGCATCTCATTGGCGACAATCAGGTCGCCCTGGACGTTTGCCTGGGCCTCGAACATGTGCGGGCAATGCACGTCGCCGTGCACCGCCAGGCGGGCCTTGGATTCCTTGGCCTCGATGCCCTTTGTGCAGACCAGGCTGCCGCCGCTGTAGAACAGGCCGCCGGCCATGCGTCCGTCGATGAACATTCCGGCTCGGGACTGAAGGAACGCACCCTCCGGCAAGTCGCCGTGAACCACCATCAGACCCTCAGCCTCGATGCTCTTGCCGGGTTCGATCGACGCCGCGTCCACCTCCACCAGCGGGACGATCTTCAGCGTGTCGTCCTCGATCATCGCGATGCCGTCGGCGTCGGCGATCAGGTTGTTCTCCTCGTCGCGGCGGACGTTCTCGCCGAGGGACAGCGTCAGGTTCTGCGGTGGGGTTGCAGGCAGCGGCCGGCCGTGAACGTCCACCCCCGCCTGCCCGGGCTCGGCCAGGCAGATTTTGGCGAACGTCTGGCCGCCGGTGACCTGGCGGATGGGCAGGGGAGTTGCCGCCGAATCCATCGCGGCCTCGGCCTGCCACTCGATGTGCTCGTCGGTGCTCTCGGTGGGCGGCGAGCCGCGGACCAGCAGCGTGCCGCCGCGCGGCAGGTTGCCGCGACGGCACTCCGTCAGGGCCTCCTTGACACGGGCCATGGCGTCGCGGTCGATCGAGATGCAGTTCTCGCCCAGCAGGGCCATCACTTCCAGACTGGTCGGGGGCGACACCTTGGCGCCGCCGCGAAAGACCAAGTAGGCCTCCAGCAGGTCGTCACTGATCTTGACGTCGATCCGCCCGGCCGTGTCTTTGGTTGCCGTCTTCTGCACGCGTGTGACCTCCGGCTACTGGGTGGTCGGCATGCTCAAGCCCATGCGGGTCAGCGTCTCGTCGAGTTTCTCCTGTAGTACGCTGGGGGTGAACGGTTTGACGATGTAGTTCGTGACACCGGCCTTGACGGCCTCGACGACACGCGGCTTCTCGGCCTCGGTCGTACACATGATGACGATCGTCTTCTTGTCGCTCTCGCGAATCTTCCGCAGCGTGCTCAGACCGTCCATGCGCGGCATGTTCCAGTCCAGAATGACAATGTCCGGCTTCGGGTCCGACGACATCTGCTGCAGGCCTTCCACGCCGTCGCCGGCTTCGAGGATGTCCGTGAAGCCGAAGCCTTCCAGTGAACGACGCTGAATCTGCCGCATGACCTTCGAATCGTCAACGAGCAATACTCTCATCATCCGGTCTCCTTACCAAGTGGCCATCATTCCTTGACGCAACGGAATGCCACCTCGATCGCGAAATTTCCCAGTCCACAATGACACGGTACAACGATGAACGGCACGTTCTGGGGCGCGTTGACACAGTGCTGACGTCCCATGATGGTCGTCGGCAGGCCGATGCTGATCGACATGCCCTCCAGCTCCGCCTTGGCGTTGCCGGCGATCATGTTGGTCACCTCGCCGATCGCGTCCAGGAAGTTCGGGTCCATCGGGTCCACTTCTTCCCCGGCGAACGCCTTGTAGGCTGCCAGGGCCGTATCCATGGGGAAGCTCACCACGACGCAACCGATGGCGTCGCCGCTCAGGCCGATGATGCCCGAGATGTCGTAGGCCGTCACGTGACTGGTCTTGACGGAGACCTGTCCCAGTGTCACCTCGGTCTGCAGCATCGACGAGAAGACGTTCCGCGTCGCGCCGACGAAGGCATTGATGTAGTCGACTTTCATGGTTGGAGGCATTACTGTAGGACTCCTTTCCTCTTCCTCTGCCTTGGGATGCTAGCGTGCCGTGCCCGCAACGTGCGAGTGGGCGTTTTCGACCATTCCCGTCAGTTCCGCCTTGGCCGCATTGGCCAGAACGTCTGTCGGAATTTCCACCGACAGCATCTGGGCCGCTTCCTGCACCGACGGGGCCACCTCTCGAATCAGTTTCATGACCTTCTGAGGACTCCAGCTCAGGTACTGGGCACACAAGCGACAGCAGCGCTGGGCGCTGTCGGCGTTGACGCCTTCGCAGAAGATTCTCATGAAGGCGTCGGCCATCTGCAGGACGCGGGCCATTCGGGCGTCCTCCGGGTTATCGGCGTCGAGCGATTCCGGGGCGTGATGGGCCGCCACCGGCAGCACGATGCAGTCCGGAATGCTCCACATGCCGAGCATGTAGCCTGCGACCTCGGCGTGGTCGGCGTCGAGGAACTGCCGCTCCACTTCATGCAGTTCGCGGCCGTTCTGCTGGGCCTCGTGACGCACCGTGGCGTACTCGTCTCGCAGCACGTTGTTCAGCGTCAGGATGCCGATGTCCTGCAGCAGGCCGGCCGTGAAGGCCTCCCCGACGGAGCGGCGGCGAGTCCAGTCCTCGATCGTCTTGGCCACCACGGCCGTAATCAGCGACGAGCGCCAGAACGCGCTGTGGTCGAACGTCGAAGGACTCTCCGCAGCGGGCTTCTGGTTGACGACGCTGAAGCTCAGCGCCAGGATACGGGCGTTCCGCAGTCCCATTCGGACCAGGGCTTGTGAGACGGTGGTGGCCTTGGTCGGGGCGCCGAAGAACGAGGAGTTCGACAATTTCAGAATGCGACTCGACATGGCCGGGTCGCGGCTGATGACCTCGGCGATGTCCCGGACGTTCGTGTCCTGCGACCGGCACATGCGCAGCACTTCCAAGGCCACGGCGGGGATGGTCGGCAGGCTCTTCGAATTGTTGATGCGCTCCATCAAGGCTGCGTCCATGAGTGTACGTCCCCTTCCCCATCCGAACTCACGTAGACCGCTCCCCCTTTTTACTGTTATTGCGCAGCATGGCTGTCCCGATCGGCCGGGCCCTGCAGACATTCACGCTGCTCGTGGTTCATCGGCATATGGTCAGGTCTTCGGAATAGGGAGTTTTCCTCTTATGCCCACGGAAGTTGCAGCGGCGGGCTTCCGCCGCGCTGCCGCCCGAGCCTCTCGCTGTCGCCATGGTCGACATCGAACCAGACGGGCGAATGCACCGACAAGTCCCCGCGCCGGGTCAGACGACAGTGGCGGCGGCGTTTTTTCAATGGTTGCTTGAGGTGCAGACGCCTGTGCAGGGGGCCCCAAAACACGCCCTCACGGCCTTCAAATGGCGAAAAAGCTGTTCCTGGCGGCTTGTTCACCGGCTGACAGGGGAAGGCTAGGGTAGATACCCCATTGGGATTTCAAGCCAAATAACTCGATACCCCTTACTATTGGCCGCGCGTGCAGGCCTGCACATCGCCGTGTATCGTCGTTTCTTGGTCTCTAGGATGGAAGACGGATGCGACCATGAAAAAGAAAAGCCAGGCTGTTGAAGCGTTGATGGACATCGTGTGGGGGCAACTGGAGCAAACCGAACCCGGCGACCTCCAGTCCCTCGTCACGTTGGGTGAAGAGTGCGTCGCCCTAGCGCGAGCCATGGACGAATGCGAAGTCCAAGCCCCGTTGGCCGTCTACGTCCGAGCCGTTGCGGTCGTTGCCGAGCGCATCGTTCTCAGAGACGTTACGGATGCCACTGCGGCCATGGACACCATTCGCCAGGTCCTGCAATGGACCAAGGAGGCGGTGGCCGCACCCAAGAAGGCCACCAAGTCCAAGAAGAAGTCCGCCGCGGCACCGCCCGCCGATCTGCTCGAAGCCCTGAAGCGCGACAGCGGATGTGCCGAACTCGACGCCGAATCGCTTGCCGGGGCGGGAACCCTGTTGCAGGAGAGTTTTCCGGAGCCGATCTGCAGCAAAGACGATCCGAAGGCCGCAAACGAGCAAGTCGACGGCCAACGTCTGGACGATGCCCGCGAAACGCTGAACGACATAGCCATGGATCTGTCGACGATGAGCCCGGGCGACAAGGACGGTTTCGCACGGGTCCGGCAGCGTATCGCCACTCTCTCCGAGGAGGGAGGTCTGCCCGAGAACGCCCAGGCCACGCTGACTCGTATCCTGGAGCGGCTCGACGGTGCGGCGACTTCGGACGGCGACGACAAAGCCGTCTCGGATCTGGGCACCTTCTTCGAGACTCTGCAGGACTCACTCGATCCGAACGTGGCGCCCTCAGCGGCACAGAAGGCCGAACCCGCAGCACCCGCTGCTGTTGCGGAAGCACCGGCCGCAGCGAAGAAACCTGTGAACGCCAAGCCGCCGACGCAGGCCCAGAAAGCCGCGGACAACAAGGATCAGGACGAGCGGGTTCGAACCTTGGTGAGCAATGCCGCCGCGGAAGTCGAAGCCGCGCTGGCCAACGATTCGCAGTTGATCGCCGACTTCGTCGCCGAGAGTCTCGACCACATCGAGAACAGCGAGGCGGCGCTACTGCAGATGGAAGAGAACCCGGGCGACACCGAATCGCTTAATGCCGTCTTCCGGGCCTTCCACACGATCAAGGGAACCTCCGGGTTCCTGGGCATGGCGGCTGTTCAGGAGTTGGCCCACAGGGCCGAGTCGCTCTTGGACCGGGCCAGGACGGGGAAGATCGCCCTGACAGGTGGCTATGCGGACCTGATTCTTGAAGCCACCGACATGATGGGGGCCATGATTCACGCCATCCAGGACTCCCTGGGCGGCGAGCCCTTCCAGTGCGCAGACGGCCTGGACCGCCTGCTCAATGTCCTGGCCGATCCGGAGGCCGCCGGCTATAACGCCGAGAGCGGCGCCGAGAGCGACCCGCCGCGGATCGGCGACTTGCTGGTCGCCGAAGGCAAGGCCACTCGTATCGACGTCGAAGTTGCTGCCGCCGAGCAGGGCGACAGGCCGATCGGCGAGGCTCTCGTGCGGTCCAGTGCGGCGACGACCAAGGACGTGGTCGGCGCCCTGCGGCAGCAGAAGCGCATCGTCGGTAAGGACGCCGAGAGTTCCTCGGTCAAGGTCCGCCTCGAACGCCTCGACAACCTGATCAACATGGTCGGCGAACTCGTGATCGCCCATGCCATGGTCCAGCAGGACGAGAGCATTCGCAATGCCAGTGGAGCGCAACTGAGCCGCAACATCAGCCACATGGGCAAGATCGTCCGCGAACTGCAGGACCTCAGCATGTCGCTGCGTATGGTGCCGCTGAAGTCCACCTTCCAGAAGATGGCCCGCCTGGTCCGCGACTTGGGCAACAAGAGCCGCAAGAAGGTACGCTTCTTGGCCTTCGGCGAGGATACCGAGATCGACCGCAACATGGTCGAGGTCATCAACGACCCGCTGGTGCACATGGTCCGCAATGCCGTGGACCACGGCGTCGAATCGGCCGAGGAACGTGTTGCCGCCGGTAAGGAGGCCGAAGGCTCGGTCACCTTGCAGGCCTATCACGCCGCGGGCAGTGTGGTCATCGACCTGATTGATGACGGCAAGGGACTGGACCGCGAGAAGCTCGTCCAGAAGGCCGTCAGCAAAGGTCTTATCGAATCCGACGTGGGCATGTCTGATACGGACGTGTTCGAACTGATCTTCCGGCCCGGCTTCTCGACCAAGGAGCAGGTCAGCGAAATCTCGGGCCGCGGCGTGGGCATGGATGTCGTCAAACGTGGCGTCGACGCGTTGCGAGGCCGCATCGAGCTCTCGTCAGTCAAGGGCCAGGGCTCCACGTTCAGCATGCGTCTGCCGCTGACGCTGGCCATCATTGACGGCATGGTCATTCGCGTCGGCACGCAGCGTTACATCATTCCAACGGCCAACATCAAGACCACCTTCAAGCCCGAGGCCGAGAGCATCTCGAGCGTCACCGATCGCGGCGAGATGGTCATGTTCCACGGCGAACTGCTTCCGGTCTTCCGGCTGCACCACCTGTTCGGCATCGAGGATGCCGTCCAGGACCCGACGGAGGCCCTGCTGGTCATCGTCGAGGATGACGGTCGTCCGGTGGCGGTCATGGTCGACACCCTGCTCGGACAGCAGCAGGTGGTCGTCAAGTCGTTGTCGGACGGGCTGGGTGAAGTCAAAGGTATCTCCGGCGGCGCCATCATGGGCGACGGCAGCGTCGGATTGATCATCGATGTGCAGACCATGGTGGCCCAGGCGCGCAGCTTGGTCCAGGCGTGGCAGGCGGCAGCTCCGACTGAGGAGTTGGCGACCGCCTGTGACTGAGGCGGAGGCGCACTTACACGGACAAGGATGACTGTGACAGGAGGAAGGATAATGGCAAGCGAGCAGAGCGTGGCTGTGGCGGACGTCGCGGCCAACAAGGCCGGCAAGTACCTGACCTTCTTTCTCGGCGACCAGGAGTACGGCGTCGAGATTCTGAAGGTTCGCGAGATCATCGGAATGGTCCGCATCACGCCGGTGCCCCGGACGCCGCAGTTCGTCGAGGGAGTGATCAATCTCCGCGGCAAGGTGATCCCGGTGATCGACCTGCGCCACAAGTTCGACATGGCGTCGGTGGAACGCAACGAGGAGACCTGCATTATCGTCGTCGACGTCAACGGCATCGAGATGGGCATCATCGTCGACAAGGTCTCGGAAGTCCAGGACATCTCCGGTGACGACATCGAAGAGACGCCTGACTTCGGGCAGACCGTGGACACCGAGTTCATCCTGGGCATCGCCAAGACCGGCGGCCAGGTGACCGTCCTGCTGGACATCTGCGAGGTGTTGACCACCGAGCAGATGGCCGCTGTGACGAAGCTCGGCGGCGTTGAGGTTGAGGAAGAACAGGACGAGTAACGCCCTGTGACTGGCGTGGGCCCGGCGGCGTATAGCCGCGACGGGGTCCGCATGTCGACGGTCGTCGGCAAGTCGCTCCGAGGCGGAGCGGTCGGCCGTGACGGCGACCCTGTGCGCTCAGGCCGCGCCGTGGAGAAAGTTCCGAGATCGCGGTCGGCCGAGGGGTGTCGCGGAATGGGGAAGCTCACGACTGAGGATGTGATCGATGACAAATACGTGCTTCACGCACTTTGATCTGAGCGAGAAAGAGTTCACGAAGATCAGCCGCATGGTCGGCGAATTGGCTGGCATCAACCTGCACAACGGCAAGCGCGAACTCGTCAAGGCGCGGCTCAGCAAGCGGCTTCGCAAACTCGGCCTGTCCAGTTACACCGAGTACATGAAGTACGTGGAAGAGGACGCCAGCGGCGTGGAACTCGCCAATATGTTGGACGCCCTGAGCACCAACCTGACGTACTTCTTCCGCGAGTCGCAGCACCTGGACCACCTGAGCAAGGACATTCTGCCGCAGATGGCCGCGGCCGCAGGCCGGGGCCCCAAGAAGCTGCGCGTCTGGAGCGCCGGCTGCAGCAGCGGCGAGGAACCCTACTCGATCGGCGTGGTTCTCATGGAGACGCTGTCGGACGTGTCGCGGTGGGACCTCAAGATTCTGGCCACCGACATCAGCGGGCAGGTGCTGGCCAAGGCCCGGCAGGGGGTCTACGAGGAAGCCCGCTTCCGCGACATGCCGCTGGCCGTACGTGGCCGCTACTTCGACCTGGTCGATGCCGGGCCGCCGAAGCGCTTTCAGGTCTGCGATTCGTTGCGAAAGATGGTGCATTTCGCGCGTCTGAACCTGATGGAACGCTGGCCCATGCAGGGGCCTTTCGACATTATCTTCTGTCGCAACGTGATGATCTACTTCGACAAGCCGACGCAAGAGCGGATCATCAACCGTTTCTCCGAGATACTGTCGCCGGGAGGAGTCTTGTTCATCGGACATTCCGAGAGCTTGTCGGGCGTCCAGCACAAGCTGCGCCAGATTTACCCGACGGTCTACCGGACCTGAGCAGACGAAAGGATGCTGGGGTCGCTCCGGGGGGAGGCGAGGCTGGCTGTGGAGACGAGCAGGTGAGACACACTGTAGCCGTTGCCGACATGAAGCTCACAACGAAGCCGGATGATCTGTTGATCACCCATTCGTTGGGAAGTTGTCTCGGCATCATCGTCTACGATCCCAAGGCTTCGGTCGGCGCCTTGTTGCACGTGATGTTGCCGCTGTCGACGATCAACCCGGCCAAGGCCGCGGACAATCCGTACATGTTCGTCGATACGGGCGTGCCGAAGCTGTTGAACGAGTGCTACAAGATGGGAGCCAAGAAGGGCAGCCTGATGATCAAGGTGGCCGGCGGCGCCAAGATCGGGGCCGCCGCCCAGAAGGGCGACTTCTTCGCCATCGGCAGCCGCAACGTGACCGTCTTCCGGAAGGTGCTCTGGAAGAACGGGTTGATGTGCAAGTCCGCTGACGTTGGGGGTACCCGGCCCAGAACCATGTCGTTGGACATGACCACGGGCGAGGTCCTCATTCGTTCGAACGGAGACGTGGCGGCCCTTTAGCCGTCGCTTTAAGAGCCAGGGTACAGGGAAGGAGTGAAGGGTTATGGCGCTCAACGTCCTAGTGGTCGACGACAGCGCGGTGATGCGGTCGATGATTATCCGAACGCTTGAGATGGCGGGGGTGGAAGTCGGTGAGATGCTTCAGGCGTCCAACGGCGAAGAAGCCCTCAAGCTGCTGGATGAGAACTGGATCGACCTGGCGCTGGTCGACATCAACATGCCGGTTATGAACGGCGAGCAGTTGATCGAGGAGGTCCGCAAACGGGACGCCATTGCCGATCTGCCGATCATCGTCGTCTCGACCGAAGGCAGCCAGACGCGGATCGAGCGCCTTCAGCAGAAGGGCGCCAAGTTCATTCACAAACCATTCACGCCCGAAACGATCAGCGAAATCGTCGAGGGGGTGACGGAGGTGGCCAATGACAGCCAGGTATGACGAGCCGTTGCAGGAAGTGGCGGCCGAGGCCTTCAGCACGCTCGGCTTCATGTTCCCGATGGACGAGGAAGCCGGCGACGAGCCGCTGACCGACGCCGTCGTGGCCGAGGTCTCCTTCAGCGGGCCGCAGTCGGGAGCTCTGAAGGTCGCCGTGGCGCCGGGGCTTCCGGCCGTGCTTGCGGCCAACATGATGGGCGCCGACGATGAGGCGCCCCCCGAGCAGCAACTGGACGCCTTCAAGGAAATGGCCAACGTGATCTGCGGCAACATCCTGCCGCGTATCGCCGGCGAGGAGGCCGTCTTCGACGTACATCCGCCGGAGATTCTGCAGGGGGCGGCCGCACCAAACGGCGGGCGACAGTGTGTGGCCGAGGCCGGCCTGCTACTGGACGGCGGTCGCGTCGAGGTGTCGCTGTTCCTGAATGCGTGACGTCCGGATGCCGAGTGACGGTCGAGACCGCGCTCGTTGGAAAACCTGACAAGTAAGAGAGAATGCCATGATCCGTGTACTTGTCGTTGACGATTCGGCCGTGGTCCGAAAGATCCTGAACGAGGAGCTTTCCAAGCAGACCGATATCAATGTCGTAGGGACGGCAGTTGATCCGTACGTGGCCCGCGACAAGATCGTGGCCCTCTCTCCCGACGTCATCACGCTCGACCTGGAAATGCCGCGCATGAATGGCCTGACGTTCCTGTCGAAGCTGATGAAGTACAAGCCCATGCCCGTGGTCGTCATCAGTTCGCTGACGCCCAAAGGCAGTCAGACCGCCATGCAGGCTCTGGAACTCGGGGCGGTGGAGGTCATCGGCAAACCCGGTTCGGCCTACTCGGTCAGTTCGGTCGTCAGGCAAGTGGCCAACGCCATCCGTGCAGCGTCGGTGGCCCACTTCGAAAAACCGAATCCGAGCAAGACGCCGCCGACCGGCAAGCCCTCGGCCGACCTGCTGCCGGTCCTCCGTACTACGCACAGCATCCTGGCCATCGGCGCCTCGACCGGAGGCACCGAGGCCATCAAGGCCGTCCTGACCCAACTGCCCGTGACGACGCCCGGCACGGTGATCGTGCAGCACATGCCGGAGCATTTCACCTCGGCCTTCGCCGAGCGGCTCAATGGCATCTGCGCCATGGAAGTCCGCGAGGCCCGCGACGGCGACATAGTCTCGCCCGGGCTGGCCCTGTTGGCGCCGGGCAACCAGCACATGGTCCTGGAGCGCAGCGGCGCCAGCTACGGCGTCCGTCTGAACAAAGGGCCGCAGGTGCACTACCAGCGGCCGAGCGTCGACGTGCTCTTCCACAGCGTGGCCCGCAACGCGGGGCCCAATGCCGTGGGTTGCATCCTGACCGGCATGGGGGCCGACGGAGCCAAGGGCATGAAGATGATGCGCGACGCCGGGGCGCACACCGTGGCCCAGGACGAAGCCAGTTGCGTGGTCTTCGGCATGCCGCGCGAAGCCATCGCCATGGATGCCGCCTGCGAAGTCGCGCCGCTCAACGCCATCTCGCAACGTCTCCTTCGGGCCCTGCGGCAGAAAATGCCTGCCGAAGCCGCAGCCGTCTGAATCACCGCTCGCACGCCACCCACCGTGAGGGCGTGACGCCATGTGGGTGGCTGCTTGTCGTACGATCCCGAGTCATGTCGGGAGGCAGCCACGCGGACCGCTCCTCTCTCCACGCAACGACGAAACCGCAACAGGCATTCCGTGCGCGAATCAGTCGTCGCATACCAACGACGATTCGAGAATTCGTGCAATAGGGCGCGCACACGCTCGTTGCCTAATGTAGAGTTGTACGATTCGCAAGCACATGTGTGCCACGTCGTACGGTTACGTGCGGTTCAAGGTGACGATTATCCAGGCATAGAGGGAGACAATGCCATGAAGACGCATTGGATGGGGACGGTCTTGGCTGTGATTCTATTGGGCTTGTGCGTGGTTCCGGTGAGGGCCGAGGACGAGGGCCGCGGTAGGCGACGCGACGACCGTGACGGCCCGAAGCTGACGGACGAACAGCGCGAACAGGTCAAGCAGTTAATGGATGCGTTCCATGCCGACATGGAGCCGCTTCGCAAGTCGTTGCGTGCGGCCCGGGAGAAGCTGCGCGAGTTGCGGCAGAGTGGCGCCGACAAGGAAGCCATCAAGAAGCAGTTGGAGACCGTCAAGCAGCGCATGGAAGCCATCAAGGCTCGTGTTCAGAAACTCGTGAGCGACATGAAAGAGGTCCTGCCGCCGGAGGTCTACAAGGAGTGGCGCGAACGATTCGAGGCCCGTCGCCGGCAGTTCATGGAGGAACACGGTCTCGGCAACGGACCGCGGCGCAGGCCCCGCGCCCCGGCGGAGGGCGAGCCGGAATGACCAGAGAGCAAGGGACGCCTGACCGCGTTCCTTTTCCGGGCTGTCGCGGCCCAATGGAAAGGTCCGGACCTGTATGGTCCGGACCCTTTTTTTGCTGACTCTCCGGCCTGACCGTCGATGCCGTCACGCGGTTAGAGGCCGGTCATCTTCTTGATCGCCTTGCGGCTCGAAGTGATGCACTCGGCCGCTTGGCGATCGTGGTCGGGCACGTCCTGCTCAACCACGATCCACGGGGCAGGGGACTTGTCCGCGGCTTTGAAGATGGCCGGGAAGTCCAGCACGCCTTCGCCCACCGGCGAGAACGACCGTTTGCCGACCTCTTCCAGGTACGAGTCCTTGGCGTGCAGAATGCGAAGCCGCGAGGCGTACTTGGCCACGAAGGCGGCCGGGTCCAGTCCGCCGTCGCGAACCCAGTAGGCGTCGATGCACAGCTTCACGGTCTCGGGGTCGGTGACCTCGTACAGGTACTCAAGCGGCAGCTTGCCGTCCTGCTCCTGGAGTTCCCAGCTATGGTTGTGATAGCTCAACACGATGCCGGCCTTGGCGCAAAGCCGGGCGGCCTCGTTGTACTCGGCGGCGCACTGCTTGTAGATGTCCAGCCCCTTGCCGATCGTGCGGTTGTCGGAGATCGG
>JAFGPY010000292.1 GCA_016935955.1 Planctomycetota bacterium
GCGGACTCGAACGCACGCGCTACCTGCTGACGCGGCTGACACAACGACCGATGTACTATCTCTGGCGCCATCCAACTCTGGAGGTGAGCTGGCCATGACGATTGCGGATTGGGGATTGCCGGTTCGGCTCGAAGCGCGAACCCCCCTACGAAAGAGGACAACGCCATGCTACGACTTTGTCATCCCGAGCGCAGTCGAGGGATCTGGCCAGCGACGTGAAGTGCTTCTGGTTCGCAACCAGATCCCTCGACTGCGCTGCGCTTCGCTCGGGATGACAAGAAGAGGACAGAGCGCTTCGCTCGGGATGACAAGGAACGAGACCCTGGAGGTGAGCTGGCCATGACGGATGATCCTCGTAGGGTGTGCACCGCACACCATTCCAGGCAGACGGTGGGCGGTGCCCACCCTACTAACGCCTTACGGCGTCACTACAAACAGGAGGTGACATGCAGATGACGATGAAGATTCGCAAGATCGCGCTGTCGCGGCTGTGGCCGCACCCGGACCATGCCAATCGGATGAGCCGGGCGGCGTTCGGCAAGCTGATGCGTCACATCAAGCGCACCGGCTATTACGAGCCGCTGGTCGTCCGGCCGCACCCGCACAAACCAGGCGGCTTCCAGATCCTCCACGGCCACCACCGCTGCGAGGCCCTGCGCCGCCTCGGCCACGAGACGGCCCAGGCGGTGGTCTGGCGCGTCGACGACGAGCAGGCGGACATTCTGCTGGCGACGCTGAACCGGCTGGCCGGACGCGACTGCCTCGACCGCAAGCTCGCCATCCTGCGGCGCCTGCGCGCGCGGCGTCCGCTGCGCGAGCTGGCGAAGCTGCTGCCGCAGACGCGCGGCCAACTGGAACGGCTCACCGGCGCCAGGCCGCTGCCCGGCGCAGGGCAAACGAGCAAGAGCAACCCATTCGCCACGCCGATGGTCTTCTTCGTCAGCGACGAGCAGCACGCGGCTATCGAAAGCGCCCTGACCGCCCTGGCCGAGCAATCGAACGAGCCAACCAAGGCCGCCCGACGCGCCGCCGCACTGACGCAACTGGCCTGTAGGGCGAGCGTCCCCGCTCGCCTTGTGTCGCGCGAGGACGCACGACCTACGAGGACAGACCGATGACGTACGACACCATCGCGATCCCCGGCGGGTTCATCAAGCTGATGCGCAGCGACGCAACGCGCGAGCTGCTCCGCGACGGCCCTGCGTTCCAACTGCTGACCCAGATCGCCCTCCGTGCCAAGCGGACCAACGACTTCAACGTCCACGGCCTCCAGATCGGCCAGGCGCTGATCGGCGACTACGCCTCCTGCGGGCTGACGCGACGCAAGTACCGAACCGCCATGGCGCACCTGGAACGATACGGATTGGCGCGCTTCCAAGCGACCCACAGAGGGACAATCGCAACCCTTCTCGACATTACGATTTACGACATCAACGAAGAGCAGGCCAGCCCGCATAGCGACCAACGGCCGGCCAACAAACGACCAACAGAAGGCCATCAAGCGGCCACTATCAAGAATGAGAAGAATGCAAAGAAGAAGAAGAAGGGTCCCCCTGTTTATTTTTCGGGATCAGGGCCGGGCGTTCGGTCCGCCGCAGGCGGACTGCCGACATTCGCGGAGATGGACCGCCAGCGGGCCGCCTGTGCGCTGGCCGAGGCGCAAGAGGAGTTTCTCAATGATGACGAAGCATGAGTTTGCCGATTGGTTCGCCGAGCAGGTGCAGCCGCGATGGCCGTCGTGGCAGGTTAACGGCGTTCTGCTGAACGACTGGTATGCGGCGCTGGGCCGCTGCGACGTCGCGACATTGACCGAGGCGGTGCGTCGACACAAGATCGACGACGACCGGACAGTGCCAAGCATCCGCCTGGTCCGGGCGCAGGTCCGCCGGATCGCCGCCGACGCGATGACCCGACCGCCCAAGACCGAGCCGCCCGCCGACGCGGTGACCGCCCCGCAGTTCTGGGAGCACGCCCGCACGCGCTTGCCCTGGGAGCGGCGGATCGCCCTGATGACAAACCTAGCCAAGCTCGGCCCGCAGTTCCGCGATCGCGACCCCGAGGTCTACGACTGGCTCATGGAGCAACGCGCCGCACAAGCCGCCGGGCATTCGGCGACGCCGCCATAGCCATCGTAGATCGCGCCCTCTTTGACAACTGCATAGAGTTTCGTTTTTCTGTTGCGCCGTCCCGGGGATGCCCACAGAGCACCAGGAGGGGCCGCAGGCCTCCTTGCCCACAGCCCCATCTTGAGATCGAGCCGTCAAGACCGCGCCGCACCGGCACTATTCCGCAGGTGCCGTGATCTGCTGCATCAAGCCCATGACGTCCCAGGCCCACCAGCTCTGGACAATCTGGCCGTCGGCGAAGCGGTACATCGTATGCCCGGAGAACCTGACCGGCCTGCCGGTGGGCGGGATGCCTGCCAGTTCGCCGCCGTGCGTGCCGGTGACCGTCCAGTAGGCCATCGCCTTGTCGCCTTCGGCCACGATCTCGTGCACGGTGCAGTGCAGGTCGGGCAGGGCCGCCAGGTAATCGATAATCGGCTGCGTGAATCCTTCGTCCCGATAGAGTGACATGTAGGGAGCGTAGATGTACCTGACCGGCGGATTGTCGCCGAAGCTCTCCGGATGGAACAGCTCGGCGATGGGGTCGAGGTTCCTCTGGTTCCAGACCTCTTCGACGAAACGCATGATCATCGTCTTGTTGACCTCCGGATCGCCCGGGTCGCCCGTCAACGGCGAGGGCAGCAGCCACGCATAGTCCTCGGGCGCCGGTCGAGGTGGGCTAGCGGCACCGACCTGCTGCATCACGCCCAACATGTCGGGAAAGGGCCACGATTCGACGATCTTGCCATCTTCGAAGCGGAAGAGGATGTTGCTGGTCATGGTAATCGCGGCGCCGGTCGGCGGGATCTGGCCCATCAACATGCCCGTGTGTGTGCCGCGCGCAGTCATCCGCACGGCGACCATGTCATCCTCCGCAAACATGTCGTCGATCGTCACCATCAGATCCGGAAAGGCCATGACCGTGCCCATGATGTGCTGCTCGGCGCCTTCGTAACCGACGTACTCTCCGGTCACATCGTGGCATCTCGTCTCGGGCGTGATCAGCTCGGGAGCAGTATCGAGGTCGCGATTGTTCCACATCTCCATGAAGAAGCGGCGAGCGACCTGCTTGTTGGCCTCGACGTCTGGCGACGGCAGCAGGGGCATGCCGAAGAGCTCGACCTCGGCGATCTGCATACTGTTGACCGAGCCGCCGACGGGACCGCGAATGGCGGTGAAGAGGACCTGATAGTAGGAGTACGCCGTATCGTTGGTCAGGACGATGGGCGTGGCATTCTTCGTGAAGCGCGGCCACTCCTGGGCGCCCGCGAAATCCACAATGTCACGATGGGCAATCAGCGTGTACGGCCCGCCGATGCTGCCGTTGGAGCCGTACAGCTCGAACGCGATCGGATCGCGACCGGGCGTGTCGTTGGCGGTGGTGAAGGTCAGGCCCGTCA
>JAFGPY010000293.1 GCA_016935955.1 Planctomycetota bacterium
CGTCAGTTCCAGCGTGCCGTTATCCACGTGGTCGGCGAAGGCCACGGCCCGAAAGCCGCGGATTTCCACCCGCCGGACCAGTTCGGCCGGCCCCAGCTCGCCGTCACTCAGAAACGTGTGGGTGTGAAAATCGATCATCGCCTCACCGTCGAATTGTAGTGGTACGCCCGACAGGATTCGAACCTGTGACCTGCGGTTTAGGAAACCGCCGCTCTATCCTACTGAGCTACGGGCGTGTTGTACCGGGCAGTCGCCAGCCAAGTGTGGCTATTATGCCCGCCGGGAGGTCGCTTATCAAGCAAAACCGGCGACAGCGACCTCCGGGGGCGCACCTTCGTGGCACGGGCGTCTCGCCCGTGCGTGGCAGGGCCATCTTGGCCCTGCATAAAGGCAAAGGCCACGGCCAAGATGGCCGTGGCACGCATGGGCAGGATGCCCATGCCACTATGAGTGGGGTGCACCCGCCGCCGACGCGCCCCCCCTGCCCGGAGACTCGCGTAGCACTTGGAAATGGGCGTTTTTCGGGGTATACTTCAGCCATAGTCGCTCTGTGGTATCCTCTCAGGGACAGTCCATCTCAGAAAGCATTCGCACCAGGATCGGGCCAGGCTCAAGGAGGCGTCGACACCATGTGCATCGCTAGACCCACGGCTGCACTTCTGGCAATCGCCATAACCGTCGCAATGGTTCCGGCGGCTGCCCGAGCCGCAACGTACTACGTCGATTTCGACGGCGGATCGGACAGCAATGCGGGCACGAACGCGTCGGCGCCGTTCAAGCACTGTCCGGGCGACAGCGCCGCGAGCGGCACGGCGGCAGCCACCGTCCTGGCGGCGGGCGATACGGTGATCCTCAAGGGCGGCGTGGTCTACCGCGGGACCATTGCCTGCACACGGTCGGGCACGGCCGGCAACCCGATCACCTACGACGGCAACACGGCGGGAACGTTCGGCACAGGCCAGGCCATCGTCGACGGATCGGAACAGTTGACGGGCTGGACGCCATGCACGTCGGCGGCCGACTGCGGCAGCAACCCGAATTGGCAGCACATCTACTGGACCTACGCCCCGGCCGCAGTCACGAACGCCGGAACGTCAAACCTCTACGAGGGAGACCAGATGTGCTGGATGGCCCAGGACCCCAATCAGCCCGACCCGTTCTTCATGGACGAGATCGACAACTTCTACCCCGTGCCGCCGGCGAATGTGACCACGACCTCGCTGGTGGACCACGATCGGCTGACGCAGGACGATGCGAGTTACTGGGACGGGGCCTACGTCATGGTCTGGACGACACCGAACGTCGTCCGCTATCGGAAGATTCTGAGCTTCGTTCCGGCCGAGGACAAGATTACGTTCGAAGCGACCGGCGAGCCGTACGACGACCGCGACACGCTGTACTCGATCTATAACAGCATCCACCTGATCGACCAGTCGGGGGAATACTACTTCGACGAGACCGCCCAGGGCAACGGGACGTACAAGGTCTACCTGTGGCCGCACACGACGGACGACCCGAACGCGGCCGACATTCGCGTCTCGGTGCGAAGCATCGGCTTCGACCTCTACGGCGGTCGCAGCTACGTGACGATCCAGGGATTCGAGATCCGGAACTTCAGCGGCGAAGAACTCCATGACGGCATCGGCATCCGCATCCTGAGTTGGAGCGTGCCGAACAACACGATCATCGTTCGCGACAACCACATCCGCCACGTGCGTCACCATCCCGAGCGCGGCTACGGAGCGGTCTACCTCTACAACGGCCAGAACTGCACGATTGAGGACAACGTGGTCGAGGAGATGCCGGTCAACATGGGTTTCCTGGTGGGCGGCAGCAACATCGTGACGCGCAACAACACGTTGCGCAAGTGCGGCTCGCAGACCATCTGGTACATGGGCGTGACCGGCGGCGAAATCAGCGGCAACGAGGTACGCGACGGTCGCGGCACGCATGCCAACGGCATCTCGGTGTACCAGGGTTGCTCGAACATCCTGGTTCACGGCAACCGCGTGTTCAACTCGAACATTCCCTTCACGTTCAACGACTCGACGTACGTCACGCTGACGTACAACATCTTCCACGCCGCCGGCACCAGCAGCGCCTGCGTGAGTTGGGGCGGCGTCAATCACGCCTACATCTACAACAACCTGATGCTGGACGCAGCGAGCAACGTGGGGCTGGCCCTCTATAGTCCGGACGGTGACGACTTCGTGGTCAAGAACAACATCATGGCCGGCTTCACGTCGAGCGCCGCGTGGGACGTCTCGCACAACCTCTACACCGGCAAGATCTGGGACCAGGGCGACCTTCGCGAAGGCGAGATCCTGCAGACCGACGTCGACCAGATCTTCGTCGATTACGACAACGACGATTTCCATCTGCGAGCCGGCAGCCCGGCCATCGACGCCGGCGTGAACGTGGGACTGACGCAGGACCATGACGGCAACCCGGTGTTCACGGGGGCGGCGCCGGACATGGGCGCTTTCGAGTACGGTGCGGCTCCGCCCCAAATCTCCGCCTGGTACACACTGGCCGATCACGGAAGCCAGGAAACCGCCGTCCAGATCACCGACGGACAAATCGATCCCCGGCTGGAAGGCGTAAGGAAACTGAGGATTCATTTCACGGGATCGCTCGATCCGGCCACGGTCACGACTGCGGCCGTGAGCATCGTCGGCGACACATCGGGCGACCAGTCAGCCTTGATCGCCGACGCTCAGTTCGTCGGCGACCGACACGATCGGCCAGCCGGTGACGGGCGACCGCGACGTGCGCCTGGCTTGCCTGGCGGGTGACGCCGACGGTTCGGGCGCCGTGACGGCAGCCGACCTGCTGGCCGTTCGCGGTCATAGCGGACAGGCTGTGTCGGGAGTCGGGGCCTTGTGGGACATCGATCGATCAGGCGCCGTTACCATGGCCGACGTTCGGGCCGCAATGCGATACCTGGGCAATACGCTGCCGTAGAACCCGTCGGACAATCAGCGAGGAACGTACCATGAAACTCATGTCGTTAACGATCGTCGTGGCCGCAGTGCTGTCCTGCCTGGTGCCGATCCGGTCGGCATCGGCTGCAACGTACTACGTCGATTTCGACGGCGGATCGGACAGCAACGCGGGCACGAGCGCATCGGTGCCGTTCAAGCATTGTCCGGGCGACAGCGCCGCGAGCGGCACGGCGGCAAGCACTCTGCTGGTTGCAGGAGACAAGGTGATCTTCAGGGGCGGCGTGGTCTACCGCGGGGCGATCGCCTGCACGCGGTCGGGTGCGGCAGGCAGCCCGGTGACCTACGACGGCAACACGGCGGGAACGTTCGGCAC
>JAFGPY010000294.1 GCA_016935955.1 Planctomycetota bacterium
GCCGCGGCCTCGATGGCCGGCTTGTACTTGTCGGGCTCGGCGCAGCCGGCGTAGGCCGCCAGCGACGGCATCTTCAGCCCGGCCGCGCGGCACAGCTTCTTGATCTCGGGGACTTCCTTCTCCCAGTGGCGCGGGTCGATCGTGGCCATGTTGCCGCCCCAGAAGCCGGCTTTCGGATCGACGTTGTCGGGCCGATTGTAGAACCGCCACTCCACGCCGTCGTAGCCCCACTTCTTGAGCCGCTTGACCACGTCCTGCGGCACGTATTCCGGCATGCAGACGGTAAAGACCGAGTACTTCACGCTGCTCTCCTTTCACCAGTGACCGCCTCGTCGTCGAGGCGGCATCCCCAGCACGTCGTGCGGCCGGCGGGCGCCGACCGGCAGACCAAGATTTTAGTTGCATGTTTTCACGGCGTCAATCAAACTGTTTCGCGGTTGCGTTGCGGCGGCCGAAGGGCATTCGAATTCATCACGTGGGAGCATCAGGATGGTGTATCGTCTCAGTCATGTGTGGCGGCTGACGTTGCCGCTTCTGGCGGTCGTGGCCCTCGGCGGTTGCGCGTCGGATCCCTTTGCCGCGCTCACGATCGGACAGACCCAGCGCCAGGCCCTGGCCCAGGCCCTCGGGCCCCAGGCCGTCGAAACGTCCGACGGGTACATTCTCGAAACGCAGACGAAGTGGCCGACGGTCATCAGCGTGGTCCATGCGGCCGCGCCGGTCGGCGGCACTGTGCAGTCCAAGACCGGCCTGACGGCCAGCGTGGTTCACATGATCGCCGTGCAGACGCTCAACGTGGAGATGGTCTACGAGGGCCCGCTGCCGGACGATCTGGCCGACGCCTTGCGGTCGCCCGACGGTTCCCAGAACAACGAGTTTCTGGCGCAGCTGATCGATTTTGCCCGCGACCGCATGCGCCTCGGGCTGACTGAGAAATGGAAAGACGTCGAGCAACTCCGCGACGACCCGTATCGCAGCCGCTTCGTCGGCGTGATCAACTTCGCCTGGAACGATCTTCGCGGCCGCGGCAAGCTGCAGGCCTCCGAGCTGGCCGTCGACGTGCACGGCGCCTCCAGCACCCTTAACCTCCGCAAGCTCGAAGGCGACACCTATCGCATCGACACGCGCAGCACCGTGGCCCTCGGCCCGCTGCCGGTCCTGTAGTCCCGAGCGGAATCGCACAACGAATTGCCAAACGACGATCGATTATGGTCGCGCTTCGCGCAAGCCATGCCACCCACCGCGCGTTCTACTTGAAAGTGATCTCACCGCAGGTCTGGGCGTCGGACCAGACGTCGTAACCGTCCTGACCGTTGGACCAGGCCATGGCGGAGGACTTCTGCCACGGTTGCGTCAGGCCGGCCCGGTCGTCGGAGTCGCTCACGATGAGGTTGAGGCCGATGGCCCGTCCTTCCTGCGGCCGCAACCGCTCGCCCAACACGTCGGCCGTCAACAGACCCTCGTGCACCGTGACGTTGCCTTGCCGCCGCGTGACGCGGTTGGGCTCGTCGGCCGCCGCGTCGTTGCGGCCGCGGGACAACGTGACCACGTAGTCCAGCGGCTCGCGTCCGGCATAGCTGCGGAAGGCGTCCGCGGCGAAGACCAGGGCGGCCGACTCGTTCTCGTCCTGCGTGGGCCGATCGTCGACGACGGTCAGGGCGTAGTGGAGTCCGGCCTCGGACCAGGCCAGCCGCAATTCGGCCGACAGGTCGGCGGGACCTCGCCACTGGTTGGCTACATCCGGGTGGCAGACCAGGTGCCGCAACTCCTGCAGCCGCAGGCCGGGCTCGTCGGGCCAATCGTCCAGCCGACCGTCGACCGTGATCCGTCCGCAGCCGACCTCCAGTCGCGGGCGTTCGGCAGCCACGCGCAGCCGCAGGGCGGGCTCGCGGACGATGGCCGCACTGAGCAGGTGATCCAGAGAGGCCCACCGTTGCTTCTCGAACAATCGGCGTGCCTCGCGGAGCACCGTGTCGTATCGTTCTTCGAGCCGCACGCCGGCCTTCCGCGCCGCATCGAGGTCGGCGTCGTAGCGATCCAGCCGCGCCTTGAGCATCGGCTCCAGACCGGGCGCCTCCTGCGAGAGCGATTGCAGTTTGCCCGTGCCCGGGAAGCTGAAGGCCTCGATGCCCCACGGCGGCAGGGTGTAAACGGTTCCGGTCATCTCCGTGTCGCCGCCGCTCATCCGCCACTCGGCCGCAACGGTGGCCTCGACGGCGCAGCGGTTGGCCAACTGGACGTAGAATCTCCGGCCGGTGTTGTAGGTTCGGACGCTGACCGGATAGCCCAGGGCGTCAGGCTGTTGCTCCAGTCGCCGCAGCGGCATACGCAGAAGCTCGTTCATGACCTGCCGCGTGTCGGCCTCGTGCATGGCGGTCGATCCGTCTGCGGCCGTCCAGACGCTCCACGGCGTTACGCCTTCGCCCAGGGCGACGGCGAGCGGCGCCCAGTATGCCTGGCCGGCCGGGACAATCGTCGGCGACAGTTCGCTCCACGTCCACCAGAACTGCGGGGCGGTCAGGCCGATCAGGCGGCGGTCGGGCGTGCCGTCCAGCAACAGGCCGCTCAAGTACAGGCCCTCGGCCGCGGCAGCGAGTTGCGACGAACGAGCCGCATCGTCGAGCAGCCAGTAGCGCGGCACGGCCCCGCGACCGAATCGCGCCGCCGCGGCATCGTCGCGACCGCAGCGCCACATCGGGACGACGCGACGCTGGTTGCCCAGTTCCTCGCAGTCGACGCCGCAGTCCTGCCACGTGGCCGCGGCGTGGGCCGCAAACAGTTCGTCCATGCTCTTGGCCGACCGTTGCCAGCGGACCATCATCGCCCAGTCGGATCCCGGTTCGCTGAAGAAGTGCGTGTCGCGCGTCGGGCGGCCGAGCACCTGGTACACGTTCGCCAGCGGAAGCATGCGTTGAAACGGTTGCTGCATCTGGGTGATGAGGCTGGTGTAGCCGCCGCCGGTCGCCCTGCGGCCCAAGGCCGTCGTCTCGTCCAGGCCGCCCAGCATCAGGCCGCGGAAACTCACCCTGGTGGCGTACGGTTGCAGAAAGTCGGTCTCGATGAACGCCTGCCACGCGTTGCGGACCTGGCGATCGTCGAGCATCGCCGGGCTGCGGTCCAGGCCGGGCAAGCGGAATTCGCCGCCGGCTCCGTCGGGATTGAAGGCCGCAATCGCGCCGCGGCCCTCGCGGTCCAGGGCGTCCATGATCGTCGCTGTCCACGGACTCTGCGACTGGAAGGCCTTGCTGTCGTAGTTGGCGCGGTTGCCGTCGGCGGCCTCGAAGACCACGTCCTCCAGTCCGAGGTAATCCATGACGCCGAGCAGGTTGTTCACGCGGCCGCCGAAGCGGCGCTCGAGGTTCCGCGGGTCGCCCAGCCCGAGGCCGCCGCGACGGTGGCCGGGCAAGGGCTCATCCAGCGGCGGCAGGCGGTCGCCGGCGGGAACGCAGATCCAGACCCGTGCCAGTGCGGCCGGGCGGCGGGCGTGCCAGTCGGCCACCAGCAGGGCCGCTGGCGCGTCGCTCGTCGGGTAGAAGAGCGTCCATCGCGCGAGCATGCGGCCGGTGACGGGCAACAGGTCGCCCGTGCGGTACCCGAACTCGACCTGGGCCGCAGGCTTCTCGTCGTCGCCGCTCGGCGGCTGGGCCAGGGCCACGGCCGTCATGCGGTCGCCGTCGTCGGGAAACTCCAGGACGACAACGTGCGGCCGACCGGGCCCGGCCACGCGGAATCGATAGGCGAACCAACTGTTCGGCGCCGCGGCCGTCTCGCGGCAGGCGCCGGCGTCGCCGGTGACCACGCGGCTGCGGCCGTCGTCGAGCATCGGGTGCCCGTCGTCGGCTTTGGTGCAGTCGATGTAGTCGATGACCTGGAGCGTCATGCCCTTGGGGTCCACCGGCGGCCGCGGGGCGCGGGCGATGAAGGTGTTCGGATTGCTGTTGAGGAACCGCGTCACCTGGCCGCCCGGGTCGGCTGTCGGCGGGGCCGCACCGCGGACCGCCTGCGGCAGGCAGACGGCCAGGGCAACAAGAGCCGCCAGCGGGAGTCTCTGCAGGATGAAACGCAAGACCACGTCCTTTCGTATCGCGCCGTCGGATGACCGGAGCCGCCGGCCGGTGCGCCGTCGGTGCACTTGGTACGAAACGCCCCGGCCGCAGCGCAGCACCATCTTGGCCTCGGCCCATGCTACCTGTGGCCGTGGGGTTCCGCAAGGCTACGCCGGGGGCTTGTTCATTATGAGGCGAGCTTGCCGACCTCAATCCCGAGGGTGCCACGCGTCTACTTGTAGACGCGTGCTCGTACGCAACAGGCTTGCGGCACGCTTCTGCGAGCAGAAGCGTGAACCCCTCGACCTTCTTCATGCAAAATGCCACATGGCGCCCGATGGCGAAGGTCAGGGCGAGCCGGAGGCGTACTGCCGCGGCGAGACGCCGGTCCGCTTGTGGAACAGCCGCGAGAAGTAGCCGAGGCTCGTGAAGCCCAGGACGCGGGCCGTCTCGCTGACGCTGAGGCCGGCGTCGCGAAGCAGGTAGCGGGCCCGCTCGATGCGGACCGAGTTGACGTAGCCCAACGGTGTGACGCCGACGTGTTTGCGGAACAGCCGGCACAGATGGGCGTAGCTGTAGCCCATCCGCGCCAGCCGCCGCTGCACGGGCTCGGCGTCGGCCATCGGCTCGTAGGCCAGCGACTCCAGCGCCCGGCGAACCTCCTGCACCAGTTGCGCGTCGCCATGGGGCTGCGCGGACGGCGGACTCTGCGGCTCGAGCAGCCGGATCAGAATCTCCAGCAGCAGAGCGCGGCAGGTGCTTCGCAGCAGGGCATCGTCGCCGCTCGACCGCCGGCACAACTCGTCCGCCAGGTCGAACACCGCGGGGTCCGCGCGGCCGTGCAGGACGCCGTGCGGCACGAAGGCCGGCGCCGGGCGACAGGCCCGCGTGTTCGGCGCCGCCGGGTGGTACGTGTACAGCGGCCACGGCGACTCGTCGTAATCGGCGGTCCAGTCGAAATGGATCCAGCGGCGACGGCCGCCGCCGGTACGGGCCGAGCGCGTGACGTGCAACCGTCCGGGCGGCACGATGACGAACGATTCGTCGGGGCACTCGTAGCGCTGGTTGCCGATCTCGACCGTGAACGGCCCGCCTGTGAACAGGACCAACTCGTGGTCGTAGATGGTTCGCATGGCCTCGACCCATCCGGGGCGATGGGCGGCGCGGCCGGCGATGTGCAGGGCGGGGCAGACTCTCTGAAGCCAATTGGCCATGGGCGGCAGAACCTCCTACTACTGCAGGGCTGATTATATCATTTTTGTGAAAGCCGCTGTCAGGAAAATCCCATTGAAAGGCCGCAAGGTGCCTGTCATGATGTGGGTGGTTGCTGGTGGTGTGTCAGTTTTGGTTTAATCAAGGGGGCCTGACCCATGAGTGCCAAACGGATTGCCGGACGGGCGTTGGAGCAGGGGCAGGGCATTCTCCGCCTGACGCCGACCTGGGTACCGCGGTCGTTCTGTGTGCCGGGGCGGCGGATCAAGCTACACCCGGACGACTACTATGCCCTGGGCGGCGCGCGGGGCGGCATCGACGAACGCTGGTTCGCCTCGACTACGCCGGCCGACAACGGACCGCTGACCAGTGAGAACGAGGGCCTCAGCCATGTGGCCGTGACCGACGGCGGGCGGACGGAACTGGTGTTGCTGCGCGACGCGGTGGAGGCGCTCAAGGGCGATCTGATCGGCGAGCGGCTATGGGACGAGCACGGTCGCTGGCCGATGTACTCGAAGTTCTTCGACAACCAGGGCGCGTTGCCGCACCACGTCCACCATCGTGACGCGCATGCCGCCGAGGTCGGCCAGTTGGGCAAGCCTGAGGCCTACTACTTTCCGCCGCAGGTCAACAATCACGGCGGCGACTTTCCGTACACGTTCTTCGGCCTGGAGCCGGGCACGACCGAGGAGCAACTTCGCCGCTGCCTGGAGAATTTCACCAAGGGCGACAACAAGATCACCAACCTGTCGCGAGCCTATCGCCTGGAGCCGGGCACGGGCTGGAACGTGCCGCCGGGCGTGCTGCACGCGCCGGGCAGCCTCTGCACCTACGAGCCGCAGAAGGCCTCGGACGTCTTCGCCATGTACCAGTCGCTGACGGGCGACCAGGTGATTCCCGAGGAACTGCTCTGGAAGAACACGCCGAAGGAGAAGGTCGGCGACTTCGATCACCTGATCGAGGTGCTGGACTGGGAAAAGAACGTCGACCCGCATTTCGTGGAGAGCAACTTCATGCGTCCGCGGCCGGTGCGTCCGGTCGGCGAGATGAAGACCGAGGGCTACGTCGAGCACTGGATCTGCTACCGCAGCGACGAGTTCAGCGCCAAGGAGCTGACGGTGCTGCCCGGTCGCACGGTGACGATCCGCGACGGCGGCGCGTACGGAATGATCATGATGCAGGGCCACGGCACGATGGGCTCGTGGCCGATCGAGACGCCGGCGCTGATCCGCTTCGGGCAACTGACCAGCGACGAGTACTTCGTCTCGGCGGCCGCGGCGGCCGAGGGCGTGACGATCGCCAATCCGTCGGCGACCGACCCGATCGTGATGCTCAAGCACTTCGGGCCCGGCAATCCGGACCTGACGCCCTAACAGGGTTGCTGGCAACGGGCGGATCGTCATGGCCTGGCTTTCGGCCAGATCATGGCACCCCGCAAGTCATAGTCTATGTAGCACGCCCGCCCTCGGGCGTGACGCGTGGCTGCAAACGATCGTTTGTGTTCGTGTTCCCCGGCCGAGGGCTGCCGGGCTACATTTGCTCTTGTGCTGCAAGTTGTAGGGATGGGATTTACAGACAAACGACTAATGCAGTCAGAAAGGCGGCAAAACTATGGCTCGCCCATGGTATCAGTGCGGCTACAGGCGGATGCTCGTGGACATGCACATTCCGGACTGGGATGCGGCGTTTCTGGCCAAGTACGATCCGGCCGAGATGGTGCGGCTGTACAAGGAGGCCGGACTGACGTCGGTAATGTTCTACACGCAGTCGCACGTCGGGCTGTGCTACTGGCCGACGACGACCGGCAAGATGCACGCCGGGCTGAACGGCCGCGACATCGTCGGCGAAACGGTCGAGTTGCTTCGCGAGGCGGGCATCGCCGGTTGCGCCTACTACAGCGTCGTCTTCAACAACTGGGCTCGCCTGGAGCATCCCGAGTGGCAACTCGTGACGCAGAATCCGGCCCATGAGGTCGGTATCACGGGACGCTACGGACTGTGCTGTCCGAATAATCCGGGCTACCGCCAGTTCTGCCGCAACCAGATCGAGGACCTGCTCGGGCGGTACCGCTTCGACGGCCTGTTCTACGATATGACGTTCTGGCCGGGTGTCTGCCTGTGCGAGCATTGCCGCCGCAGGTACCGTAACGAGACGGCCCAGGAGATTCCGACGACGATCGACTGGTTCGATCCGGCGTGGTGCCGGTTCCAGGACGCCCGCGAGCAGTGGATGCTCGATTTCGCCCTGATGCTGAACGACACCGCCCGGCGGGCCAGCCCCGGCATCACGGTCTATCACAACTTCGCCAGCGCCCTGGCCAACTGGATGTCGGTCGGGTTCCGCAACTCCGCGGCCAACGATTTCCTGGGAGCGGACTTCTACGGCGACCCGGTGGAGCAACTGACCGTCAGCAAGCTGATGGTCAACCTCTCGGAGCACCCGCCGGTGGAGTTCATGACCAGCCGCTGCCTGACGCTCATCGAGCACGAGAGCAACAAGAGCTACGAGACGATTCGCATGCAGGCCCTGGCCACGACGCTTTTCAGCGGCGCGATGCTGTTCATCGATGCGATTCATCCCGACGGGTCGGTCAACGCGGCCCCCTACGAGATGATCCGTCGGGTCTACGACGAGATGAGCCGCTACGAACCGTACCTGGGCGGCGCGGCCGTGGAGGACGTGGCCGTCTACTTCAGCAGTGAATCGAAGATGGACTTCGCCGAGAACGGCCATGGGGTCGGCGAGACGATCTGGCGGCGCAACTACCCGCACCTGCATTCGGTGCGCGGCGTCTGCCGCACGCTCCAGGAAGCCCACGTGCCCTTCGGCGTCATTACGCGGCGGCAACTGGGAGCCCTGGGCCGCTACAAAGTCGTCGTGCTGCCGAACATCCTGCGGATGGACCTGGAGGAGGTTGCGGCCCTGCGCGAGTACGTTCGCCGCGGCGGACGGCTCTATGCCTCCCGCTACACGTCGCTCACGGAAACCCGCGGCACGCGGCACGACGATTTCATGCTGGCGGAGGTCTTCGGCTGCCACTACGCCGGCGACGACCTGGGCGAGGTCGCGTACCTGCGGCCGGCCACGGACGACCTGCGGCAAGCCATCGTGCCGCAGAACTACCTCGGCCACATGAGCCGCCCGACCATGCCCCATGTGGGAGCCGGGATGGTGCGGCTCGCGGCGGGACCGGCCGGCCGCGTGCTGGCCACTCTGACCGAGCCCTACGACCGCACCTGGGGAACTCTCCAGACGCAGAACTGGTCGAGCATTCACAGCGCGCCACCGTGGCGCGACACCGACGTGCCGGCCATCGTCGCCAACACGTTCGGCAAGGGCAGGGCCATTTACGTGGCGGCCGACCTCGAGCGCATCGATTGCGGCGCCGACCGCCGCACGGTGCTGGCCCTGATCCGCGACCTGCTGGGCGACGGCCAGAGTGCAGGGGCCGAGACCCACCCGTGTGTCTGGATGACCGTTACCGATCAGCCGAACAAGAGCCGGCTCATCGTCGGTCTGCTCAACTACCAGATGCAACTGCCGCCGATCCCGATTGCCGAGACGCCGCTGGCCCTGCGGCCGCCTGAAGGCAAGACGTTCTGCGGCCTGAAGCGGTTGCCGGACGAGGACGCGGTGGAGTTCGAGATCGACAGGAGCGGCACGTTGCGAGCCACCGCGAAGAACCTCGAAGCCCTGGCGATGTTCGCGGCCGAGTACCGGTAGTGCGTCGCGGAATCCCATGATATGATAGCGGTGTGGGTGCCATGCAGGATTTCGCGTGAAGAAGGCCAGGGGGTGCCATGCTTCTGCTTGCAGAAGCATGCCGACAAGCGTGTTGCGCGCGAGCACGCGTCTACAAGTAGACGCGTGGCACCCTCGCGGGTGCCGTGGTCAAGCGCAGCTTGGCCACGATAGGCGTCCGCAAGTTAGTGGAGACGCATCATGGCCTAGCCTTCGGCTAGACCATGGCACCCCGTCCGTCCCGCGTTCGTGCTCAGCCCCGGAAAGGCGTGACGTGCCGATGACCAACCGCGAACTGTTCCACGCGACCATGGCCCGCCAGAATGGGCCCGACCTGCTGCACATCGAGCAGGGCTTCGCGCAGGAAGTCTTCTCGCTGTGGCGCGAGCAGGGATTGCCCGACGACGTCTTGCCGCCGGCGACCGACGTGACCCACCGTGGCGACCTTTACGAGGCCTTCAACATCGCCAAGCTGGGATGCTGTCGCTGGAACCAGATCAACCAGTTCCACGTGCCGACGCCCGTCGATACGGTGCTCGAAGAGTACGGTGACCGGATCATTTTCCGCGGCCAGTTCGGCCACGTTTACGAGAAGTACGTTGACGACGGTGTCGTGCGGCACCGTGTGCTGCAGCACTGCATCCGCGACCGCGACGATTACATGGCCGCGCGGAATCAGTTGGCCGGTCACCTGGCCGAGCGCGTCGACCTGGGCGAGATGCGCCGCATGGGCCCCGTGGCTCGCTCGCAGCAGAACCATCCCGTGGGCGTGTGGGTGCACGGCCCGTTCGCCTTCCTGAGAGAACTGATGGGCGCCGAGGCGGCGATGATGGCGCCCTACATCGACGCCGACCTGACGCGGGTGATGCTCGACGATCACCTGGAAGTCTGCCGCGCAGCCGCTTCTGCGGCCTTCGAGCATCTGCGGCCCGATTTCTCCTACGTCTGGGAAGACAACTGCTGCAAGAACGGGCCCATGGTCGCGCCCGACGTGTTTCGCGAGTTCCACCTGCCGTGGTACAAGGCCTGGCGCGGGTTCCTCGACGAGATGGGCGTCCGCTGGATGGTCGTCGACAGCGACGGCGATCCGACGGCCCTCGTGCCGCTCTGGATCGAGGGCGGCGTGGACGCCATGTTCCCCTGGGAAGTCAACGCCGTAGACATTCTCAAGATCGCCGAGGCCTATCCCGGGTTGGTACTGTTGGGCGGCTTCTGGAAACACTGCTTCGAGCGCGACGGACTGGCGGCCGTCGACGCCGAGTTCCTCCGCGTGGTCGAGCCGCTGCGGCGGCGCGGCGGGTGGTTCCCGTCGCTCGACCACTGGGTGCACCAGGGCATCCCGCTGGAGAAGTTCAGGTACTACTGCCGGCGGCTCCAAGAGTGCGGCAAAGCGAACCGCATGGCCAAGTGACGAATGTGGTCTTGCCCGCCGTGCGAGTCGTGGGTGCCATGCTTGTGCTTGCACAAGCATGCCGCCTGGGGCAAGACGCATCGCATGCTTCTCCAAGGAGAAGCATGGCACCCGCACCCATCAGACGCAGAAAGGGGGAAGCGATGGACGACATTCGATCGAATCGCAGGGCGGTTGCGTTTGTTCTGGTTGCTGGCGTCGCGGCGATGGCCGTTGCGGCGACGGCGTGCAAGTCGTCCGGGGCCGACGACGACGCGCAGCAGATCAAGGTCGACAAGGCCTCGCAGGCGGTGGTCATCACGGCCGCGGTGGCCGAGCACAAGGAGCAGGACGCCGACAAGGAGAAGGCGGCGGCCGTGACGCTGGAGTATCTGCTGGTGGCCGACGGCGGCAACACCGACAAGTCGGCCCTGGTGACGAAGGTGCGGCCCGAGGCCCTGCGCAAGGCCCTGGTGAGC
>JAFGPY010000295.1 GCA_016935955.1 Planctomycetota bacterium
CGCACCTGCCGCAGATCGCCAGCTTCGGCCGGCAGCAGTTGACCGTCCGCAAGGAGACCCGCGACGGCCGCTCGTTCACCTGCGTTGAGTCGCTGGAAGGCGACCGCCGCGTCGCCGAACTCGCCGAGATGATCAGCGGCAAGAACGTCACCCAGACCACCCTGCGTCAGGCCCGCGAGATGCTCGCGGCGGCCGACGAGTAGCGTCCCACGCGCTCTTGTAGGGGCGGCTCGCGAGCCGCCCGTCGTTCAGGGTCGCTCACGAGCGACCCCTACAACGACCTTCCGTCAGCACGGCTGCTTCGCGGGCACGGCCCCTCGACTCTGCTCGGGACGGGCAGGTCGTGCCCCTACGGTATCGATATCGGCATGTCGAACGTGTGAGGGACTCAGATGTTCAGGCCGAAGCGCCACCAGGGCACGGGCGGAATCTCGCGGCCCACCAGGTCCAGGGCCAGCTCGGCGGCACGGTCCGACGCGCCGCCATGACCGAGCTTCTCGTGGACCTCGGCCAGGTCCTGCCGCATCTGGCGATTCCGCTCGCTGTTGGTCAGGATGTCGACCGCATCGTCGGCGATCGGCTCGGGGCCGCCCCAATAGAGGAAGTACTCGGGGATGATCTTCCGCTGGGCCACGGCGTTGGGCAGCGACAGGTACGGCGTCGTCAGCAGCCAGCGGCCCAGCAGGTTGTACTCCAGGCGATTGACCGGATAGAGGGCGATCATCGGCGTGCCGAAGCAGGCCAACTCCAGGGTCGCCGTACCGCTGGAGGCCAGGGCGAAATCGGCCAGGGCCATCAGCTCGTTGGTCTTGCCGACGAACGTCTCGACGGCCACGTCGGGCGATTGCTGCAGGATCGCCCGGGCCTGCGTGGCGTGGGCCTCGTTCAGGCACCCCATGACGATCCGCAGCCCGTCGACGCGCTTCCGCATCAGGCGGCAGAGGTTCAGATAGAGCGGCAACAGGCCGGCGATCTCTCGTGTGCGGCTGCCGGGCAGCAGCAGCACGATCTTCTGCCCGTCCGGTCCGCGCAGCCGTTCGGCCACGGACGGATCGGGCCGGAAGCCGGCGAAGTGGTCGATCAGCGGGTGGCCGACGAAGTGGGCGTCGATGCCGTGGCGGCGATAGAACTCGACCGTGAACGGGAAGATGCACGCCAATCGCGTCAGCCGCCGGGCCATCTTGTGAACGCGGAACGAGGCCCAGGCCCACAACTGCGGAGGCACGTACCACATGGTCGGTATCCGCCGGCAGCGGCCGCGGCTGGCCAGGACGAAGTTCAGGCCCGGGTAGTCCACGAAGATCATCACGTCGGGCCGCTCACGCTCCAGCAGGCGGTCCACCTCGCCGATCAGCTTCAGGTACGAGCCGATCTGCAGCAGCGGCTCGACCAGCAGCATGTGGCTGCCGTGGGTGGTCATGTCGCGGACCAGGCGGCAGCCCTTGGCGGCCATGAGCGGCCCGCCGAGTCCGAAGAAGGAGGCCTGCGGCTCGCGGCGGCGGATGGCCGCCAGCAGATTGGCCGCATGCAGGTCGCCGCTCGGCTCCCCTGCCGAGATGAATATCTTTGGTCCGCTCACGCGTCGTGTCCCGATTGGCCCATGATGGGGGCAAATTCTACCAGAAGATGGCGCAGCCGCCAAAACCAAACGCGGCAATGCGATTCCGGCGCGGGTTGACTTGACGCGCACGAGCCCGCTGCGTACACTTCTATCGTGCCTCGACGAAAACAACGAACCCATCGGCGAAAGCAATCCACCGGGAGCGGCATGGACCCCCAGCCGGCCAACATCTCCTCGCCGCCCATGGTGGTCGGGTTCATCAATCTCGGCTGCCCCAAGAACCTGATCGACGGCGAACGCATGCTGGCCAACCTGGCCCTCAGCGGCTACGTGGTCACGGGCGATCTGGACGTGGCCGACGTGGGCGTGGTGAACACGTGCGGCTTCATCGAGGCGGCCCGCGAAGAGGCCGGCGAGGTGATCGACGAGCTGATGGATCGCAAACGGGACGGGCGGCTGCAGATGGTGGTCGTGGCCGGATGCTACCCGCAGCGATCGTGCGAGGAGATTCTCGACCGCTGGCCCGACGTGGACGCCGTCGTGGGCTTGTCGGCCCGCAACGAGCTGGGCCACGTCATCGCCCGCGCGGTCCAACAGAAGTCCGACGAGCCGGTCCTGTGCGTCGGCACGTCGAAGAAGGCCATTCCGTTTGACGATCGCGAGCGGCTGCGCCTGACGCCGCGGCACTATGCCTACCTCCGTATCAGCGAGGGGTGCGACAACTGTTGCAGCTACTGCAGCATTCCGCTGATCCGCGGCCGCCTGCGGAGCAAACCGGCCGAGGCCATTGTCGAGGAGGCCCGCGAGTTGCTGGACGACGGCGTGTCGGAACTGATCGTCATCGGCCAGGACACGACCGCCTACGGCCGCGACCTCAAGGACAAACGCCGCGACGCCGACATTGTCGATGTGCTGGGCAAGCTCGACCGTCTGCCGGGCATGAAGTGGCTGCGGTTGCTCTACACCCATCCGGCTTCGTTCAGCGACAGGCTCGTCGGGGCCTTCGGCGACCTGGAGCACCTGTTGCCGTACGTCGACCTGCCGCTGCAGCACGTGTCCGACCCGATCCTGGCCGACATGGGCCGCCGCACGACGCGGGCAGCGATTGAGGAACTGGTCGGCAAGCTTCGCCGTTGCCGGCCCGACCTGATCCTGCGGACGACGATGATCGTCGGCTACCCCGGCGAGACCGAGCCCCAGTTCGAGGAGATGCTCGGCTTCGTGCGGCAGATGCGCTTCGAGCGGCTTGGGGCGTTCGCCTACAGCCCGGAACCCGGCACCCGTGCCGCCGAGTCGCCCCACCAGGTGCCCGAAGACGTCCGCCACCGGCGGTACGACGAACTGATGTCGGTGCAGCAGTCCATTGCCGCCGAGATTCAGCGGCAGACGGTCGGCCACGAGATGGACGTCGTGATCGATCGGGGAACCGACGGGGCCGAGCCGGCCCACGGCCGGTTCTGGGGGCAGGCTCCCGACATCGACGGCCTGACGGTCGTGCACAGCACCTCGCCGCTGCAATGCGGGCGGAGCGTCCGCGTCAAAATCACTTCGGCCGATCCCTATGACCTTGAGGGACAGGCCCTCGACGAGTAGAATCGTCGCACTGTGAAACGTCACATTCCCAACCTGCTGACGGCCTCGCGCCTGGTGATGGCCGTCGTCGTGTTCATGCTCATGGCCGCCTGGCGACCCGACGCGCCGGACGCCGCGATGTTGCTCGATGTCGCCGTGGCCATCTTCCTGCTGGCCATGCTGAGCGACGTGCTGGACGGCTGGGCGGCGCGGCGACTGGGCAGTTTCAGCGCCTTTGGGCGCATCGCGGACGCGTTTGTCGACAAGATTCTCGTCTGCGGCGCGTTTGCCTTCCTGGCCGGCGACAACTTCCTGGCGGCCCAGGGCGGCGCGACCGTCAACCTGACGGGCGTGGCCCCGTGGATGGTCGTCGTGATCTTCTCGCGGGAGTTCATGGTCAACGCGATTCGCGGCTGGAGCGAAAGCCTCGGGCAACCGTTCGCCGCCACGGTCTACGGCAAGACGAAGATGAGCCTGCAGTGCGTGACGATCCTCTATGTGCTGCTCTACGTGGCCCACCTGCGTCACGCGGCCGCATGGGCGACGACTGCTCGCGATGTGCTGCTCTGGGTCACGATCGCGGTCACGGTCCTGAGCGCCCTGGTCTACGTCGGACGAACGTGGCGGCTCATCCGCATGACCGACGGCAGCGCAAAGGTCTAGGCTCTGGTATCGTAGAGGCACGGCCTGCTTGTCCCGAGCAGAGTCGAGGGGCCGTGCCTGCGGATGTAGGGTGCCATGCTTCTGCTTGCAGAAGCATGCGAAAGTCTCATGGCCACGCCGGCGTGGCCATGCCACTCGGACTCCGGTTGACGGCGGCACGTTCACACAACACGGGTGAAGCAACTCTTATGGCGAAGTCGGCGACGGTCACCATCCTCCTGGGCTCGGCGCGGTCGCGAAAGGCGGCGACCGTGCGAGGGAGGTATCTCGACCTTGTCCGTCAGAGTCCTCCCACTCAGGCGTCGCAGCACGTTCTGATGCTCGTGCCGACGGCCCGCCGTCGCCAGGCCACGATCGACGCCCTGCTGCGGGAGTCCGATGCGGGAATCCTGGTGCAGCCGAACGTCTGGACGTTCCCGCAGTACGCCGAGTGGGCCCTCGGCCGCCTGGGCACGCCGGTCCGCCGCATCACGGAGCTTCAGCGGCGCGGGTTGCTGGCCGACGCCCTGGCGTGGTGCCTGAAGCAGAAGCAGATCACCTACCTTGTCCCGATCGCCGACCGGCCGGGGCTGCTGGACTCCCTCGGCGACTTCGTGCAGCGGGTGAAGACCGAGGAGATTCGGCCCGAGCAAATCGTGCGGGCGGCGCGCAAGCGCGGCCTGTCGCACGATCTGGCTGCCGTGTATGCCCGCTACCAGAAGCGGTTTGAGGCCGCAGGGCTCTACGACGACGCCGGACTGTTCTGGCAGGCCCGCGAAGCTCTGGCGTCCGCCGGCGACGCCTTCGACTGGCCGACCCACGTGCTCGTGGACGGGTTCCAGGATTTCTCCAAACCGCAGCGCGACATCCTCAGAACGCTGCACGATCACGGGGCCCGCCTGCTGGTGACGCTGCCCTGCCGCCGCGACCGGCCGGAGGTGTTCGGTCCCACGTTGCGGACCCTGGAGAACCTTCAAGCCACGTTCGGCGACTGCGTGGACCTCCAGGAGACGGCGAGCCAGTCGCCGCCGTCGCTCCTGGCGACCGTGCAGGAGAGGCTGTTTGACGACTCGGCGGCAACTCCCTCCGACAATGCCGCGGCGGCGGTCACGTTCGCGGAGACGGCGGGACGGGTGCGCGAGATCGAGTACCTGGCCCGGCGAATCAAGCAGATGCTGGTGGCCGCGGAAGGCACGACGTCCGACCTTCAACCCGCCGACGTGGCGGTGATTCTGCCGTCGCGGCAACCGTACGAGGAACTGATCCAGCAGGTCTTCCCACAATTCGGGTTGCCCATCACCGGGCTGTCGGGCACGCCGCTGTCGAGGTTGCCGCTGACGCGGTGGCTGCTGGAACTGGTGAGGCTGCCGCTGAACGAGTTCAGTTACGCATCGCTTGCCGCCGTGCTGCGGTCGCCGTACTTCCCGTGCGAGTTGCTGGCCACCGATGGCCGCACGCTGGAGGCCGCGGGCCGCATGCTGCACCAGGCCGGAGCGTACGAGGGGCTGGCCGATCACGTGCGGGCGATTCGGGGCTATGGCCGCGACGTGCGAGCGAACGGGCTCCATGATGCCGCGACGGACGACGAAGTGGCGACCGAGGCTGGACTGGCCGACGATGTTGCCGGGCTTCTCGAACGGCTGGGCGCTCGCCTGGCCGCCCTTCCGCAGCGTGCTCCGCGACGCGACCACCTGGCGGCGCTGGCCGCACTGGTGACCGACTGCCGCTTCAAGGCGACCCTGGCCGAAGTGGCCGACCTGGAGCTTGTGGCCCGCGACCTGGCCAGCCTCGACGCGCTCGACGCCCTGCTGGCCGAGATGAGCGGTCTGGACGACTATGTCCCGGCCGGCTCGCTGACGGCAAGCGAGTTCGCGGCCGAGTTGCAGGAGGCCTTCCTGGCGGCGCGGGTCGCTCCGCCGCGACGTTCGGGCGGCGCCGTCAACATCCTGGACATCCGCTCGTCGCGGGCACTGACGTTCAGGGTGGTGGCCATGCCGGGCCTGACCGAAGGCACGTGGCCGCAACCGCTGCGTGCGGACCTGGCCGATTCGGCGGAATCGCGCGGCGTGCTGGCGGACGCCGGTCTCGCGCCTGCCGACCGTCGGGCGCACCTGGCCGAACAACGGTTCCTCTTCTACATGGCGGCCACGCGGGCTTCCGAGCGGCTGATCGTCACGCGACCCGCCAGCGACGAGGACGGGCGGCCGCTGTGCGCCGGTCCGTTCTGGACCGCGCTGCTTCAGGCGGCGTTCGGCGACCGCGAGCCGGTGATCGATCGCGTGACGGCCCGCGACTGCGACCTGCCGGCCGACGAAGCGGCCGGAGGCGAGGCCCTTCGCCGCGTGGCTATGGTCGCCGTCGCGTCGGGAACCGACGATGACCTGCCGCTGGTGGCCGCCGCGGAAGCCATGGACTCGACCTTGCGGCCGACGTTGCAGTCGGTCGCGGCGATCCGCGAGCGCGAGTCCCCGCGACCGTTCGGACGGTTCGACGGCGTGCTGGCCGACCAGGGGACGCTCGCCGCGCTTGCGGCCGCATACCCGGCCGAGCGACCGCTGAGCATCACGAGTCTGGAGCACTTCGTCCAGTGCCCATTCTGGTTCTTCGCCGAGACAGTGTGCCGGCTCCGCGAACTGGAGGCGCCCGAGGAGACGCTGCTGGACGACCAGGCGGGGTTGCTCTATCACGACATTCTCTGCGACTTCTATCGCCGCCGCAGCAGGGATCGCAAGGCCGGGACGCGGCTGAATCGCGTGCCGCCGGAGCGCCTGCGTGAAGAGATGTCGCAGGCCGTCGAGCGCGTCTTCGCGCAGCATGACGGCGGCGATCGGCAAGGGCTGCCGGCCTTGCGAGCCATCCAGAAAGAGGACATCCGCGAGCGGTTGCTGGCCTACGTGGAGGCCGAGGCGGCGCGATGTGCCGACCTGCCCTGCGACCTGGAGCCCCTGCTCTTCGAATGGTCGTTCGGCATGCCGGTCCGCGGCGACGAGTCGCAAAGCAGCACCGAATCGCCGGCCGTCGTGGACTCGGCCTACGGGCCGATTCGCCTTCGCGGGCGGGTCGATCGCATCGACCGCGCCGCCGATGCCGGGACGGGAGAGACGTGGCTGGAACTGGTGGACTACAAGAGCGGCAGCCAGCCGAGCGGCCTGGGCGCACGCCTGCGCGAGGGCGCGATCCTGCAATTGCCGCTCTACCTGCTGGCCGTCCGGCAGCACCTCTCCGCGACGCTTGGCGCGCCTGCCGCACGGGCCGCCTATTACTATCTGCGCGACCTCAAGTACAATGCCGCCCTCGCACTGACCGGCGACAAGGCGGACGATGGGCAAGAGGTGGTCGAGCAGGCCGTGCGCAGGGTCATCGAGACGATTAGCGCCTGCCGGTGCGGCAAGTTCCCGCCCGTTCCGTCGGGCGATTGCCCGTCGTACTGTCCCTACGACCGGCTGTGCCGCACCGCCCGCTGGCGCGTTGACCTGAAGACGCGAGGGCTCGCCCCATGAAGCTGACGCGCGAACAACACGAAGCCGTCAGCCGCCTCGATGACAACCTCTGCGTTGTGGCCGGTGCGGGTACGGGCAAGACACGCGTGCTGGTCGAACGGTTCGTGCACCTGATGGAAGCCGGCGGCTGCGAGCCCCAGCAGCTTGCGGCCATCACCTTCACCGAGAAGGCCGCAGCGGAGATGCTCGCCCGTCTGCGGGATCGCTGCGCCCGTCGCCTGGTCGAAGCTCGCGACGCCGCGCAGCGGCAGCAATGGAAGCAACGGCTGGACGATCTGGGCGACGCAGTCGTGACGACGATTCACGGGTTCTGCCGGCGGTTGCTGGCCCAGCATCCCGTGGAGGCGAACCTCGATCCGCGGTTCAACATCCTGAGCGATGCCCAGTTTCGTCGCCTGATCGGCGACAGCGTCCGCGCGGCCCTGCGCGAGATGTTCGAGGCCGGTGACAGCGACGTCCTTGCGGCGACGCAAGCCTATTCGCTTTCCACGTTGCAGCAGATGCTGCGCGACGCCCTGGCCTGCCGCGATGCCGTCCAGGCTGCAGCCGTCTTCCACGAGCGTCCTTTGGAGGAGCAACTGGCCGAACTGCGCCGCCGCGTCGACGCGGTCTGTACGGCGGCAAGCGACGCCCTGCTTGCCGACGCGTCGCTGGCTCCGCGCCGAAACATGGTCACGTCCATGACGGGGCCGGACGGCGACGGGCGCGAGCAGTGTCGGGAGATTGCCGCCGAAGCGCTGGAGATGATGGGCGAGCGGGAGCCCGTCGAGACGCGGGTTAACGGTCTTCGCAACCTGGCGGCTCTCGACTTTCGCCGTCGGGGTTCGGTCGGCAAGTGGCCCAGCCGGGAACACTATGAGCAGATGGGCGAGGCCCTGAAGACACTGCGCGAGGCCGCCCGCAACGCCCTGTCGTCGTGCGACGTGACGCCGAGCGACCAATGGCAGCAACAACTGGAGACGGCCCGAGCGGTGGTGCGCGTCGCGGGGCGGGCCATCGAAAAGTTCCAGGAGGCCAAGCGACAGCTTGCGGCCGTGGACTTCGACGACCTGCTGCTGATGACCCGCGACCTGTTGCGCGACCACGCGGACGTGCGCCGGCGCGTCGGGGCCCAGTTCCGGCAGATTCTCGTCGACGAACTCCAGGACACGAACACGGTGCAGATGGAGATCGTGTCGCTGCTGTCGGGCAAAGACGGTCCGGCGGCCGCCATGCGACCGGGCGCCTTCTTCGGCGTCGGCGATCCCAAGCAATCCATCTATCGGTTTCGCGGCGCGGACGTCGACGTCTTTCGCCGCGTGATCGCGGACCTCGGACCGCGGCATACCGTGGCCCTGACGCAAACGTTCCGCTTTCACCAGGGCCTGGCCGGTGCGACCAACGCGTTGTTCGAGCCGCTGCTGGCCGGCGACTTCATCGCCCTGTCGGCGGCCGATTCCCGCACACCGCCGTGCAGCGTCGAGGTGCTGCTGGCCGACCACGATGACAAGGACGGCGCGGAGACGCGGCGGCACCTCGAAGCGGCTCGCATTGCGGCTAGGATTCGCGACCTGGTCCGCGACGAAGGGGTGCGATACCGCGACATCGCCATCCTGATGCACCGCCAGACGCAGATCTACCCGTACGAGGAAGCCTTGAAGCTCCTTGACATCCCCTACTACGTCGTCAGCGGCCGCCGCTTCTACGATCAGGACGAAGTGCACGATGCGCTTGCCGCCCTGCGGGCGCTGGCCCACCCGCACGACGACCTGACGGTGGCGACCGTGCTCCGCGGCCCGCTGGTAGCCCTGTCCGACGACGGGCTGTACGTGCTTTGCCGGAACAAGCCGCTTGTGGCCGCGCTGGCTGACGAGACGACGCTCGCGGACCTCTCCGCGGCCGACGCCGCCAAGGCCCGCCAAGCGGCGGCATGGTTCGCGCATTTTCGCTCCCGCATCGGGCGACTCGGCGTGGCCCGCCTGCTGCAGGAGATCGTCTTCGACGGTTTGCCGGCCGGCGACGGTCGCCCGGCCTGTCCAGCCCTGGCCCACGTCGTGCTGCCGCAGTTCATGGGGCGACAGCGCTATGCCAATCTTCGCCGCCTGCTGGAGATGGCCCGACAGGCGGACCACGCGGGCCAGTCGCGACTGGAGGATTTCCTCGCCGAGATTGAAGCCGGACTGAAGGAGGGCGTCCGCGAAGCCGAAGCTCCGCTCGACGAGGAAGGCAGCGACTCGGTGCTGATGATGACCGTGCACCGGGCCAAGGGACTGGAATTCCCCTACGTGTTCCTGGCCAACGCGGACGCCCAACGCCGCGGCGGCAGCGGGCCGCCGTTCTATGCCACAGCGGCCCTCGGCTTCGCGCCGCAGAGGCCGGACCGGCGACTGGACGGGGTTGAGCCCGCCACCTACACGCTGGCTCGCCAGGAGGATCGCCGCCAGGAAGACGAGGAGTTCCGGCGTTTGTTCTACGTGGCGGCCACCCGTGCCCAGGAGCGGCTGATCGTCTCGGGCTCGCGAACGATCTCGGCCGGCAGTTGGCTGGCCATGACCCTTCAGGCGACGGGGCTCGACGCTTCGCAACTGACCTCCGGGCGCCACGAGCACAAAGTGGCGCCGGGGGCCGCCATGGTCATCGATCTCGACAAGGCTCCGACCGTTGCCCCGAAGGTCTCGTCGGGCGGCAGCAAGCTGAGCGGCGTGTTCCGCGACGGCGAGGCGGACGACGCCAAGCTGGGCCGCCTGTTGGCCCGGGCGAAGGACACGGATTTTGCCGCGCGGCTTGCCGCACAGTGCGGCCCGGTGAGCGAGGGCGGCGCGACGCTGCACCTGACGGCCACCTCGCTGGTCGATTACGCGACGTGCCCGGCATTGTACTACCTGAAGCACGTGCTGGGCCTGGACGAAGAATCCGTGGCCCCGACGACGCAGGCGGGCGGCCTGCGTGGTGCAGCCATCGGGACGGTGGTTCACCAGTGCCTCGAACGCATGGACGCCCGGATGCTTACGCTGGGCGACGACGAAATAGACCGCCTGGTGTGTCAGGAACCTCGTATCCGCCCGGACCAGCGGCAGGAGGCGGCGACTGCGGTACGCGGGCATCTGGCATCGCTGCGTGCCACACAATTGGCACCAGAGATTGCCTCCGCAGCGGCCAGGGGGGACGATAATATATGGCGGGAGCTACATTTCGCCATGAGGTACGAGGGCGGCGGAATGCGGGGCAAACGGGGTGGCGCGGTCATCAGCGGGACCATCGACCTGTTGCTGCGCGGGGCGGACGGGGGCTGGACGCTTGTGGACTACAAGACGGATCGGATTGGCCGCGGAGATGTACGCGAGCGTACCAAGCGCTATCTGCCGCAGCTTCAAATTTACCGAGCGGCGGCGGAGAAATTTCTCAAAATAAACGTGAACAGGGCTTGCCTTGCGTTCCTGAGCGCAGGTATAGTTGAGGATATTGAAGACGTTTCTGTCCATACCGTGGTTGAGCCGCTCGTGACAGGCATTGCCGAAGGGCGGTTCAAGCCGTGCGAAGTATGCAGTGGTCATTGCGGATACGTCCAACTCTGCGGCAGGATGCTCTGAGCGTCTACAGCGTCGTTGCGATGAGCCGCTGCGAGCGTTCAAACCCGCAGATATCCGGGCGCTACGAAGCCAGGCCAGGGACCGGTAAGGAGGAACGCAGATGACGTACGACTTCAGCATCATCAGGCACATTCGCAAGAAACTCGGACTGACGATCTACGGCCTCAGCGAGAAGTGCGGCGTCAGCTACGTCGCACTGAGCAAGCTGGAGCGAAACTTGGGCAACCCGGAGCTGAAGACGCTCGACAAGATCGCCCGGGCACTGGGCGTGCAGACGCACAACCTGCTGGCCCTGGCCGAGCACGATCGTCCCGAGGTCGTCACGGCCGAGCGCACCGTCGACGAGCACGGCCTGCACCTGTATCGCGCGTCCTTCGGCGGCATCAGCGTGTCGCAGGTCACGGCCGAGACCGGATCGTTCGTCTCCGCCGAGCACGAGCATCGCGACGACTACGAAATCTGCTTTGTCCTGAAGGGTAAGGTGCGGCTGACCGTCCGCAACAGCGAATACGAGATCACGCCCGGCCAGGCCGTGCGCTTCGACTGCATTTTCGAACATCGTTACGATGCCCTTGAGGATGCCGAGGTCATTCACGTGGTCACACGCAAGTGACCGTCCTCTGCCGGGAGAGTGCTCAGGGACGCAGGGCGTTCAGGTTCCAGCGGGTTGACTTGTTGCCGCCGAAGGTCTGAATGATACGGTCTTCGTCGCGCTCGCTCGTGCCGAACAGTTCGCCGACCTCGGCGCTCCTGGCCAGACGATCAAACGCCTTCAGCGACTCCTCGCGCGTGCCGACCGGTATGTACTGCCGATCAATCTCGTTCGGACGCACGGAGACGACGTCGTAGGCCAGCGGCCACGTGCTCAGGCCCGGCACTCCGAAATGCACCACACGGCCGACCACCTTGCCCGCGGCGAAACGGTGGGCGGCACTGATCACGGCCGTAACGTTCGTGTGGCGATCCAGAACCTCCATCACTTCCGCGCGGTTGTCGATCAGCCGGTCCTGCCAGTACGGCGTCGTGTCGAGCGGATGCAGCGAGACCGCGGCGTGGTACGACAGGATGACGACGGCCCGGTCCGCGTACTTGTCGAGCACTTGGTCGAGCCAGGCCAACTGCTCGGCGTCGACATGTCCCGGATTGCCGCTGCCGGCCGACGACGAGTAGAGGCCGACGAGCACCAGTCCGCCGTCACGTTCGAGCGCCCAATACGGCAACGGGCCACTGAAGCCGTGGTCGCGAAACGTCCATGTCAGGAGCGACGTGCCGAGCGCCGAGACGCCGGCCTCCTCATCGCGAGCCGCTGCGGCCGCACTGAGGCCTTCCGGTCCCAGGGCGACGTAGTAGGGTTTCTTCAGTTCCGAGAGCGCCGCCCGGGCGGCATCCAGCGATCGCGGTTCACCGCGAGCCAGCAGGCTGCCCAGCAGGACCACGAACTCGACGTTCGATCCGTTGATCTCCTCGACCGTCCGCCGCAGACGCGCAAGGGCCGTGGCATCGGCCTTCTTGTCGTCGCCGTCACCACGGTCGGCCAGTAGCACGTTGCTGACCACGGCAAAGGTCACGGTCCTGTGCGTCCGGCCGGGCGCGCAACCGGCGACGGTAAGTGCCGCCGCCAGAAGCCACGTTGCGTATGTCACGGTTCGCATGGTCTCTCTCGGGGATTTGGTCGTGGGACGCCCCTGCCCGGCCGCTGATTCCATCTCACTTCGAGCCCTTGGCGCGCAGGAGTCGGGCCTGGGCCCAGTTCACGCGGTCCTGCACGTCGAAGTGCTCGCCCGCCTCGGCGATCAGCTCAAGGCGTTTGGCCCCGGCCACAGAGACGTTGATCTGCCGGGCCGGCTGCTGCCACTTGACGTGGTCGGCGCGGAACACCTCCTTGCCGTCCACCTTCACGACGAGGTTCACGTCCGCGTACTTGCCCGCCGACTCGTCGATGCCCGCGGTCGCCATGAACCGCTGGTAGGACCCGCCCAGATCGTAGGCCACGCGACACGGCGCGTGCACGCCGATGCCGCTGTCGGCCGCAACGATACGGTCCAGCTCGTCGCGCAGACGCATCGGCTCGCCGAGAACATTGCGGCCGGTCTGGATCGACCACGTGAGCACGTCGAGGCTCTGCTGCTCGTAGGCGGCCGGCTTCAGCGTCTCCAGGGGCACAAGCCGCCCGCCGATCACGTCGATGCGCTGAACGGAGGCCGTGGGGATGGCCACGGATGTCGTGCCGCCGAGGAGGCCGCGAAGCGCGTCGCCGTCGGTCGCCAGGGAGCCAAGCTCCAGCGAGTTGCCCGCGTCCGTCGTGACCCGCAGCACGGGCAGCGCGGCCTTAGGGCGGCCGCGGGACGGCGCAGCCACCTGGATAGCTGTCACGCGGCTGCGCTCCAACGAGCGGTCGCCGAGCGTCTCGCTGTGGAACTCGACGGTCTTGGCGTCCATGCTGTTGACCGTGCCGGGCAGGCGATCACCGTTGGCCAGCACCACGACGTCGGTTCTGGATTCCTCGGCTCCCGGAGTGCCGCTCTCGGCGCCGGCCAGCCGCACGACGCATACGAGTTCCAGCGGCAACTGGAGGTCGCCGAACTCCGTGCCGGTCAGCGTGAAGGTCTTGCCGTCGAAGCCGACGACTGTGCCGCTTACCGGGCCGCCGACGGTCAACACCACGTCGGCCGCAGGGCTCTCGGCGGCCTGCGGCTTCGGTTCGTCCGGAGTCGCGACGTCGGAGTCTTCAGCCGACGGGCGGCGGAACTGAATCCTGGCCACCTCCTCGACTGGCCATGCTCCCGCCTCGCCGCCCTGGGCGTCGCGAACCGTCAATTTCCCTTCGGCCAGGACGATGGTCTGCGCCTCGGCGGTCTGCCCGTCGACCAGATTCACGGTCACCTGCGCTGACGCGGAGGCGGAGGCCATGACTAGGAGCAGACAAACGAGTGTGTGTGCGATCGGTCTCATCAGCGTTGTAGAATCGGTAGATAGCGGTTAGGAATCTGAAGAATGATGCAGGCCATGGCGGTGCCGTACTCTTTGCCGGCCTGACCGGTCCATGATCCGTCGTTGTCGCTTTGCTTGGTCACGAGGTCCTTGCTGATGGCGGGCCACCACTGACGCCAGTACTCGCCGCCGGCAATGAACATGGCCTGCGTCGCGTAGTAGTTGCCGTAGAAATAGAACCCGCCGGCATTGCCCTGTCCGCCGGTGCCCGGCTTGTTCTTCAGGAGATACGCCAGGCCGTTGTCGATCTCCGGACCGCTGTAGATGCCGCAGTTGTAGAGGCTGCAGACGCCCGCGGCCGATCGCGGAAACGCCGAGCCGCGACTGTTGAGCGTGTAGGAGAAGCCGCCGTCGGGGTTCTGGCTCTTCTTCACATAATCGATCGCCCTGTCGACCGTCGCCTTGGGCACCTTGATGCCGTTGTTGCGGGCCGCACGGAGAGCCATGATCGAACAGATCGTTACCGACAGGTCGGCGTCGTACTTGATCGGCTGGTAGCGCCAGCCGCCCTCGTCATTCTGCGTGCGGACAATCAGGTCGACCGCGCGGCTGAGCTTCTCGCGAACCACCGGGTCGGGACTCATGCCGTAGACCTCGGCCAGGAAGAGCGTGGCGAACCCGTGGCCGTACATCGGCCCGTGGCTGACCCCGCCGCCGGAGATGAAGCCGCTGCGACCGGTGTGGGCGGTGATGAACTCCAGGCACTTCTGGACGTTCTTGCCGTACTTGCCGCGATCGGGGAGACTGCCCTGGCTCATGAACGCCAGTCCCGCCAGACCCGTGATGCCTGCGTGGCTGGAGTAGCCGCCGGTTCGTCCGAAGCCGCCGTCCTCGTTCTGGGCGTTTGCCAGATAGGTCAGGCCGCGGTCCACGGCGGCAAGCACCTCGGGCGAAAGCTCCTCGCCGCTGATGGGGTCGTCGCCAAGGGGGCCCTTCGGGGCCGCCGGCTGCTCGGCGGGAGCCTTGTCGTCGGCGCGGACCACGGCAACCGTCAGTCCCGCGGCCACGATGCACAGCATCGCCACGGCGATTATGTCAACGAGATGGCGTGATCGTCTCATCGCCCTACTCCTCGCTCTCGGCTTCGGGCTTCTTGCTGGCCAGAGCATAATAGTAGCGGTCCAGCAGATCAACGTATTCCTGGAGAATCATGCCTCGAATGCTCTGCATGGTCTCTCGCGGCCGGTTCGGCAGCAGTTCGCCCCAGCGATCCATCAGCAGGTCGGACACATCGTCCAACGGCCCTTCCTCGACCTGTCCGTGCGTGGCCTGCTCCTGCTGCATGGGTTGCTGACTGCGCTGCGGCCGCTGGCGCCCGGTCTGTTGTTGTTGCTGTTGCTGCTGCTGTTGCCTGCGACGTCGCTGCCGCTGCGAATCCTGACTCGATTGCTGTTGCTGCTGTTGTTGCTGCTGCTGTTGTTGCTGAGCCTGTTGCTGCTTGACGTACTCGATCAGTTCGGCCAGATCGTCAATGGCCTTCTTCTCAACCTCGATCGTACCCTCGCCCGGGTCCTGCTTCTCGATCAACCGCTGGGCGGCTTCGCCCATGTGGATCTTGATCCGCTCAACGACTTCGGCCGGATTGATGTCGAGGGGCTCCTCGTCCTCGGCATCTTCGCCCGGCTGCTCCTGCTGCTCCTGACCGGCGGGCTGCTGTGCCGGCTTCTTCAGAAGTTCGTCGAGTTCCGGCAGGACGATGTCGGCGTCCTCAAGATTCTTGATGTCGTCAAGGTTCAGGTGAAACTCCGGTTGTTCGGCCGGTTGTGCCTCGGCCGGCGTCTGCGGAGCGGTAGTGTCGCCCTCGGGTTTGGGTGTGGCTGCGTCGGCCCAGGCGGCCGTGCAGATCATGGCCGCACAGAGCGCCCCGGCCAGAAGCCTCGCGAAGAGTCGACTTGTCATAGCTCACCTCCCTGTTGCCCGGCGGCGGGATCCGTCAACTTGTCCATGAGTCGCTTGACCTTCTCCTGGTCGCGTCCGATGCGTTTGGCCTCGGCCTTGGCCTGGGACTCAGCGGC
>JAFGPY010000296.1 GCA_016935955.1 Planctomycetota bacterium
CACCAACATCCAGCGCGAACTGCCGGCCCAGGCGCCGGACGGCGCAGCCCCGGCGGCCGGCCCAGGGATGGGTCCGGGCATGGGGACTGGGATGGGGCCTGGGATGGGGCAAGGCATGGGCCCCGGCGCCGGTCGTGGCATGGGTTCCGGTACGGGCCAGGGCATGGGTCGTGGTCGCGGACGCGGCGGTCGTCGTGGTGGCGGCGGCGGACGAGGAGGCATGGGACGCGGTCGCGGACGCGGCGGCGCTTAGGAGCACAAGAGTGAAGATCGCAGTTGCCAGCGGCAAGGGCGGCACGGGCAAGACCTTCGTGGCCACCAACCTTTTTCGGGCCATCTCGGGCGGGGCCTTCGCGGACCTCGACGTCGAGGGGGCCAACGCGCACCTGTTTCTGAAACCGCAGGACGTGCGCGACGAGGCGGCCACGGTGCTGGTTCCGATGGTCAACGCATCGATGTGCGTCAATTGCGGCGCGTGTACGCAGGCCTGCCGCTACAACGCCCTGGCCCGACTGGGCAAGGCGGGCGTGATGGTCTTCCGCGAACTCTGCCATTCGTGCGGCGTGTGCGAGGCCGTGTGCCCGGCCGGGGCCGTCAGCATGGTGCGTCACACCGTGGGTCGTGTCCGCACGGGATCGTGCGACGGGAGGCTTTTTGCTGACGGCGAGTTGAACGTCGGACAGGTTCGCAGCACGGCCGTCATCGCCCAGGTCAAGGAGCGCATTGCGTCGGCCGACATGCAGGTGTGGGATTGCCCGCCCGGCACAAGCTGCGCCGCCCGCGAGGCCGTCGAGGGCGCCGACCTGTGCCTGCTGGTCACGGAGGCGACGCCCTTCGGTCTGAACGATCTCGGGCTCACGATCGAGTTGCTCGATCACCTTGGCATTCCGGCGGCCGCAGTCGTCAATCGCGACGGCATGGGCCGCGAGGACGTGGACAGTTTCTGCGCCGAGCACGGACTGCCCATCGCCGCCCGGATTCCGTTTTCACGCGACGTGGCCGCATGGTACTCCGGCGGCGAACTGGCCGTGGACCATGACCCGGCGACGCGGCAAGTCTTCGAACGCCTTGCCGCTGACGCTCTGGCCGGCACGCTGGGCAATCGCCGCACACGCAAGCCGCTGCGCCGGCGCCGGGGCGATCCCTCGGGCGGCGTAGGCAGCGACCTGCAGGCCTTCGCGCCGCCGTCGGTCGGAGCCGGCAACGGCGACGGCCTGGTGCGGCTCGTGGTCCTGAGCGGCAAGGGCGGCACGGGCAAGACCACCCTGACCGCGAGCATCGCGGCGACGGGCGAGGGCTGCGTGCTGGCCGACTGCGACGTGGATGCGGCCAATCTCTACCTTATCAGCTCCCCGCAGCAGATACGCAGCGAGGAGTTCCAGAGCGGCATGCTGGCCGAGATCGACCCCGATCGCTGCGTCGGTTGCGGCGAATGTGCGCGGCAGTGTCGCTTCGATGCCATCGAGATGACGCCGCGAGCCGTCGTCAATCCGCTGAAGTGCGAAGGTTGCGGCCTGTGCGAGATCATCTGCCCGGTGGCAAAGGCCGGGGACCCCAATCCGGTGGCCATGCTGCCGGCGCTGTCAGGTGAACTGGTCGAGGCCGAGAGCCGCTTCGGACCGTTCGCCTACGGGCGACTGTGGGCCGGCGGCGAGGCCTCGGGCAAACTGGTGGCCGCCGTGCGGAGCCGGGCCGATGCGGCCGCGGGGCGGCAATCGCTGACGTGGGTGCTCATGGACGGACCGCCGGGCACGGGTTGCCCGGTCAATGCCTCGGTGACCGGGGCCGATCTGGCTGTCGTCGTGACCGAACCGACACAGAGCGGCGCGCACGACATGGCCAGGGCCCTGGACCTGCTGAAATTCTTCAAGGTTCCTGCGGTCGTGGTCATCAACAAGTCGGACCTGAACGCGGCCGTGGTCGGCGAGATCGAGGCCGAGTGTTCGGAGCGTGGAGTCGAAGTCCTCGGCCACATACCGTTCGATCGGGCCATCAGCGACGCCCTCAGCGACGGGCGTGCCGCCGTGGACCTGGACGGTTGCGATGCAGCCGAAGCGCTACGAACCGTCGCCTCGCGGATTATCGCCGATGTCGGAAAACGCGTCGGTGAGAAGGCGGCGGCGATCAATGAGCCAACTGGTGGACAAGGGTAATCTCTTGAAAGGAGGCATGTGATGCCTGGATACGATGGAACAGGACCGATGGGAATGGGACCGAGAACGGGCGGCGGTTTCGGATTCTGCCCGCCTGGCGTCGGAGTCGCTCCGGCCGCGGGGTACGTGCGAGGCCTGGGTCGCGGCGGACTGCCTTGGGGCGGCGGCCGTGGTTTCGGTGGCGGTCGCGGCTGGGGTCGCGGGATGGGACGCGGCATGGGCCGTGGCTGGTGGGGCCGTAGTTTCGGCTATGCCGCGGCGCCGTACGCTGCGCCGCCGGTGGCTGCCGGAGTGCCGGCCGAGACGGAACTGCAGTGGCTGCGCGATCAGGCCGAGGGCATGCGTCAGGGGCTCGAAGAGATCGGGCGGCGCATCGCCGAACTGGAGAAGGCCGAAACCGAGGAATAGGATCGACTGGGGTGAGGGCCGGCGATATAACGAAAGGACGGACGCGATGAAAGTCTGCATTCCGGCAAGTGGTGAGGGGCTCGATGCTGTGATGGACGTGCGGCTCGGCCGCGCGGCGAAGCTGGTGTTCGTCGATACCGACAGCGGCGAGGTCGAATCGGTTGACAATACACAGAACCTCAATGCCGCACAGGGCGCCGGCATCCAGACCGGCCAGCAAATCATCGACGGCGGAGCCGAGGCCGTGGTTGCCCGGAACGTCGGGCCGAAGGCCTACGCCTTGTTGTCGGCCGCCTGTGTGAAGGTTTACCAGGCCGACAGCGGCACGGTCGGGCAACTGGTGGAGCAGTTGAAGTTGGGATCGCTGAAGGCGATGGGCGCATCGAACGTGGAAGGGCACTGGGCTTAGCCGCTCGTTGAGGAGATGTAGCCCGGCCGCCTTCGGCCGGGGACACAGCCCCAATGATCGTCTTCAGCATTGCGTCACGCCCGAGGGCGGGCGTGCTACTGAAGGCGATGGATGCATCGAACGTGGAAGGGCACTGGATGTAGCCCTGGCTGCGTCAACAGTCACAGGATTCTTGAAGGAGACCACAACCGTGGCCAGCAAACAGTGTGTAGCGATTCCGTGCGCCGAAGGCCGACTCTGCATGCACTTCGGACACTGCCAGCAATTCGCCTTAGTGACGATTGTTGACAACAAGATTACCGGCGTGACCTACGAGACGCCGCCGCCGCACGAGCCCGGCGTGCTGCCGAAGTGGCTCCACGAACAGGGGGCCGACGTCATCATCGCCGGCGGCATGGGACAACGGGCCATGGCCCTGTTCAGCCAAGCGGGCATCGAGGTGATCGTCGGCGCGCCGACCCTGGAGCCCGACAAGATCGTCGAGCAGTACCTGGCTGGCTCGCTGCAGACCGGCGGTAACGTCTGCGACCACTGAGGGGACAGGGCAAGTTGTGTCGATTGGGCGCGCGGCGTGCTCAGATCAGGGCATGAAGTCGCTGGATGGCTTCGTCGAACTCGCTCTCGCTGAAGCAGTAGCGGAGGTCGAGGAACTGCTGCCTGAAGCGTTTTACTTCTTTGGCGACGCAGCGCCCGCGGAGCACGACGTCGGCGATCAGGTGAGCCAGCTGCTCGAAGTCGGCTGCCGTCATGCCGAACCGCGTCATCTCCGAGACGCCCATCCGCAGGCATCCCGAGGCCGAGAACCCTTCCTCGCTCGGGCCGGCCTGGTAGTTGACGATCAGGTTGCTTGCCTCCAGCCGCCGCGCGATCTCCGGGCCCTTCGCGTAGCCGACCTCGACCACCACCTGGTGGGTCTCGGTGTACGAGACGGTCGGGTCGCCGGCCACCGCGAGGCCGCAATCCTTCAGCGACTGGGCTAGGGCTTTGGCGTTGGCCAGCACGGCCGGCTGGTACTCGTCGCGGAAATGGTTCATCTCGTAGGCGGCCATCAGCAGGCCGAGCATCGTGCCGAGATGGTGGTTGCTCACCGCACCGGGGAACGCCCGGCGCCGGATCGTCTCCCACAGAACGTAATCGGGTTCGGTCCGGCTGTAGTTGCCGGCGATCACGCCGCGCTGCGTTCCGAAGAACGTCTTGTGCGTTGATCCGGTCACCAGGTCGGCCCCCTCGGTGAACGGCTGCTGGAAGTGCGGCCCCACAAGTCCAAGCACGTGAGCCATGTCGTACATCACGGTGCAATCCAGGCCCAGGCGGTCGACCACCTCGCGAATCTCGCATACCGGTTCCGGGTGCAGCACGAGGCTCTTGCCCAGGACGATCAGTTCCGGCCGGTGCCGCTCGATCAGTTCGGCGGCGGCCGCCACGTCGATGCGGTACGGATTGTCCGCCTGTACGGGGAAGTTGACCACGGCCGCTTTCTCCGTGAGAGGGTCGTGGGCCACGTAGTCTTTCAGGGCGCCCATCGGCTGGCTGCTCAGGTGTCCGCCCTTGATGATGTCGTTGTTCATCACCTTTCGCAGCCGCCGCGGCTCGCTCTTGCGGTCCGCACGGTTCACGAAATCCACCAGGGCTCCGAAGACCGTCGCGTTAGCCATCTGGCCGCTGATGCACCGCGTCTCGGCCTCGCTCGCGCCGAGGTAACGGCACAGTTCGACCTCCAGCAGCCGTTCGATCTCCCCGATGAAGTCCGTGCCCTGGTAGTAGAAGACCTCCGCCTCGTTGAAGGCCTTGACGGTCTTGTGCTCGGCGTAGCGAAACGCCGGATCCATCACCGACAGCAGACGCACCATCGGCGACTGGGTCATCTCCGACGGAATCAGGTTGATGCATTCGCTTTGCCGCCATCGCGTGTTGGCGGCGGCGCTGTCGAGCAGATCGTGAACCTTGCGCCGCGTGTCGGCGCTTGCCTGTCGCGGCGACGTGGTTTCGGTCGCGGTTTCCAGAATCGCCCGGGCGTAGGGCGGCGCCTCCGACCGCAGGTGGTAGGGCACCGTCTGCCCCCGGGCCTGCTTGCCGCGTATCTCGATCAGCACCGTGTCGCCGGTCGTCACGTGGTTGTCCAGGTACGCCAGGCAGATCGACCGCAACTGGTGCTCGTCGGCCGGATGGCTCGTCAGGCCTTGCCCGTCGATTTGCCAGTGCGGTACGGCCGTGCCGCTCGTGATATAGCCGACGTGCCGGCTCGCGTCGGGCGACAGGACCTTCGCTCCGGCCCGGGCCACCGCGCGGCCCTCGACCGCCACGCACTGGATCAGCCGGGGCAGGGCCGCCGTGTTGTCGAAATCCCCTCGGACGATTCGTCCGTAGGCCTCGAACTGCTCGCGCAGGGCCGCGCGGCCGATGTAGTCGCCCTTCAACGGCGAGAAGCTCACCGCGTAACGGGCCAGAGGGCAGGCGAAGATCGGAATCTCGCGGCCGTCGGGATCGAGGCCCAACTCGTGGCCGTACAGCGGCATCCCCGCCTCCAGCCGCAACGTGTCCCGGGCTCCCAGGCCCACGGGCTGCGCGCCGCGATCAACCAAGGCATCCCAGAGTTGCACAGACTCCTCGCTCGCAACGAACAACTCGAAACCCAGGGGCTCGCCCGTGTAGCCCGTGCGACCGATCATCACGCGGCTGCTGTTGACGGTTGCGACGCTCAGGGCGTTGCGTTGCGGCTCCGGAAGGCGACCCGACACCAGCAACGACGCGAGCATGCTCCTGGATTGCGGCCCCTGCAACGAAATCATCGCCACATGGTCCGTGCGATCGGTCATCTGGACATGCTGGAAGCCCGACAGGGCCGCGTGCAGGTGAGTCCAATCCTTCTCGCGGTTTGAGGCATTGACGACCAGCAGGTACTCGTCTTCAACAAAACGGTAGAGATAGGCGTCGTCGATGGCCCCGCCCGCGGCATTGGGAATCATCGTGTACTGGGCCTGGCCGACGTCCAGTGCGGCGACGTTGCTGGTCAGTACGTGCTGCAGATAGGCCTGCGACTGCGTGCCGCGGAACGTGAACCGTCCCATGTGCGACACGTCGAACAAGCCGCAGTGCTTGCGCGTGGCCAGGTGCTCGCCGATGATGCCCGGGGCGTACTGCACGGGCATCTCCCACCCGCCGAAGTCCACCATCCGCGCTCCCAGACTTACGTGCCGCTGATGTAGCGGCGTCCGTAACAGGTTTTCCATCATCCGGTCCTTCCGATGGGGCCGTCCGTACGGCGGCATAGGGCCCGCGCCGTGCCGCCGACCAATGCGGACGGGCGCCGGGGCCGCAATTCATGACGTCTCGGGAGAAAGAAACGGAGGGGAGGCGGCGCGCGAAGCGCCAAGCCCTAAGTGCAAACCTGGTGGAAAGGGCAACCTCCCCTGAGCCGTGTACGTCCCGAACACTCAGTTGTGTCACCTCTGTCCGGGTACCTGAGAGATTGGCCTTGCGGCCTTGCCCCGTCGGTGTCTCGCGACTCTCCAGAGGTTGCCCGCCGGCGTCCTTGTTGCCTGAGAGTTTCGTCCGTCTCCGGACTTGCCCCTTCGGCGGCCCCGTGATTGCGGGACGCTCTCCGCCAGCTTGGGCGGCATTATAGTCCAAGTTTGCGGAACGTCAATGAGAGAAACCGACCTTTACATCGCTTCCCGGGTCGCTATACTGGCCGCGGGTCGGCCGCGAGGGCCGACTGTTCTGCCCGGGAACACAAATAATGAGCAAGGCGTGTGGCTTCGACAACGAGAAGTATCTGCGCGAACAGACAGCGGAGATTCTGAAACGAGTAGAGCGGTTCGACGACAAGCTCTACCTGGAGTTCGGTGGCAAGCTGATGTTCGATTACCACGCCGCCCGAGTCCTGCCGGGGTACGATCCCAACGTAAAGATGCGGCTGCTGCAGCAGCTCAAGGGCCGGGCCGACATCATTGTCTGCATCTACGCCGGCGACATCGAGCGGAAGAAGCTGCGGGCCGATTTCGGCATCACCTACGATGCCGACGCCCTGAAGCTGATCGACGACCTGCGCGACTGGGACTTGTCGATCCGCGCGGTGGTCATCACGCGGTTCGACGAGCAGCCTGCGGCCAGGATGTTCAAGGCCAAACTCCAGAACCGCGGCATTCGTGTCTACACGCATCGGGCCACCAAGGGGTATCCGACCGACGTGGACGCCATCGTCAGCGACGAGGGCTACGGGGCCAACGAGTACATCGAGACCGCGCAGCCGTTGGTGGTGGTGACCGGGCCGGGACCGGGCAGCGGCAAACTGGCCACGTGCCTGTCGCAGGTCTACCACGATCATCGCCGCGGCGGGCAGTCGGGATACGCGAAGTTCGAGACGTTTCCGATCTGGAGCATGCCGCTGAAGCATCCGGTGAACGTCGCCTACGAGGCGGCGACCGCCGACCTGGGCGATTTCAACCTGATTGATCCGTTCCACCTGGAAGCCACGGGCGAAGTGGCCGTCAACTACAACCGCGACGTCGAGGTCTTTCCCGTCGTCAAACGCATCCTGACGCGCATCATGGGCGGCAACGATCTGTACCAGTCGCCGACCGACATGGGCGTGAACCGTGCCGGGTTTGCCGTTGTCGACGACGAGGCGGTGCGAGCGGCTGCGCAGCAGGAAGTCATCCGGCGGCATTTCCGGTACGCCTGCGAGAATGCGATGGGGCTGGTCGAGAAGTCCGCCGTCGAACGGGCCGAATTGCTGATGGAGGAGCTTGCCGTCGAGGAGGGGAGCCGCACCGTCGTGGCTCCCGCGAGGCAGGCCGGCGACGAGGGGCGGCAAGCCGGCAAAGGCAACAAGGGCATCTTCGTCGGGGCGGCCATCGAACTGGCCGACGGCACCATCATCCAGGGCAAGAACTCCGCCTTGATGCACGCCGCGTCGAGCCTGGTGCTCAACGCCGTCAAGCATCTGGCCGGCATTCCCGATTCGATCCATCTGCTCTCGCCGACGATCATCGAGTCGATCAGCAGCCTGAAGACCAACGTCTTCAAGGCCAGGACGGTGAGTCTGGACCTGGAAGAGACCTTAATCGCCCTGAGCATCAGCGCCGCGACCAATCCGACGGCCCAGGCGGCCGTCGAGCGGCTGACGGAACTGCAGGGGTGCGAGGTCCACCTGACGCACATCCCGCGGCCTGGCGACGAGGCCGGGCTCAGGAGGCTCGGCGTCAATCTGACGTGCGACCCGGTCTTCTCCAGCAGCGATCTGTTCCAGCCCTGATTCGGCTCGCGGTCGCGCAGCCGTGACACACGGGTCGGGTTCCGCGAGCGGAGCGGTATTACATGAATCCCTTGGGGTGTTCGTTGTGGTGGGTGCCATGCCTGCTCCCGTCGCAGAGCCCGAGCACTGTCGAGGGGCAGGCATGCCGCACGGCTCCCACCTCACGCATGGCTGCGGAGCAGCCATGACACCCAACGGAAGAGCACTTGTCTGATACCGCTCAGACCTTGGCCGCGGCCTTGCGGCTGAGTTTGCGGCGGTCTATCTCGCGCAGGTAGCGTTTGCGGAGGCGAATCGACTTCGGCGTCAGTTCCACCAGTTCGTCGTCCTCGATGTATTCGAGGGCCACTTCGAGCGACATCTGTCGCGACGCCTTCAGGACCACCGTGGTGTCCTTGCTCGCGGCCCGCATGTTCGTCAGCTTCTTCTGGCGGACCACGTTGACGCCGATGTCATCGTCCTTGCAGTGTTCGCCCACGACCTGGCCTTCGTAGACCTGGTCGCCCGGCACGACGAACAGCACGCCTCGGTCGCCCAACTGGTCGGCCGCATAGGCCGTCACCTGCCCGGTGTCGGTCGCGACCATGGCGCCGTTGGTGCGGTGCGGAATCTCGCCGCGGTACGGCTCGTAGCTCTGGAAGCGGTGGTGCATGACGGCTTCGCCCTGTGTGGCGGTCAGCATGCGGTTGCGCAATCCGATCAGGCCGCGGGCCGGTATCGTGAAGTTCAGGTGCGTCTGCTTGCCGCGAGTTTCCATGCGGACCATCTCCGCGCGGCGGTCGCCCAGCAACTGCATGACCGGGCCGACGTACTCGCTCGGCACGTCCAGCACCAGCAACTCGATCGGTTCGAGCCGGTGCCCCTTCTCGTAATGGTAGATGACCTGCGGCTTGCCGACGGTCAACTCGTAGCCCTCGCGCCGCATGTTCTCCAGCAGAATGCCCAGGTGTAGCAGCCCGCGGCCGGAGACGACGAACTCGTCGCCGCGATCCTCGACGCGCAGGGCGACGTTCGACTGAAGCTCACGGTCCAGCCGCTCGCGAAGCTGGCGGTTGGTTGCACAGAGTCCGTCACGACCGCCGAACGGCCCGTCGTTGATGCGGAACGTCATGTGCAATGTCGGCTCGTCGATCGGCAGCGTCGGCAGGGCCACCGGGTTCTCCGGATCGGCCAGCGTGTCGCCGATGTCCACCTGCTTCAGGCCCACCACCGCGCACAGGTCGCCGACGTCCACGTGGTCGACTTCCTTGCGGCCAAGGCCTTCGAAGCGGAACAACTGCCCGATCCGCTGCATCGTCTGGTTGCCGTGCCGGTCAATGACCGCGATCGTGGTGGCGGTCCGCAGCGTGCCGGCGAAGACGCGGCCCACGCCGATGCGGCCCACGTAGTCGTTGTAGTCGAGCGTCGTGATCAGGGCCTGCAGCGGCGCGGTGCCATCAAGCGACGGCACCGGCACGTAGCGGATGATGGCGTCGAACAGGGCGTGAATGTCGCCCTGACCGGCCTCCGGCAGGTTGTCGGCGTCGCTTGTCGCCCAACCTTCGCGGCCGGAGGCATAGACCGTCGGGAAATCCAGGGCGTGCTCGTCAGCCCCCAGGTCGACCAGCAGATCGAAGACCTCCTCGTGGACCTCGTGCGGGCGGGTGTTCGGGCGGTCCATCTTGTTGATGACCACCACCGGCCGCAGCTTGGCCTCCAGGGCCTTGCTCAGCACGTACCGCGTCTGCGGCATGACGCCTTCAAAGGCGTCCACCACCAGCAGCACGCCGTCGGCCATCTTCAGCACGCGTTCCACCTCGCCGCTGAAGTCGGCGTGGCCCGGCGTGTCGACGATGTTGATGTGATAATGATCGCCGCCGCGGTCCGTGTAGCCGATAGCGCAGTTCTTCGACAGAATGGTGATGCCGCGCTCGCGTTCCAGCGGGTTGCTGTCGAGGATGCAGTCGCCATGGAGTTCGCCCTGGCGAAACTGGCCGCTCTGACGCAGCAACTGGTCGACCAGCGTTGTCTTGCCGTGGTCCACGTGAGCGATGATCGCGACGTTACGGATACTCTCTCGGGTCATAAGGCCCTCATGATCTACAGGGATCGGGTGGTTTCGGGAACGCTTCGGGTGCGGCCATCGGCCACGACGAACGGTTGCGGCGGTTAGCGCTGCCGCGGGGCGGGGGGGACTACCCAGTGCACGGCCCGCAGGGCGCGGACCAGCCGCACGAAAAGAGGCTTGTACACGGAGCCGAAAGTGTGCAGTGAACTGCCCATAGACAAGACAGTATAACGGCACGAGCCACCGAAGTCAAGGGCGGCGGTCGGGTGCAGAGCGAACCGGCGGTTTGGGGCCTTGTCCGGGGGCGGAGCGACGGTATAATGCCTCAGCGCTGGTTCCCCATGGTTTCCACCAGGACGGCCCTCGGTTGGGCACTCGCACGAGGCATAACAATAGGTCTGTCAAGAGAGGAACAGTAACGATGGGCAGCGGTTTCCCCAGAACGACGGTAGGCGGTCTGTCGGTGTCGCGGATGATCATCGGCACCAACTGGCTGCTGGGCTGGAGCCACACGTCCAAGGCCAAGGACAACTACATCAAAGAGCACCTGTCCGATCGCAAGAAGATTGCCGACGTCCTGGAGGTCTTCTTCCGGGCCGGCGTCGACACGATCATGGGGCAGCTCAACACCCCGCTGACGCGCGACGCCATCAAGGACGCCGAGGACCGCACCGGCGTGGGGGCCATCAAAGTCAGCACACCGCTGATCCCGGCCACGGCGAAGATGGCCACCGAGGGCTTCGACCTGGGCGAGGTCGCCAAGGTGCTCGACGACCACGCGGCCTACGGCGCCAAGTTCATCCTGCCGCACCAGGCGACCACCGACGCGATGGTTGACCGCTGCCTGCGGCAGGTGCGGCACATGGCCCCCCTTTGCCGTATGGTTCGCGAGCGGGGAATGATCCCGGGCCTGAGTACGCACATGCCTGAGACGATCGTCTATGCCGACGAATCGAAGCTCGACGTCGAGACCTACATCTCGATCTACAACGCCCAGGGGTTCCTGATGCAGGTCGAGGTGGACTGGACGGCCCGCGTCATCCACGCCGCGGCCAAGCCCGTGATGACGATCAAGCCGATGGCCGCCGGTCGCATCCCGCCGTTCCAAGCCCTGAATTTCGTGTGGAACACCATTCGGCCGCAGGACATGGTTACCCTCGGCACGATGAGCCCTGGCGAGGCCGCCGAGTCCATCGAATTGTCGCTGAGCATTCTCGAGCGGCGCGAGGCGAAGATCGAGCTTCAGGAGACGCGGTCGAAGAAATCGGTTAAGGCAGGCGGGTAACCGTCAGATCGTGCCGAGGCCCAGTTCGTCGGCCACCGCGCGAACGTGGGCCGCGGCCAGATCGTAGTCTTCCATCCTGGGCAGATGCTCCAGGCATACCGTCGTGTCCGCATCCAGCTTCGACACTTCTTTCAGGAAGACCCGATAGTCCAATCCGCCCAGGCCCGGCCGCGCCTCGTCGAGGTGCGTGGTCAGGTTGGGTTGCAGCAGAATGTCCTTGGCGTGGCACGACCGGATGTGCGGCCCGAGCTTGGCGCAGAACTCGCGGATCAGGTCGGCATTGCCGAAGTA
>JAFGPY010000297.1 GCA_016935955.1 Planctomycetota bacterium
GACTGGCTGAGCGGCGCGCCGCTGCGGAAGCTCTCGATCTTGCGCTTGCGCGGCGGATCGATCACGCGGACCACCAGCTCGTTGTCGCCGCCGAGCTTGGCCGTCTTGGTGATGTCGAAGACGAACGGCGTGTAGCCGCCCTCGTGCTGGCCGAGCTTCTTGCCGTTGAGGAACACCTCGGCGAAGTAGTTGACCGCGCCGAACTTCAGGTGCAGCAACTTGCCTTCGAGGTTCGCCGGCAGCGTGAACTTGCGGCGATAGAATCCCTGCCCGTCGTAGAACGGCCGCGCCTGTTCCCAGACGCCCGGCACTTCGACCGCGTGGGTCTTGCGCTGCGTCTTGAAACAGTCGGCCTTGAGTTTCTCGTTATCGTCGAAGATAACGTCCCAGGTTCCGTTGAGCGAGATCGTCTTGCGACTCACCGTGCACACCTCCTGAAGAAGAAGTTGGCCCCAGACCGACCGCCGCCTTGCGTCGATCACGATTGCGGCGTATTATCCGAATCTGCCGGGGCCGGTCAAGTCGGATCGCCCCGTTGTTTGATGCACAAATCACCTTTCTTGAGGGGCCTTCATGGCGTCTTCCGCTCGCCGCAGAGCCTTCGGCGTGACGGCGCTCGTCCTGGCCATGGTCGGCTGGGGCCTGACGTTCAGCCTCAACCGGCTGTTGCTGCGCGACACGGCCATGGCCGGCGAGCCCTGGCCCGGCCTCAGCCTGACGGTGCTGCGATTCGCCGTCGTTGCCCCGGTGATGCTCGCCTGGGCCATCGCCATTCTCTGGCGCCGGCGGCGACAACTGCGGCGCGACATCCTCGCCCTGTGCGGCCTGGGGCTGTTCGGCGTCATCGGCTACTACCTCACGGCCAACACCGCCCAGGTTTACGCCTCGGCGTCGATGAACGCCGTGCTTCACCAGATGACCCCGCTGGTTGCCTTTGCCGGAGGCGTGCTCGTGCTCCGCGAAAAGCTCACCTTCGCCAAGGGCCTGGGCGTGATTGTGGCCCTCGGCGCCGCCGTGGCCTACTCGCTGCTCGAGGCGGGGGCCGACTTCCAGGGCGACAACATCCCCCTGGCCGTAATGCTCCTCTTCCTAACGGCCCTCGACTGGACCCTCTACATGCTCATCGCCAAGCGGCTGCTCGTCCGCTGGTCACCGACCGACGTCTCCGTGGTCGGCAACGCCCTGGGGCTGGTCATGCTGCTGCCGCTGGCCGAAGCCCTGCGGCCATGGGGCCTCGGCGTCCGCTGGAGCATCCTGGCCGAACTGTCGCCCACGCACTGGATCGTTGTCCTGTACCTGGCCTTCGGCGCGGGGCTGCTCTGCTACATTCTCTATAACGCGGGGCTCCGCATCATCGAAGCCAGCCGCGCGGCCGTGTTCGCCTACCTGCTCGTTCCGGCGGCCATGGTCTCGGCCCTCTGGCTACCCGGCGACCTCAGGGAACCGCTCTCGCTCTGGAAGTGTCTCTGCGCCGCGGGTATCATTGCCGGAGTGGCACTGGTGACCTTGAAGCCTCCGCGGGACCCGCCGCCTGCCGCGCCACGGGAGACCGCCGATCATGCCTCAGCCTGACGATACGTCTTCGCCCGTCGCCGGCGGCTCGACCGGCGAGCCCCTGGCCGACGGCCGCCCGCTCTGGCAACGCCTCGTCAGCGGCGGCCTGATCATCAAGTTCCTGATCGTCCTGACGCTGGTCTGGTTCACGCATGTGCGAGGCTGCAACACTTCAATCGATCCGCCTCGTGACGTGCGAGCGGTGGACGAGGTCTGCGAGGACGCTTGGTCGTTGGGGCCGTTTCTGGTGGGCTTTGTCATCCTGGTGATCGCGGTGCTGCTCGGTTCGCGACGGCGGCACCTGCTGGCCGTGACGGCTTTCGACCTGCTGCGCATCAGCGCGGTCCTGTTGTTCACGATGGCGGCTCTGTTCGCCATCCTTGTCGACTACGAACCCGGCGCCATCGTCGTGCGAAAGGGCATGTGGCTCGGCCTGGGGACCCTTGCCGCAATCCTTCTCATTGACGTCATTCGCTTGATCCGTCGCAGCGGACGACTCGCCATTCACTTTCGCCGCACGCACTTCTGGTCCCGCCGCAACCTCTGGCTCATGCCCGTTGTTGCCGTCAACCTGTTCGTCGGCGGCGCCAGTTTCGCCATATCGCTGTTCTTGCTGGTCTGGTACAGCGAGGACGGGTTCGTCAGTCCGATCAGTCCCGCCGTTCCGATCTTTGTTGCCTTCCTGCTCTGGACCGCCTGCCTGGGGCTCTGCCTGATGCTGGCCGCCTGGGGCCTCTGGCAGCGGCAGACCTGGGCCTCATGGACGCACCTCTACTGCGGCCTGCCCCTGGTCGCGGCGCTGCTTCTCTACGCGACCACCGATTGGCCCGCCGTCCTGCTGACCGTGTGGTACGTGCCATGCACCTCGGCCGCCATCGTCTGGTGGCTCTACGGCGCCGTCGTCGGGAACATCACTTCAGCGCACTGGTTGCAGCGCGGTCGTTGCGGGCAATGTGGGCAGGTGCGGTGGATGATCGCGGCGCGGTGCGAGGTCTGCGGCGAGCGCTACAAGCTGTTCAGGGACCGAGCCGCAGCCCCCGCCTGTCTGGCCTGCGGGCACGAGCAGAGCGGCGTCATGCCGACGTGCAAGGCGTGCCGCCGCGAGGCCGCGACAGGCCATCCGCCGTCAGTCGGCCAGGCGCCGTAGCAGCACCCGGGCCGGGGCGCCGTCGGCGTCGGCGATCAGCAGGGGCAGGGCGATCAGGTCGTAGTCCCCGGCTGGCACGTCGGCCAGCAGCAGATTCTCGATGACGACGATTCGCGCCTCCAACAACGTGGTGTGCGTCGGCGCGCCGGGAGCATGATAGACCTCGACGCTCATCGTGTCGATGCCCACCAGCCGCACTCCCGCATCGGCCAGCGCCTTGGCCCCTGCGGCCGTGATGCCCGGGTAGTCTTTCGAGAATCCCGTGGCCAGTTGCTTCTCAATCGTGCCGGTGCGAAGCAGGATTCGCTCGGCGCCGGCGTCCAGGGCCGGCTTCAGATGCTCGGGCTCCACGTTGCCCACGCCGCGAACGTCCAGCACCGTGCAGCGGCCGATCAAGGCGTCGAGGTCCAGGGCCTGGACGCCCTCGGCCTCGGGCAGGAAATGCTTGGGGGCGTCGATGTGCGTGCCCGTGTGCGTGCCCATGGTGATTTCCGACACGGTCGAGCGGTCGCCCTTGCTCGGCGACTTGAAGACGCGCACCTCAACCCCCGGATCGGTCGGCCAGACCAGCATCCCGTTGGCGATCGGCATACTCACGTCGATGTAGCGGCTCATCCATTGGTCTCCACAACAACTTACTCGGTGGTCTCGAATGCGTGTCGCCCGAACTCGTACCGCAGGGCGGCCACCATCCGGGCGGCAAACTCGTTGGCCGGTGTGCCCGTGCGCTGGGTCAGCGACAGGGCGATGGCCGGCACGTCGACGCCCAGTCGCGACGCCTCCTCGACCGCCCACGTGCCGGTCGAGCCGCCGCCCGCCTTCGGGGCAATTCGCTCGAAGTGGTCCGGCCGAGTCAGGGCCGTCCGCGCCAGTTCCATCAGCCACGAGCGGATCACGCTGCCGTGCGTCCACAGGTCGGCCGCCTGAGCCAGGTCCACGTCGTACGGCGACTCCGCCAGCAGCGAGAAGCCCTCGCCGATGACCTGGAGCAGGCCGTACTCGATCGCGTTGTGAATCATCTTCACGAAATGCCCCGCACCCGACGGGCCGACGTGGGCATAACCGTCCGGCGCGGCGATGGACCGCAGGGCCGGCTCGACGCGGCGGTAGGCCTCGACCGGACCGCCGACCATCAGGCAGTAGCCGATGCTTGCGCCCTCGACGCCCCCACTTGTGCCGCAATCCAGGTACGTCAGGTTGGCCCCGGCCATCCGTTCGGCTCGTTGGCGGCTGTCGTTGTGGTTCGAGTTGCCGCCGTCAATCACGATGTCGCCGGCGGCCAGCGTGGCGGCCAGGGCGTCCGGGCCGTCGAACAGCACCTTGTCGACCGCCGGCCCCGCGGGAATCATCAGCCAGACGATTCGCGGTTCGGGCAACGACGCCGGCAAATCGGCGGCACGCGCGACCGTTCGGGCCCCCAGCTTTGCGGCCGCACTGCGGGACTCGGCGTTCAGGTCGAAGGCGACCACGCCGTGCCCTCCGCGAACCAGGCGTTCGGCGATGCCCAGCCCCATGCGACCCAGGCCGATCAACCCCACGGTCAGTGTCTCAGCCATGGCCAGTCTCCTTGCGATACGTTCACGCCTCGGACAGTCCGTTGCCCATCGCACTTGGGTGCTTCTGCTTGCAGAAGCATGCGAAACGGCTCCACATACCCAAGCGAAGCTGGCGGCTTTCATTGGCTCGACGGACTGTCGCACGATCCGCCGTCCATGGTAGCATCGACGGCGCCGCAGTGAAAGCCCGCGACGGTGACCACGTCCGGAAATCGCTCAACACCCGGCCCGACGCCGCGTATAGTAAGTACCAGGCAGATGTGCGAAGTCGGCTCGGCAGTGACGCCGCCGCTTCGAGATTGCCAGCGGAGGGGTCGGACTATGGCGCGACGCTACGGCACATTGATTCTCGTCGGCTGTCTGATGGTGCCTGCGGCCATTGCGGCAACCTACGTCGCGTGGGCCGGCGAGGCCGGGACCGCCGCCAAGTCCGACGACTCCGCAAAAGCAGCCGCGGAAACCAAACGCGTCGCCGACCTGAAGACGGCCATCGAGGTTCTGCGGCCGCTGCACACCAAACTCGGCAAGCCGCAACCCGGCGAGTGGCTCGATCGCTTCGACGAGCCCGGCCAGACGTTCGACCAGTACCTGAAGTGCGATCCGGCGGTGCCGCAGGGCAAACGCAGCGTGATCTACATTCAGCCGCTTGGCAACTTCACGCCCGCCCAACGCGAGATCGTCCGCCAGACGGCCGACTTCATGGGACGGTACTACGGTCTGAAGGTGACGACGCGCGAGGGGTTGCCGCTCTCGATCATTCCGGCCAAGGCCCGGCGCAAGCACCCGCAGTGGGGCATGGAGCAGGTGCTGACCACGTATGTGCTCGACGACGTGCTGAAGCCGCGGCTGCCGGACGATGCGGCCGCATACATCGCCTTCACCACAAGCGACCTGTGGCCGGGCGAGGGGTGGAACTTCGTCTTCGGCCAGGCGTCGCTGAAGCAGCGGGTCGGCGTGTGGTCGATCTATCGCAACGGGTCGCTGGACGCCGGGCCCGACGAGCGGCGGCTGTGCCTGCTGCGGACGATCAAGACGGCCGTCCACGAAACGGGGCACATGTTCTCGATGCGGCACTGCACGGCCTACGAGTGCTGCATGTGCGGCAGCAACCATCGCGAGGAGGCCGACCGCCGGCCGCTGTGGCTCTGTCCCGAGTGCATGGCCAAGGCCTGCTGGGCCACCAGGACCGATCCGGTGAAACGGTACGAGGGGCTTCGGGACTTCTGCCGCGACGCCGGCCTGACCGATGCGGAGAAGTTCTACGGCCGGTGCATTGTCGCCCTGACGGCGGCAGGCAAGGCCGCTCCGGCTGCGGAGAGCCGTCCCGCGGTCCCGGCGAGCGAGGCCGACGCCGATACCGAAGAGGCACCGTCCTCGTCAACCGGTCGCAATGATTCATCCGTTCGATGAGGTGCGAGGACGCCTATGCCCTTCGTTGCCCCCTGGTGGCTCATGTCGCTGTTCAACTCAGGCCTGCGATGGCTGATTCAGCGGCCCGAGCCCATCGTCGGTCCGCACATCGCGCCGGGAGCAACGGTTCTGGACGTCGGCTGCGGGCCGGGCTACTTTAGCCTGCCTATGGCCGCCATGGTCGGGCCGGGCGGGACGGTCATCGGCGTGGACCTCCAGCAGCGGAGCCTCGACATAGTTCGTCTCCGCGCCGCCCGGTTGCACGTGGACGAACGGATCCGGACGGTTCTTTGCCAGCGCAACGACATCGGCGTTCGCGAGCCGGTCGATTTCGCTCTGGCCTTCTACATGGTTCACGAGACGCCGGACGCCGAAGCCACGTTGCGGCAGATCGCCGAGTGCCTCAAGCCGCAAGGCGCCCTTCTGCTGGTCGAGCCGATCTTTCACGTGCGGCGGTCGGCGTTCGAGGCCACGGTGCGGACAGCGGAGGGGATAGGTCTTGAAGTCGTCGCCCGGCCGCGGATCAGGTTCAGCCGCGCGGTGCTTCTGGCGCGTGCCGATCGGAACAACATGGGCGGTTGACTTCAGATTGTCGTCAGGAGGGCAGGGCGGTATTGCCGCGACACTCAGCGGCCGAGGACCCGTCGCAGCCAGGTCAGCGGCCGCTGCATCGACAGGCCCAGCACGGGCATCCAGAAGACGAAGGTGGCCTGCCTGGAGAAGTTGCCCGTCTCGATCGGCCGCTTGGGAATCCAGCGGACCTGGTCCGGATGGGCCAGTCCCCAGGCGATGAAGGCGCTGGTTTCGGCGGCCATTTGCCGGCGCGACTCGTCGTAGCTGAGGCACGGCATCACCACGAGGGAGGTCCTTTCTACTGCGCACATCCGTGGGCATTGTACGGCATAATAGCTGTTTCGGCCAGTCGTAGCGGCCGATATTCTCTAAACGACCTTGTCTGGCACCTTGCAGCCGTTATCATGATGGTGGTGACCGCCGTCACTGTGACAGGTACGCCGTTTTGGTACGAACGAGGTATGAAGAGCCTGAAACCATTAAGCCATGTTGAAGGAATCCGGCAGATCCCCATTTTCCGGTCGCTCAGCGCGCGCTACCTGCGTCTGCTGTCGGGACTGCTGAACCGCCTCGAAGTCGACAAGGGCGACGTCCTCTATCGCGAGGGCCAGCCCTGCGACAAGTTCATCATCGTGCTTGAAGGGCGGTGCAACGTCATCAAGGTCAGCACCGAGGGCCGCGAGAAGGCCGTCGCCGAAATCCGGCCGCACCAGCACTTCGGCCTGGCCGAGATCATCACCGGCCGGCGCTCCAACGCCACGGTCGAGGCCACGACCTCGGGCGTCGTGTTGACGCTCTCGAAGGACGACTTCATCCGCACGTTGCTCGACAACCCGCGGATGTGCTTTCAGTTGATGCAGACCATGGCCGGCACGATCATGGACCTGTCGAACCAGATCCAGGAGGTCAGCTTCGAGTCGGTGAGCATGCGGCTGGCTAGGCTCCTGGTGTTGCTGGCCGACCGCGAGGGCACCTGGATCGACGGGCGGCTGGTCATCCGTCACCGTTACAGTCACCAGGAGATCGGCCGGCGGCTGGGCACCTCGCGCGAGACCGTGACGCGGATGCTGAAGCGCTTCCGCGAGATGGGGCTGATCGACACGCGCCGCCGCGTGCTGACGATCGCCAGCCGCGAAGGCCTGCTGGAGGTCGTCGACAGCGGCGGACTGGAAGACGAACACGGAAATCATTAGACACCGAGAGCGATTGGGAGACGGCAGATGGCTAAGGGGCGGTCCAAACCGGTTATGACAGTGATCTTCTGGGGCGGCATCGCCGTGGCTATCATGGCCTACGGGGCGTGGTGCGTCATGGACGGCTGGTTCCCCAAACCCGACGGCCCCGATCCGCAGTGGAACAAACTGATGGCCGTTGCATCGTTTGCCATCGCCGCCTGGGTCATCTGGCAGGGCCGCAAAGAGTATCGCAGGGAAGCCGCACGACTGGAGGCCGCCGCCCGGGCATCCGAGAATGAAGGCGCCGACGACTCGGCCCGGAAGCCAGACGCCTAGCGTCGCCTTCAGCCAAGCGCCGTTGCGGTTCCAGTAGGGGCACGGCCTGCCGTGCCCGTTGTTTTTGATCAGCCGGCACGCAGTACGTTTGTCTCGACGGCGGCCGACGTCTTCAGACAAAGTCCGACCCGTTTCGTTTTGTCTCACGATCGCCTGCGCACTGGCGGGGCAGGGGACGACCATCCGCGTGCCGTCGCGGCGCGGCCCGGCACCGCTTCTCCCAGGTCTTCCATTTCCTTCCCTCCCTGCGCCTGTCTCGGGACCGATTCGTTCGCGGTTGCTCTTGCCGCACGCTATCTTCCCACGTTCGTGTAGACCGCCCACCGATTCGCACTCGGCGCGCTGTGCCATCGCTGAGTCAAGAACTCCCATGCACTTGCTGATGACGGAGAAAAAGTTGCGAAATGATCCGCAGCGTGCTGCGTGGATATTCGCAGCGGGAGTCACGTGCTGGGTGCTGTTGGCACGATGTGGGGCGACGCGACGTGTGATGCCCCACGATGTTGTGGTTACCAGTGGACGATTTGGGCGGCACATGATTTGCGGTGAGTTCGTAGAAACCCCGTTTTTTCTTCAAGGAGAGAGGAAAAAGCTTGACTTTCTGTTACAAAACGTATTTTATGTTTTGCAAAGAAGAAAAGTCATTTCGGGCCGCCGTCTGTGCTCGGCGGCATTCAGATCGGTGATGCATCTTTTGAGTCGTACTAGGCTGAGCTGTCAGAACACGCAGAGAGAAAGGTTCTTCTGTGAATGAATCGTGCGCTGCATGGGCTGCTTGGAATCCTCCTCCAAAACTCTACCGCATCGGCGAGGTCGTCCGCCACAGTGGCTTCTCGCGCCAGACCGTGCACAACTACACGACGATGGGGCTGATTCGCGAAGAGGAGCGGACCGAAGGGGGGCATCGCATGTATGGAGAAGACGTCTTTCGGCGCCTTGCGATCATCAAGGCCCTGAAGGGCAGCAAAACACTTGGGCAGATTCGCCGAATCCTGGAGGACGAAACGTCGCACGCATCCGTGGCGGCCATCGAGTCGGTCTCGGGCGCCGCGGATCGGTAGTGAGGATTCGTTGCAGTGGGCGCCGTCTGCGGCTGCGGCCGGGACGGCATTGTGAGAGTGTGGCAACAGACGGAGTGCGGTCCCTGACACCGGGATCGGCTCATGGGCGAGGCAGCCATAGCTGATCGTCCCCGTGTTGCTAAGTGCCATTGAAAGGTCGCCGGCAATGGCGCAGCAACCACAACCTGAGCAGCAGGTCACAGTGGCGGAGTTGCGCTCGCAATTGACCGACCGGTGGCAGATTCCACTTCTGCTGCTGAGCATGGTCGTTTTTGTGGGCTCCGCGCTGCTGCTGGTGGTTCAGCTGGGCAAAGAGAAGGTGGATCCCGGCATGCTGCTGCAGCGTGCCCGGGACGCCTACGAGGTGGGCAGCTTTGCCGCCAGCGATTCGCTGTGCGAAGACTTCCTGAAGCAGTTCTCCGACCATCCGTCAACCGATCATTCCACGATCAGCGAGGTCCACGAACTCCGCGGCGATGCCAACTACGCGTTGGCCAGGCTCGACGTCGCCCGGGAAATGGACCTGCTGAAGAAGGCCCAGATCTGTTACCGCGACGCCATGGAGCACCGGCCGGCGGGCAGCCCGTCGCCGCGCCTACAACTGAAACTGGGGCGAACCGCCGCCGAGATGGGCGACTACGAGGCCGCCGTCGGCCACTACGACCGGGCCCTGGAAAGCGAAATCGAGAACCGTCTGGAGATTCACCGGGCCAAGATTCAGGCCCTCAGATCCATGGAGCCCGAGCCGCAGATCGACGAGGCCCTGGCCGAAGTGGCCGTAATCCACAAGGAACTGGGCGACCACGCCACGGAAGAGCAGCGGCGTGAAGTGGCCCTGATCGAGGCGGACCTGTTGAACGCCAAAGGGCGTTACGCCGAGGCCGAGGCCATTCTGCGGAAGGTCGCCGGGCAGGACATGTCGAAGGTCTTCCTGCTGGCCCTGGCCGACACGCAGCGGCTGGCGGGCCGCTACACCGACGCCATTGACACGCTCTTCGAACTCCTGGACCGCAAATCGACCGACGAGGCCCAGCGGCAGGCCGAGGAAGACCTGGACGTACAGGCCTTCCAGATGCAGGGCCGCGTCAGCTACGACATGAAAAACTACGAGCGGGCCTTGCACTGGTTCCACCGCACGGTCGACGAGTACCCCGGAACCGACATGGCCCTGGTGGCCAAGCTGGGCATCGCCCAGACTTATCTCGTGCTGGACGAAAGCGACCTGGCCAGCGAGGTCTACACCGAGATCGCGCCGCAGTTGCGGCGGCTGCGCCCCGGTCAGAATCGCTGGATCGACCTGGAGGCTTCGCGGGCGGCCCTGTGTGTCCAGAGCGAGAACGCTCGCAAGACGGGCAACATCGACGACGCCCTGAAGTTCGTGATGCTGGAAGAATCCATCCTTCGCGATCCGGACGTGGACGTCTGGCAACGCAAGGCGGGCATCCTGGCCCAGATCGCCGACCGTGATGCCGCCGAGGCGGCTTCCGGCGAGGCCATGGCCGAGAGCGCACGCCAGTCGCTTCGTCTGAAGGCCGAGCGGGCCTGGAACGAGGCCGGCGACCTTTACCTGCGGATCGCCGAGGAGTTCCACGGGCAGACGCAGAAGGAGTACCCGAACGATCTGTGGGCGGCCAGCCGTTGCTTCATGCTGGCCGGCAGTCACGAGCGGGCCATCAAGGTTCTCGACCGGTTCATCCGCGAGCAGCCGGGCGACACTCGGGGGCCGCAGGCCCGGCTCGAGATGGCTCGGCAGTATGAGGTGCTCGGGCGGCTCGACGAGACGATTCGGGTGCTCCAGGAGCTTCGCATCGAGAGCGGCGATTCCCTGGCCGGGTTCGAAGGCCTCTACCGCCTGGGCAACGCCTATGTGCAGATGGGCCCCGACTTCTACGACCAGGCCGAGGAGGCCTATCGCAAGCTGGTCGAGGACTCCACCACCAAGGTCGAGCCGGAGAGCCTGTGGTACCGCAACAGCCTGCTGCAACTGGCGCGGCTGCTGCACCGTCGCGGCGACTACGACCGGGCGATCATCAGCCTGAACGAATTCCTCCAGCGTTACCCGACCGACCCGGACAGCAAGTCGGCGAGCTACTTGATCGCCTCGTCCGTCCGGCGGCAGGGACTGAAGGCGCTTGAGAAGAGCGAGAAGGCCGTCCGCAAGACCGACAAGGACGCCTTCATGGAAATTTATCGCCAGAAGACCCAGAGCGCCATCGAGCAGTACCGCCAACGGGTGCGGGACTACGAGGCACTGCCGCGGCAGGACCTGACGCTCCTCAGAGAGCAGGAGTACCGGGCCATTCTCTTCGAGCAGGCCGAGTGCCTGCTCGAACTCGGCCGGCTCGATGAGGCGACCACGATCTACAACACGATCGTCTACCGGTTCCAGATGGACCCCTGCGTCATGGCCGCCTACGTGAAGTTGGCGACGGCCTACGAGACGTCGGGTCACAAGGACAAGGCCCAGGCCGTGTACGAACGGGCCCAATGGACGCTCGAGAAGATTCCCGAGGAAGCCTTCGCCATGCGTATCGGCGAGCCCTCGAAACAGTACTGGGCCAACTGGATTCAGACCATGCGGCAGAACTGACGGGCCAATGGGAGCCCCATGCGGATGACAACCTTCAGCGCAGAACAGATTCTCGACGCTCTCCGGCAGGAAGCCGACGCCTGCCGTGAACTGGCTGCGCTGCGCAGCGAGCAGCGGCAGCTGATCGATGCCGACAAAGCCGAGGAACTGCTGACCGTGCTGGCCCGCAAGCAGAAGGCCATCAACCGCGTCGGTCGGCTCGAAGAGATGCTCAAGCCCGTCAAGGCCGACTGGGAAACCCGGCGGTGCGAGTTGCCGCCGCTGGCCCGCGTCGAAATCGCCGAGGCCTTCCGTCAGGTCCGCGACCTACTCGAAGAGCTGATTGCTCGCGAGACCGAGGACGCCGAGGTCCTGGCCGGCCGCAAGGATGCCGCCGAGAAGGAACTGGCCACGTTCGACAGCAAACGACGCCTGGAGACGACGTACCGTGCCGTCGACGGCCGAAGTGAAGGTTCACTGCTCAACCACCTGAAAGGTTGAGGGAGGCTCGAAGGATGGAGGTGGTGCCCATGGATTCTCAGGCCACAGCCGCTGCCGCGAAGACCGAACTGTCGCGCAACGATCTGCTGGAAATCCTGCTGCGCTACAACGAGGCCACCGAGAGGCTGCGATCCAGCCACGAGAATCTCAAGAGCGAGGTCGTGCGGCTGCGCGGCGAACTGGAGGAGAAGAACCGCGAGCTGCGTCGTCGCCAGAGGCTGGCCATGCTCGGCGAAATGGCTGCAGGCATGGCCCACGAGATCCGCAATCCGCTGGGCGGCATCACGCTCTGTGCCGACATGCTCCGCGACGACCTGGCCGGTCGCGGCGAGGCCCTCGATATCCTGACGCGGCTGGAGAGCGGCGTCCGCATCCTCAACCGCATCGTCGAGGACATGCTGCTCTTCACACGCGACCTGCACGTCGACGCGCTGCCGTTCTGCCTGAGCGACCTGGTCCGCTCGGCCCTGGAGCTGGCTTCGCACGACATCCGCCGCAGTTGCCTGCGGGTGCTGGTCAGCGACTGGGAACTGAACCATTGGGTTCACGTCGACGGATCATTGATCATCCGTTCGTTGCTGAACCTGATTCTTAACGCGGCACAGGCGGCCGAGGGCCGTCGCGAGGCTTCGCTTCGCATTGCCGCAGCCCAAGAGGCGGGGGCGCAACACGTCGCCGTGATTCTGGAAGATACCTGCGGAGGCATTGCGGCCGAGGACCTGGACAAGATCTTCGATCCGTTCTTCACTCGCCGCGAGCAGGGAACCGGCCTGGGCCTGGCTATCGTGCATCGCACGATCGAGGCCCATGGCGGGCAGATCACGGCACGCAACAACCACGTCGGTGGAACCACGTTCACGGTCGTCCTGCCGCAGGCCGAGTTGCCCGGCGGTGGGAACGTGGACGACGCCGACTCGATGCAACCGATCAGCAAGGAGCAGTAGAGAATGGCCCGAATTCTGGTGGTCGATGACAAGGACCTGATGAGAGAGAGCATGGAGCTGACGCTCCGCCGCAACGGTTACGCCGTGGAGACGGCCACCGACGGCCATGCCGCCCTGGGCGCCCTGCGCGGGGCGAGATTCGACCTGGTCGTGACCGACCTGAAGATGCCCGGCATGACCGGCGTGGATCTGCTCGAACAGATCAAGTCCAAGTGGCCTGACACTGAGGTCGTTCTGATCACGGCCTTCGGGACCATCGACGTGGCCGTCCGGGCCATGAAGCTGGGGGCCTTCGATTTCCTGCAGAAGCCGTTCAAGGCCGAGCAACTGACGGTCGTCGTGGACCGCGCCCTCGAGCATCGCCGCCTGAAGACCGAGAACGAGGCCCTTCGCAGCCAGGTCGCCGGCCAGGACGCCGTCGAGTTGGTCGGTCGCAGCCAGGCCGCCGAACGGATTCGCTCGCAGATCGAGAAAGTGGCCGCAAGCACGGCCACTGTGCTCATCTACGGCGAGAGCGGCGTCGGCAAAGAGGTCGTGGCCCGTCTGATTCATCACAACAGCCAGCGGGCCGACCAGCCGATGCTCTGCCTGAACTGCGCCGCCCTGAGCGACAATCTGCTGGAGAGCGAACTGTTCGGCCACGAGCGCGGGGCCTTCACCGGCGCCGACCGCCAGCGCAAGGGCCGCTTCGAGCTGGCCGACGGCGGCACGCTGATGCTCGACGAGATCAGCGAGATCGAACCGCGGCTGCAGGCCAAACTGCTCCGCGTGCTCCAGGAGCGGCAGTTCGAACGCGTCGGCAGCAGCGAGACCATCCAGGTGGACGTCCGCGTCCTGGCCACGACGAACCGCAACCTGGGCCAGGCCGTGGCCGAGGGCCGCTTCCGCGAGGACCTGTACTACCGGCTGAACGTGGTGCCGATCTGCGTGCCGCCGCTTCGCGAACGGCGCGACGACGTCCCCGTGCTGGCCGACCACTTCCTCTCGCGCTTCGCCCGTCGCGAGCAGCGCCGGCAGATCGCCTTCGCTCCCGACTGCGTCGAGCTGCTTTGCGGCTACGACTGGCCCGGCAACGTTCGCGAGTTGGAGCACTTGGTCGAGCGGGCCTGCGTCATGGGCCTCGGGCCGACCATCCGGGCCGACGACATCCGTCCGTGGCTGCACGGCGCGCCGCGGGTCGGCGGGCCGCAGTTCGCTCCCGGGACGTCCCTGGAAGAGGTCGAACGCGAAATGATCTGTGCCACGCTCGAGAAGTTCGGCGGCCACCGGGCCCGGACGGCCGACGCCCTGGGCATCTCCGTGCGGACGCTGGGCATGAAGATTAAGGCCTATCGCCTCGCCGACGTAGGCAGGAACCTTGGCGACCGCGACGCGAAGAAGTTGCCGGTCTCCGCGCAATAAACTCCGCATGGTCCGGCGGACGGCGGTTTCGGGCTGGTTGGTGGGGCACATGGAATGGGATCGTAAGGGATTGAGAAATAATGGATTACAGATTCACCGGGCCGGTTGCCGCAGTTCTCGGGCGGTTCTGGTACGGCCTTTGCGAAATGCCCCTTTGAGTCTTTGCGCATAGGAGAGCGTGACCGTGGCGAGTTGGCTGGATGGGGTTCTCGATAGCGGCAGGGTGGCTGTGGCCCGACACGTGGCCCAGTTTGCCGAGGCCCGCAACGCCATCCTGGCCGACAACATCGCCAACATCGACACGCCCTACTACAAGGTGCGCGACCTGTCGGTGGCTGAGTTCCAGGAGATGCTGGGTCGGGCCATTGACGAGACCGGCGGGTCGGGCGGACCGTTGCGGTTGGAGAGTTCGGCGAACATCGAAGTCAGCCGCCAAGGCGACAGCCTGGAGTTCAAGCCGGTCGAGCGCGAGGATGCCAACATCCTCTTTCACGACGGCAACAACCGCAGCATTGAACAGGAAATGAGCGAACTGGCCAAGAACGCGTTGATGCACCGGACGGCCATTGAGATTCTCCGCGGGCAGTACAACACGCTGGAGATGGCCATTCGCGGCAAGTTCTAGGAGTGAGCGATGTTTCAGGCCTTTGACATCAGCACGAGCGGCATGCGAGCCCAGCGGACCCGCATGACGACCATCGCCTCGAACCTGGCCAACGTCAACACGACGCGTAATGCGGCGGGCGAGATCGAGCCGTATCGCCGGCTGATCACGCTCTTCGAGCCGGGGGCCGACGGCAAGGACGCCCCGGGCGTTCGCGTCTCGGGCATTGTCCAGCAGCAGGGGCCGCTTCGCCGCGTCGAGGCGCCCGACCATCCGGACGCCGGGCCCGACGGCTACGTGAGTTTTCCGAACGTGGACGTGGCCACGGAGATGATCGATTCGCTCGAGGCCGCGAGAGCTTTCGAGGCCAACGTGACGGCCTTCGAGGCCACCAAGAGCATGCTCAACAACGCCTTGAGGATTCTGGCGTGATAGCGTCTGACGCCGGACGCCCGCGGAGCGGGGCGGTCGGGCGTCGCGACAGGGAAGTCTGACATGGCAAACGA
>JAFGPY010000298.1 GCA_016935955.1 Planctomycetota bacterium
ATTCCGGGCTTCTATGCCAAGATGGTCGTCAAGGACAACGCAACCACGAGTGCCCTGAACATGCGTCCCGGGCTGACCTTCGAGCTGCGGGCCGACGATGCCGACCTCTACTACACGGACGCGGCCAACACCATGTACGGTTCCACGACGGTGTCGAGCACGACGGGCGTGCGGTGTCGCCTGAACAGCCAGCCGGGCATCTTCGGCTCGGGCGTCACGCTGCCCGACGGCGAGTCGATCACGCTGGAGTGGGAAGGCATCATCTCGACGTGGCCAACCTACATTCCGCCGGTGGCCGACGCGGGGGAGGACTTCGAGGTCGTCGATTCCGACGGCGGCGGGGACGAAGGAGTGACCCTCGACGGCTCCGATTCGTTTGATCCCGACGGCTCGATCGTCAGCTACGTCTGGTACAACGGCGAGACGCAGGTGGCCACGGGTGAGACGGCCTACCTGACCCTCGACGTCGACCTCTACACGTTCACGCTGGTGGTGACCGACGACGACGGTGAGACGGACTCGGACACGGTAGTGGTCAGTGTTCGCGGCAAGGACGGGTACACGTACTACGTGGACTATGACGGCGGCAGCGACAGCAATAACGGCCGCTCGACGGCCTTGCCGTTCCAGCATTGCCCGGGCGACACCAACGCCACGGGCACGGCGGCCTCGACCAGCCTGACGCAAGGCGACAAGGTGATCTTCAAGGGCGGCGTGGTCTACCGCGGGGAGATCAACTGCAACTGGTCGGGCGTGTCGGGCAATCCGATCATCTACGACGGCAACAGCGAGGCGAGCTTCGGCACGGGCCGGGCGGTCGTCGACGGCAGCGAGGTGCTGACGGGCTGGACACAGTGCACGAGCGCCAACGACTGTGACGGCAACCCGAACTACGCGAACATCTACTGGACCTACCTGCCGGCCGGCGTGACGGCCTTCAGCGCCAATCTGTACGAGGACGATGAATTGATCTGGCTGGCCCAGGATCCGAATCAGCCCGACCCGTTCTGGTACGACGAGATCGACAACTACGTCACGTTCGATTCAGCCACGGACACGACGATCGTGGACGCCAGCTACTTCACGCAGACAGAGTCGACATACTGGGACGGCAGCACCTATGTGCTGATCTGGGCAGTGCCGAACGAGGTCTTCCCGTGCCTGGTGACCGGCTTCGACCCGGACGAGGACGAGATCGCTTTCGAGAGCCTGGGGCAAACACACTACAGCCCCGGCAAATTCGCGATGTGCAACTCGTTGAAGATCCTGGACACGGCCGGCGAGTACGTGGTCCGTGAAGACCAGACCGACGGCAACGGCGGCTGCAAGGTCTACCTGTGGCCGCTGACCTCGGGCGTATCCGGCAAGACGTTTACGGTGTCGGTCCGCGAGAACATTTTCGAGGTCAGTAGCCGCAGCTATATCACCATCCGCGGCTTCACGATCCAGAAAGCGGCGTCCGGGTTTGGGCAGGTGGGCGGTGCCGGGTCGGCGATCCGCAACTCAACGTCCTCGACGACGCGCTACGACATCGTGGTGACCGACAACGTCTTGACGATGAACAAATCGATGGAGAAGCAGCCGGTCGTCAACCTCGACGAGGTGGACGGATGCCTTATCCAGGACAACGAGATCAGAGAGAACGTGCGCAGTCGGGGCTGTATGCTGAGCGACTGCGTCGATTCATCGGTTAATGACAACGTGCTGTACAAGAACGGCGGCACGGGTATCGCCTTCTTCGGCAGCAGCTATTGCGAGATGTGCGGCAACACCGTGACGGACCACAAGGGGGTGCATGCCAACGGTCTGACGGTCTACCTGGACTCGGACAACATCCTGTTGGCGGGCAATGTGGTTACAGGCGGCAATATCGCTTTCACCAGCCAGGAGTCGGACGATCTGACCGTGGCCTACAATGTCCTGGAGACGGCCGAAGGCGTCTATGCGGTTGCCGTGTGGAACGACTGCGCCGGGGTCGACTTCTACAACAACGTTGTTCGCCATACGGCCAGCCCCGGCAGCGGCATCTCGATCGGCAGCACGAACAACACGGACATTGTGCTGAAGAACAACATCATCGACGGGACCAACGCCCTGTACGCGGGGCACACGTGCCAGTACAACATCTATACCAGCCTGATGTGGTGCCAGAATCCACAGAGCTTGGGGACGGGTGAGTTCGAGGCCGATGCCGAGGATTTGTGGGTCGATCCGGACGAGGGCGATTACCATCTGCCGTCGGACAGCGATGCCATTGATGCGGGAGTGGATGTGGGCTTCGATGCGGACATCGAGGGCACCAGCGTGCCGCAAGGCGATTACCCGGACATCGGAGCGTACGAGTACGAGCAAGAGTAGCCACACCGTCACAACCGGTACCACGACGCAGTGTGCACGAGGGCGGCCCCCGTAGAGGGGGCCGCCCTCGCAATTTGGGAGGGCCGCGCGGCGGATGGCAGCGGCAGCCAAAAAAGTTCAGGCCGGTCCCCTGTTTGAGGGGACCGACCTGCTTCAACCGGTAGATTTCGTCAAGGAGTGTGTCGCGTGTCTATCTACCGAGTGCGTCGACGCAACACGATGCCGATCAGGCCGAAGCCGAGCAGGCCCATGGTGGCCGGCTCAGGCACCAGGACGTACTTGGCCTGCAGTGTGTCGCCGTCATCATTGGTCTGAAGCTCCCACACGCCGATGTCGTCAGCTGCCAGGACGAGGGTCGAGATGGTGATGCCTCCGTCCCAGTCCTTGATCAGGTCGAACGTCTGGCCGACGGTCGGGGTGAAGCCGTCAAGGCTCATGTCGATGGTGGCTCCGCTGGCGAACTGGGTGTAGTAGGCATTGATGCAGCTGATGTGGCCGGCCGAGTCGTCCAGCGTGAAGCCGAAGGTCGAGCGGGCGGCTCCGGCAACATAGAGCCGGTTGGTCGTGCTCATCGTAGGGTTGGCGTTGATCGTCGCGGCCGACCCGATGACCTGAAACCGACCTACCGAATCAGCGTCACCGACATAGAACTGGCGACCCAGGTTGAGGGTCCCGCCGGAAATCGTGTACGTGCCGTTCGAGTCCGTGCCGTAGCCGACGTACAGGTGGTAGTTGGCGTTTACAGTGCCGCCTGACTGCGTGCAGGTGACCGTAGTGGCGCCGGAGTAGCCCAAGTACACGTTGCTGCTGGCGTTCAAAGTACCTCCTGAGATGATGATCGACCCGGTCTGGCCAGTGATGCGGCCGGTGTAGGCGTAGCCGGCATAAACGGTGCCGCCATTGGTGATCTCAAGAACGCCGGGGCAGTTGTAGCCGATGTGCAGGTGCTCGGGCGTGGCTTCATCGCCAACCACCCCGCCATCGACCAGCAGACGGGCCTCTTCGGTTCCCGCGCTGCCGATGTTGATGTCGCCGGCGATGTTCGAGATCGAACCCGTCACCGTGAGGACCACGCCCGTGTTTACGGTGACATCTGTGTTGCCTTCGTCCTTGGCGTAGTCGATCAAGGTCGAGGTCGTGTAGGTGTCGGCATTGGCCACCGACACCAGCATCGCACCCAAGGCCATCGCCAGTGTTGCCGCGAACCGCACCGCTCCAGTTCTCCTTCTTCCTTCGTTCATCCTAAAGTCCTTTCAAAATAGAGAAAAGCAATTGGTCCAATTGCGTCTCTCCCCGCGCACGACGAGATCAGTGGATTACGTCGGAACTGTCACCCCGTACCCTCGGCAGGCCTCCTCCCGACGACAGGCACGTGTCCTTGCGAAGCATCACCGTGAGTCTGACGCTGACGATGTGTTTCCACCCCCACTATGGGATGTTGACACGAGTCTGTCAAAGTGCGGCTGAGGGCGATGGCAAGGCCTTGCAGCACTGGTTCGGGATGCCCAAAAGGTGCGTAACTGTCTTTAGGATAACAAGTTAGGAGTCGCTGCCGCTGTGGGCAGAGGCCCCCTCAAGATCGTCCTTCAGCAGATTCGACGTCGGTCAGCAGGCCTCTGTGAGGATAACGATGACAGCGAACGGTTACACTTAAGGGCCACGTTTGCCATCATAAAATGTTTCTATACAACGACTTAGTTAGCCACCGACGAGGCGGTCGTCCGATAAGAGGACGCCTGGTGGGCTGCAATGTCATTGCGGCAAGGTCCGGCATGGAAAAAAGTGGCGTTTTGTTATCTAAAAACGCGATTTCAAGGCGAAAAACAGCGGTTGGAAGTCGATGAACCTCGGCTGCAATCTAGGTCGCCGGCGAGGTCGGTGCCGGTCCGATGCTTTCGGTCAGTTGAAGGCGGAGCGGGACGCGGATGTTTCTGGGGTGGGTCTCTCCCGAGATCATCCTGTCGAATATCTCGATGGCACATTGGCCGGCTCGTTGCCAGTCCACCTCGAAACACGTGATAGGCGGGAACTGCGGCGGAAAGGGGACGTGGCTCACCGTGCTGGTGACCGCCACGCTGAGGTCCTCGGGAATCCTGAGGCCGGAGAACTGGTGGCCCGTCGCGAGGGCCTGCAGGAAACTCGGCGAGGTCACGACGAGTCCCGTGATGCGCGGTCGCAGGGCCAGAACCTTCTCCAGCAGCAGGCTGTTGGGCAGACGATCGTAGACTACCGGCATGACGCAGTCGCCGAGAATGCCCGTGGACTCGACCGCATCCTGCCATCCTCGGCGGGCCAGGACGCGGTCGTCCATGATCGTCTCGTAGTGCAGCGTGGTCACGAACGTGATATTCCTGTGGCCGTTGTTGACCAGCAGCTCGACCAGCCGTTTCGCCGCACCGTAGTCGTCGGTTGTCAACGAGGGGATGTTGACGCCGGGAATCTTCCGCTGGTACATCAGCGAAGGCAGGCCGCACTCGGCCAGATGCGTCATGACAGCCAGGTACTGCGGAGAAAGTTCGACTATGAAGGCCGCATCGTAGCTGTGGACGATCCTGCTGGCCTGGTCGAGCTGGTCGGTGTCCTGGATGCCGACCACCTGACATTCATAGCCACAGGCGGTCCCCGCGGCCGTAACGGCATGGACCAACTGTGATTGCAGCGGGGCAACCTCCGGATTGAGCGGCACGGCGAAACGGGGCGGCACGAGAATGGCCAGACGTTTCAGGTCGGTCTTGCGAGCCAGATTCGCGAGCATCTCGCGGGCGAGTGCCGGGGCCTGCTCCGTGACCATCGCCTCGCCATGGGCATTCCTGGCCAGCAGACCCTGTTCAACGGCTTCCTGCCAGACCTGGTGCACCGGCTGGTGCGACACCCGCAGCTCGTAGCTTGTTTTGCGCAGCGAGGGCAGCACCTTCCCGGGCGTCCATTCGCCGGTGGCCAGCTTCTGGAGCAGATACCTGTGGACCCTGTCCTTGACAACCGGCTTACGCATTACGTGCACCCTGTCGTGGTTGTGTGGCGGAATGGTTTGGTCCCACGAATATATAGCACGGCTCAGCCGCTGCGGCAACCCGATAGTCGGAAAGGTCGTCACAGGCCCGCATGTATCGGCTCGTTTGTGAATGTCCGTTGACGCCGAAGAGGAAAATTGAGAAGATGCATGAAAAGTGCAATCGCCGGTTCGCGGGGTGACCGATACAAAAGAGTGTCCCTCTCGGGGCCGTATGACCACCACCAGCCAACCGACGTTCGGGGAAGGAGCCTGTCGTGCCGAGTCTATTGTTCGGTGATGATCCAAGTCGCAGGAGATCGGCCGACCACGGTCGCAGCAGGGCGGTCGTTGCCGTCATCGTAGTGGTCATCGGGCTGGTCGTCGTGGGATGGGGCGCGATCCGGCTGTTCAGTTGGCTTGCGGAGGAGGAGCCGGCATTGACCGGAGGCGGTGGACTGTCGTCTGTGACGGAAATCCGCACGCCCGGCGGAACGGGCCATGGGGCCCCGCAACCGGCTGGAGGCGCCGACCAGGACGATGGGGAAGCGGATGAGCAGGAACCGCCCACACCGCCTGACTCATCGCGTGGACCCGACGGCACAGGCGTGCGTCCGGACTCCGGCAGTTCGAACGGCGGCACCGAGACGTCGAACGGCGCTTCGGGAACCCAGGACACGCGCGAGCCGTCGACGACGGCCCAGTTGATGCTGACCGAGGGCCGCCGCCTGGAGCGCGAGGGCAAGCTCGTGGAGGCCCGCAACCAGTACGTTAAGGCCCTGGCCGCAGGACCGAACGCGGCGCAGTATGCGGAGATCGCCCTCTGTCTGACAAAGTTGAGCGAGCGGACGATTCTCGGCAAGAAGCTGGTCGACGGGGAGACCGAGGCCGACCTGTACCAGGTCCAGAGCGGCGACTACCTGTCGACCATCGGGCGGCGGTACGCTACTCCGTATCAATTAATTCAGCGGATCAATGGGTTGTCGTCCGACGCCATCTACGCGGGCCAGAAGTTGAAGGTCGTCAAGGGGCCGTTTCGCGTGCGGGTCGTCAAGAGCGACCTTGTGCTGGAACTGTGGCTCCGCGACGTGCTGGTCAAAACCTATCCCGTGGCGATCGGCAAGGGCGATTCGACGCCTGCGGGCGAGTACGTGGTGCTGATCAAGCAGGAGAATCCCGCGTTCAGTCCACCCCCGAGCCAGCGCGGCATCATGAAACCTATGGCCGGCGGCGACCCTGAGAATCCGCTGGGCTCGCGATGGATTGGCTTCGGGGACCACCTGGGCATTCACGGCACGTGTGAGCCCGACAGCATCGGCAAACGCGTCTCGTTGGGCTGTATCCGGATGCTCAACCCGGACGTCGAGGAACTCTACGACTTCCTGTCGCCGGACATCTGCAAGGTCGAGATCGTCGAAGCCCGGCCGCGATAGGGGCCCTCGGGGTCCGCAGTCGCGAAACTGCGGCGGCAATGGCGGGGGCCGCCTGAAATCCCGGCAGGCGGCGAGGCCGCTGTCATTCTGTGCTGTTATTTCTGTGCAGAACCGCCCTGTCGCCCATCTGATCGGCACGGCCAGGAATAATCCGTCCAGCCATGGGCGGCTATTGCCGGCGTCCCGTGCCCCGGCAAAACCCCGTCCAGCCCTGTCCCGGGGCCGGGTGCGAGTTCTTTTTGCCTGGTTTGCCTCTCTGGTGAAATCTGATGTATAATAGTGCGGAGGCTGCCAGGGGGGCCTCTACTCACCAGTCGCTGTACGCAGGGCATTCTGGACAATTTCGATACCGATTGCGAGGATGAACACCATGAGAAAGTGGGCGATTCAGGCGGCTGCACTGGCCGTCGCGCTGGGCACTGCGTACCCAGCTCTGGCCGGAACGCAGACCTACCCGATCTTCTGTGCCCGTGACGACACGTACTCGACCGGGACCGACAACAGCTACACCAACGGCACGGTCGGCGTGCCCTACAGCAATGCTGCAGCCAGAACGTTTTTCCGCTGGCAGGTCCACATTCCCAAGGAGGCGACGATCACGTCGGCCTACATCAGGATGGTTTCCTACATGGCCGGCTCCGGCACGCAGAATGCCAACGTTCAACTGATCGATCAGGACGACTGCGCCTCGTTCGTCTTCCTTCCGTACAACCTTCCCGTGACGGCGACGGTCGTCAACTGGACCAGTGGCACGTGGCCAGTGGGCTCGTGGGTCCAGTCGACCGACATCAAGGTCCTTGTCCAGGAATTCATCAATCGTCCCGGGTACGAGTACGGCAGCGTGCTGGGCCTGCGCATCACGAACAACAGCGGCAACGAGCGAAGGTGCTACACGTGGGACAACGGCGATCACAGCTACGCGCCCGTGCTGGAGGTCAACTACACGGGTGGGCAGGCGTACCTGGAGTTGTGGATGGCCGAGCCGCACATTCGCATCGCCCAGAAGGTCTACTGCCAGATCGACAACGTCGTTCCGACCGACAAGCTGATTGCCAAGCTGGACGGAACCGTGATCCACCAGAAGGTCGGTAACCTCCAGAGCGAGGAGGTCTTCACGGCCGACTACCGCGAACTTCTGGCCGGCGAGCACACGCTGCTGGTCGAGATTCGCGACGCGTCGGATGTGCTGCGCGGGACGGCGAGCCGCACCTGGATCAAGGTGGGCGACGGCATTCCGGCGGTGGGCATCGACGAGAACAACGCCATCTGCCGCAGCGGCCAGCCGTTCTTCCCGGTGACGCCGTGGGGGCTTGACACCAACTACTTCGCCCAGTGGCAGCCGTACATCAACTGCCTGCACGGCCAGGGCTGGAACGTGGCCGACAGCCCCGCAGGGTGGATCGACTACGTGGCCGCCGCCCAGACGGCGGGTCTGCCGGTGATCGGTCCGGCCCAGGGCAACTACTGGCCCGACGGTCACACGAGCAACATCTACGAGGATCCTCCGGGCAGTGGCAACTGGGTCCACGCGACGGAAGTCGACATCGACCAGTTGGGCGTCTATGTCAACTCCACGAAAGACAGCCCCGCGATGCTGATGTGGAACTGGCACGATGAGCCCGACCTGGGCGGCACGACGGAGTACATTCCGGCGACCGAGGTCAAGCGCTGGACCGACAAGTGCCACGAACTGGACGGCAACCATCCCAACATGGTCAACATCGTCGGGTACAGCTTCACGCACGGTCCGGAACCCAACTGGAGCCAGGAACGCGCTCAGAGCTACTGCTTCCTGTACGACGACCGGCACAACGCCACCATGGGAACCAACGAGCCGTTCGACACCAAGACCTGCTGCGCCGACCTGATGGCCTTCGACTACTATCCCTACGAGTACGCCACGCAATACACATGGTGCTCGCTTGAGGACTCGCTGCTGGCCGTCGATCGTCTTCGCGGCTGGAACTACAACCTGATCCCGACGATGACCTGGATCGAGACGTGCGACATCCACGAGGATACGAGCTACACGTGGACGCCTGCGCCCACGCCGACCGAACTCAAGAATATGTGCTGGACCAACGTCATCCACGGCGTCAAGGGCATCCAGTGGTTCCACTATTTCGAGCCCACGCCGAGCGAGAACTACGCCGTCATGGCCCAGTTCAAAATCGATATCACCGACCTGACGCCCGTGGTCCTGGGTCCCGAGGAGTGCAGCACGACCGTGGCCGATACCGAGGCCGGCGGCGGACGCGTGGACATCATGGCCCGGGAGTACAACGGCCAGCTCTACATCTTTGCAGCCGAGATTCGCGCCCAGAGCGAGACCGTGCGCTTCGACGTCGGTCAGCTGGCCCTCGGCACGCAAATCTCGGTCTACGGTGAGGGGCGGACGATCATTTCCGGGGACGGCTACTTCGAGGACGCCTTCACGCCGCTGGCCGTCCACATCTACGTGGTCGAGCAACCCGGGCCCGGGGACGTGGAGAATTGGGTCGTCGTCAGCGACCACGGCGGCACGTCTTACGACGTGTCGTGCGCCGACGGCTACGTGCACAGTCCGGCTGCCGGCCTGTCTCAGGTGAAGATCAACTTCAGCAAGGCGGTCAACCCGGCCACCGTCTCGGCGGCAAGCTTCTCGGTGGTCGGTCAGTCGAACGGCGACGTCTCGGGGCAGATCGCCTCGGCCGACGTCTCGGGCGACTACCGGACCATCACCGTGACCTTCACGGCGGCTCTGCCCGATGCCGACCGCTACACGATGACCCTGCTCGACACGGTCAAGGACACCAGCGGCAACGCGTTCGGCGGCGAGACGGTGCGGCAATTCGCCTGCCTGGCCGGCGACATTGACGCGTCGGGCGAGGTAACCGCCGCGGACATGCTGGCCGCCCGGGCCAGTGCCGGGGCGACCATGAGTGCCTCGCGGCTCCGCTACGACGTGGACGGATCGGGAACCCTGACCGCCGGAGACATGCGTGCCGTGCGACCGTTGCTTGGTCACGTGCTGCCGTAAGCGAAGCCGATGCACGAGACGCAAACAGAAACAAGGAGGGCGACCCTCTCATTTGAGGATCGCCCTCTCGGTCTTCCTGAGCACGGGTACTGTGGCTCTGGCCTGCTCACGCGGGTGTCACTTAAGATCTCGCACAAAGGCCATTCGGGGTGCCATGCATCTCTTGCAGATGCATGCCGACGGCCAGTTGGCACGAGCACGTGCCTACGCGTAGACACGCGGCACCGTCTTACAGCGTGCCCTTGGTGGACAGAACCCCCTTGACGCGCGGGTCGGGCTCGACGGCTTGCCGCAGGGCCCGGGCCAGCGACTTGAAGACGCCCTCGGCGATGTGATGCACGTTGGCCCCGTAGGGCACGTGGATGTGCAGATTCATCTTGGCGTTGTTCGCCAGGGCGATCAGGAACTCGCGAATCAGTTCGACGTCGAAGTCGCCCACCTGGTCGGCCGGGTAGCGAGCATCGTACACCAGGTATGGTCTGCCTCCCAGGTCGATTGCGGCCGTGGCCAGCGTCTCGTCCATGGGGACGGCCGTCGCCCCGTAGCGTGTGATGCCCGCGCGGTCGCCCAGGGCTTTGTCAAGAACCTGGCCCAGCACGATGCCGATGTCCTCGACCGTGTGGTGCCCGTCCACGTGCAGATCGCCCGCGGCCTTGACGCTCATGTCGATCAAGCTGTGCCGCGCCAGCAGCGTCAGCATATGGTCGAAGAAACCGATGCCCGTGGCCACGTCGGCCTTGCCGGCGCCATCCAGATTCAGCCACACGGTGATGTCTGTTTCGCCGGTCTTGCGTTTGATCTCGGCGGTGCGTTGGTTTGCCATGTCAGTGATCCTCGGGCGTCGTCAGATGAGGGATTTCACGGCAGCAATCAGTGCGTCCATCTCCTCGCGCGTGCCGACGGTGATACGGACGAACCGCTTGATGCGCGGCCTGTTAAAGTATCGGACGAGGATGCCCCGCTCCTTCAACTTCTGGTAGAGCCTCTCGCCATTGCCGTCGGGCGGTCCGGCCATGACAAAGTTCGTCCGACTGTCGAGAACCGTAAAGGCCAGGTTCCGCAACTCGCGAATCAACCGCGACCGTTCGGCCTTGATCCGCTCGACGTTCTGCCTCATCCACGTCTGATCGTCCAGGGCCGCTCGCGCCGCTGCAATCGCCAGGGCGTCGCAGTTGTACGAATCCTTGACCTTCATCAGCCCCGCGATCACCTCGGCCGACCCGACGGCGTAGCCGAACCGCAGGCCCGCCAGGCTGTACGACTTCGACAGCGTCCGCATCACGAGCACGTTAGGCTCGCTCACGGCCAGGGCCATCGCGTTTTCGTCGGCGAAGTCCGCGTAGGCCTCGTCCACCAGGAGCAGTCCGCGAATCTCGCGGGCGATGCGGCCGATCTGCTCAATCGGGGCCGCCAGCCCCGTCGGGGCGTTCGGATTGGCCACGACCACCAGCGGCGACGTCGAGGCCGCCAACTGGGTGACGGGCAGCGCGAAATCGTCCTGGCAGGGGAGCCTGTCGAGCTGCGCGTCCTGAATCTCGGCCAGTGTCTCGTAGAGCGAGTACGTCGGGTCCGTCACCGTCACGGTGTCGCCCGGGCCGAGCGTGGCCGTGAAGATCATCCGCAGCAGGTCGTCCGACCCGTTGCCGCAGACGACGTTCTCCGGCCCAACGCCGATCATGTTGGCCACCGCGTCGCGCACGGCGTTGGCCATGGGGTCGGGGTACTTGCGCAGCGCGTCCTCGCTCGCCGTGTGGACGGCTTCCATGACCCGCGGCGACGGCGGGTAGGGATTCTCGTTCGTATTGAGCTTGATGAAGCGGCCGCCCTGTGGCTGTTCGCCGGGGGCGTAGCCGCTCATGGCCTCGATGTTGTCGCGATAGTAACCCATGGGTTTATCTTCCGTCGGTCGTGCCGTTAATCGTTTGTCAGACGCACCGTGACGCTGCGGGCGTGGGCCTCCAGCCGCTCCAGCTTCGCCAGGGCGACGACGTGCGGTCCGTCCTCGGCCAGGGCCTCGGCCGTGTACTCGATGACGCTCATCCGCTTGCGGAAGTCGTTCGCCGAGAGCCCGGACGCGAAGCGGGCTGTGCCGCCCGTGGGCAGCGTGTGGCTCGGACCGGCCACGTAGTCGCCCACGGCCACGGGCGTCCAAGGCCCGAGGAAGACGGCCCCGGCTGCAGTGATCCGTGGCAGCAGGTCGCGCGGCGAGGCCGTCACGATTTGAAGGTGCTCGGGCGCCAGGTAGTTGCTCACGCGGCAGGCCTCGTCCATGTCGCCCACCAGCACCAGGGCGCTGAACCGTTCCACAGCGTCGGCCACTACCTTGCCTTGGACCATCTGCCGCACCTGGGCCGCCAGTTCCGACTCGATGCGCTTCAGCAATTCCTCGTCGTCGGTCACCAGGATGCAGCAGCCGGGATTGTGCTCGGCTTGGCTGAGCAGGTCCAGGGCGATCGACCGGGCGTCGGCCGACGCGTCGGCGATGACCAGCACTTCGGACGGCCCGGCGAAGCTGTCGATGTCGACTGTGCCCAGGACTTCCTTCTTGGCCAGTTGGATGAACTGGTTGCCGGGGCCGACGATCTTGTCCACGGCGGCAATCGTCTCGGTGCCATAGGCCAGGGCGGCGACGCCGGCCACGCCTTGAAGGCGGTAGACTTCCTTGATGCCCGCGACCGCACATGCGGCCAGGATGGGCGTGCGAATCTGCCCGTTCTCGGTCGGCGGGCTCAGCACGACCACTTCCTCGACGCCGGCCACCTGGGCCGGCACGGCGGCCATCAGGACGCTCGACGGATAGGCCGTCGCACCGCCGGGCACGTAAACGCCCACGCGACGCAGCGTGCGATAGGCCATGCTCAGACGCCGTCCGCCGACGACCACGTCCGCGGGGTCGCGGGTCATGGTCTTGTCCTGGTAGCGGCGGATGTTCTCGATGGCCCGCTTCATGGCCTCGATCACGTCGTCGGACATGGCGGCCGCGGCCGCATCCATCTCGGCCTGCGTCACGCGGAACTGCTCCGGCGTCAGGCGAACCTTGTCGAACTTCTCCGTGTACTCGATGACGGCGGCATTGCCGCGGGTCCGCACGGCATGGAGTACCTCGCGAACGCTCTCAAGAGGCGACTTGGCGTCGGCGATAGCCTTCTGCCAGTCGGCTACGAGGCCCTGGTCCAGACCCAGGCTGGCCCTCAGTGCGGCCAACTCGCGGTCGGCTGTCTTGTCGCTCATGCGGATCGTCTTCACGGCAGTTCTCCTCGCCCCAAGCGGCAGGGCTCAAGGCCACCGATTATAGCCGCCGGGCAAGATTCTGCAACTGGCTCTCGTGGAGGGGGGACGACAGCGGCCGGCGCGGCGGCATGGTCTCACGGAGGGGGGAATCGGCCGAGTGCGACTCAGTCCGCGGACGCCGAAGGTTCCCGGGGCATGTCGTTCATCGCCGAAGGAGTCTTTGGTGGCACGTAGCCGGGCTCGGCCACTGTGAAAGCCAGCGACTCCAGCAGCTTGCGGTTGGCCACTTTGGCAGCGAACTTCGCGCCGACTTCCGCGTGGAGTGGCTTGCCGTCGGCGGCAGCAGGCATGTCGATGAACTTGCCGCGAAGCCAGTCCGTGGCCAGTATGCCGCTCTGCCAGGTGCTCGTGGCACTGTCCACAAGATGCTTTTGTCCGGGACCACCGTTGACGAAGTCGGCGAGCTTCTTGTCGAAAGGCGACAGGGCAGGGCACACGTAGGCGCCGACCATGTAGTTGTCGCTCCTGGTGCCGTCCACGCGGGCCCACTTCGGATTCTCGGCATCGCCGTTCCAGCACATGGTCATCTGCGTCTTGAGGAACCGCTCCATGTCCTGCCGGTCGAACACGACGCCGTGATGGTACAGGTCGACGGCCTGCGACAGCGTGCTCGCGTAGTAGCCGCCCGTGTGCTCCACGCCGATCCAGTGCTTCCACTTGTCGGCGTCGGTCGGGTGAACGTCCCACTCGCCGGCCGGGTCCCAGTAGTTCCATTCGTAGTGTCCGTCCTTGAGAGTCAGACAGCGTTTGAATCGTGTGCCTAGCTTGACGGCCCGGGCCATGTACTCGTCCTTGCCCGTCGCGCGGTACAGGCTCAGCAGTCCGTGGATGACGATCGCGTGCATGTTGTGCGGCTTGGTCAGCCGGTTCTGCGTGTCGCGGAGGCCCGTGTCGCCGCGATAGACCGCGCCGCTTGGTCCCAGGTCCACGAAGCAGCCGCGGGCGTCCCACTTGGGGATAAGGTGTTTCTCGATCAGTTCCAGGTACTCGCTGCGCTGTGCGGCGAACTTTGCCTTGAGGTCCGCGTTCTTGTCCGTCGCCTCGATGAACCGCGACAGCAGGTCCATCGTCGTGAAACCGTTGAGCAGCTCGTCTACCTTCTTGTCGGGGTTCGCCGGATCGGCAATCCCCGCCAGCGTTTTGCCGTACCAGCCGAGGTAGCCCTGGGCGTCCTTGCTCATGGCCTGGCGGCAGTTGGCGAACATGGCGACGAAATCGTCGAGGTGCTTCGCATCGCCGGTCATCTCATAGGCGGCAAGCATCGTGTCCACCGCACGCGTAATGACCCACGTGTAGTCAGTCACCTTCTCGGCGGCCGCCTTGCGGCAATACTCCGGAGTGACCATGCGGCGGAACGAGTCGGTGTGCTTCAGAAAGGTCTCGACGATCTGCTTGTCCGTCGCGTCGGCGACCTTCAGTGGCCCTGCGGCCGATATCACGGCCGTCTGCGACAGAACAATCATTGCGGCGGCGATCGCTCGACTCACAGGTCACCTCCCCGGCATCGTCCACGTTTTGTTCTTCACGTCGCTCTCGCCGCTACGGGTCCTTGGGGTCCAAGGCCTTCGGCATCGGCTTCATCTGGCCGGGCGCCTGCGGCGCGGCATAGCCCGAACCCTTGACCTCGAAATCCAGCGACTTGGCCGCCTTCTTCCCTGCGGCCGTGCCCAGGAACTTCTTGCCGATGTCCAGGCTGGGTTGCTTGCTGCTCTTGGACCGGGGCATAGCGACGAATTTGCCGTCCACCCAGCCGCACGCCACGGGCCCGCCTTGCCAGCCATGTGTGGCGGCAGCCAGCCGTTCCTCTTGTCCGCGACCACCGTAGACGAACGCAGCCACCTTCTCGCTCAGCGGCGCCAGGGCGGCGCACATGTACGAACCCTGCATGTACTTGTCGCTCGTCGTGCCGTCCACGCGAGCCCACTTCGGCGAATCCATGCTGCCGTTCCAGCACTTCTCGGTCTGCGTCTTCACGAAGCGGGCCATGTCCTCCCTGTCGAACACCAGGCCATGCTCGTACAGCAGGACGGCCTGCGACAGGCTCGCACTGTAGTAGCCGCCCTTGTGCTCCACACCGATCCAGTGCTTCCACTTGCTCGGATTGCTAGGCAGCACGTCCCACTCGCCGGCCGGGTCCCAGTAGTTCCACTCGTAGTGACCGTCCTTCAGCGTCAGGCTGCGCTTGAACCGCGTGCCCAATTCGACGGCCAGCTTGGCGTATTCGTCCTTGCCCGTTGCGCGATACAGGCTCAGCAGGCCGCTGATGATGATCGCGTGCTTGTTGTGCGGCTGGGTCAGGTTGCCCTTGTCCTCCTTCAGCGCGGCGTGCGTTCGGAAAATCGCGCCGCCCTTGCCCAGATCCACGCAGTTGCCGCGGGCCACCCACTTCTTGGCCAGGTGATTCTCGGCCAGGTCCAGGTAGGTCTTGCGCTGCTCGGCGTACTTGCGGGCCAGCGCCGGATCGGCCTCGGTCAGGGTCAGGAAACGCCCCAGCAGTTCCATGGCCCGGTAGGTGTTGATGATCACGTCCACCTTCTTGCCCGGATCCTTCGGATTCTGGAAACTCGACAGGGGCTTGCCGTACCAGCCCAGGTACCCGTCGCCGCCCTTGGTCATCGCGCCGCGGAGATTCTCCATCGCCGTGACGAACGTGTCCAGGTGCTTGGCGTCGCCGGTCACTTCGTAGGCCACCAGCGGCATCTCGACGTAGGGCATGACCGTCCAGATGAGCCCCTCGCACTCCTCGGCCGTGGTCTTCCTGCAGGCCTCGGCGTTGACGGTCTTGGGCACATTAGCCGTATGACCCAGAAACGCTTCGACGATCTGCTTGTCCTTCGGGTCCGTGATCTTCGCACCTTCTGCGGCCGCGACGAATCCGGACGGAACCATGGCCCCGATCAGCAACACTGTCACCAGCAATCTCATGACCCTGACCTCCACCAGCGGATAACGTGCGGCTCGAGCACTTCACGATTGAGTGTAGCCACAAGACATAAACCAGCCCAACGCATCGGAGGCCGTAACGGTTTCCAAGGCGGCGGCGATGG
>JAFGPY010000299.1 GCA_016935955.1 Planctomycetota bacterium
ACACGGATTGCGATCTGAACCTGGTCGGCGACAGCACGACAGTCCTCAGCGGGGGCAACATCGTGGCCGACGACGTACAGTTGGGCGACGAAGGTACGATGCTGATGACGGCGAAGCTCCAGCAGAGCGGCGGCGCCCTGTACGCCAATCGCGAGTTGATCGTCGGCCCCAACGGGAGCAACCTGGGGCTCTACACGATGACCGGCGGCGAGATGACCACCGGGCACTTCGCGATCGGCACCCGCGCGCCCGGCCGGATGGAACAGTCGGGCGGAAGCGTCGAGGCCAGCCAGCAGGTGTCCCTCGGGGCCTACAGCCGCGGTGACGGCGTATACAATCTGTCCGGCGGAAGCCTGCGGACGCCCAGCATCGAGTTCGGCGGCGATGGCAAGGGCGTCTTCAACTGGACCGGCGGCGACCTGTTCACCGACATGGTCCGGATCCGCGCCCAGTGCGAGATGAATGTCGATGTGGATTGGGTCTTCAGCGGCCAGATCCGGGCCATCGGCGGCACACTGGCGATGGGCGACAATACGCTGACGCTGGTCAACGCGACGGAAGATTTCGACAACCCCACACGCCTGAGCGTGGGGGTCGGGCAAGCCACCGTCGGTGAATTGTCGGTCCTGGCGCTGAGCGAGTACGTGCAGAGCGGCCAGGGCAAGGCCACGATCGACCGGCTGACGATCAACTCCGGGACGGTCAGCATCCAGGGCGGCACACTGACCAGCGATCAGGTGGTGGTGGCGATGGGCAGTCCGCTGCCGTACGTGTATCATGGCGGTCTGTATGACCAGACCGCCGGCACGGTGACCGCGGGCGAGTTCATCGTCAGCTACCTGCACAACACGCAGGGACAGGCCAACCTCAGCGGCGACGGACAGTTGAACACCAACGCCACGCGGATCGGCATTCATAGCTGCGGCCAGTTCTACCAGACCGGCGGTTCGCACGTCGTTCAGGGCACGTTGTCGGTCGGCGAGTCCTGGGCCGTCGAGGACCGGAACCGCTACATGCTCGACGACGGCGAACTCATGACCCAACGCACGTGCGTCGGGACGACCGGCTGGGGCGAGTTCCGCCAGGGCGGCGGCGTCCACCAGGTTGCCACGTCGCTCGACCTCGGGCCGCAGGGCGTGGACCTCGGGCACCAGGCCTTCGGCGACTACGAACTCAAGGGCGGCCTGCTGGCGGCCCCGACGATCAACATCGAGGGACACGTCGGAACGCATTCGTGGGGCAACCTGTTCCTGTCGGGCGGCGAGCTTCAGACGCAGTCCATCCGCGTCGGCCCGTGGGGCGGCCTGGTCGTCAACAACGACTGGACCTTCACCGGCATCGCCGTCGATCTCTCCGACGGCGGATGCATCGATCACGGCTACCAGGTCACGATGCTCAACTCGACCGTCTCGATGCGCGGCGGCGAGTGGTACGGCGATACGCTGCGGCTGGAGTCCAGCCACGGACAGAGGAGTACCGTCAGCGGATACGGGTACGTCGAGGTGTGGGGCGGACTGTACAACGCCGGGCGAGTCGTCGCCGACGGATCCGGAGAGGCCCGCATGCTGGACCTGTCGCAGGTGGCCGCCGTCACCCGCGCCGAATCGAACACCGGCCATTGGGGCTGGTTCGCCCGCAACCAGGGCGCCCTGGTGCTACCGACCGTCACCCTGACCGGCGACGGCGTCTATGCCTTCGGCGACGATCCCGGCATGGGCCTGCCGGCCCTGGTCAACAGCGTGCAGATGACCGTCTACGGTCTGAACGTCGCCGACGAGACGGGTTGCACCGTGACCCTGTTGTCGCCCGACGACGGCACGCTGCCTGCGGCCGATGTCCGATTTGTCGGTGTCTGGGATTTCCTCCTGCCCGACGGGAGCAGCCTGCAGTCGGCCGACCTGGCGTTCCGGTACGACAATCTCTATGCCGCCCAGTTGGGCATGGCGGAGGCCGACCTGCGCGTGCTGCACTTCGACGGAACGGCGTGGCTGGACGTCACGTCGGGCCTGGATACGCTGAACCACCTGGTCTACGCGCAAGGCGTGGAGTCGTTCTCGTACTACGCGGTGGGAGCGGTTCCCGAGCCGGGTACCGCCGTCCTGGCCCTGGCGGGGCTCGCGATGCTGGCGGCTCGGCGGCGCGCAGCTCGGCGTCGGCAGTAACGGCGACGGACCCGGGGCGCCTCAACACGAAGTGGCATGGGCGCCCCGGGTCCGTCGCCTCGTGGAGTACGCTGATCATGGCCTGAGTATTGTGCAACAACGATTGCACAGTGCTTTGAGCAGGAGATCCGACGAGTCGGTGCCATGGCCGCTTGCGGCCATGGGTTCTCAGGCCTGCCGGCATGGCCGCAAGCGGCCATGGCACCTAGTCCTGAGAGCGAGCGGCCACTCGTAGGCGCGTGCCGAAAACGCCGGTTGCGGACAAGCCCGCCGCATTGCGGCGGGATACGATGCATCGCCTCCGTTCGATCCTACGGCAGTGCCGCGGGCTTGTTGTACGCTCGGCGCCACGTTCTGCCCTTCGACAGGCTCAGGGCCTGACGGCGAGCAGAAGCGCGGCACCCAAGGAGGCAAACTCACTTCTGCCGCACGACTGGGGCGGCGCCTTCGTCGCCCGTCAGGTTGACGGCGACGGACTCGGTGCGACCGTCGGCCCAGGTGATCTTCAATGCGACAGTCCCGGCCTTCGCGTCGGCGCCGTCGGTCACCACGGTCGGAGGCTTCTCGTCGCCGCCGAGCGGCACGAGCAACGTCACCAGCCGCGCACGCTTCGCGGGGGTTTTCATCGTGTAGGTGACCTCGAAGCCGCGATGGGTGGGCGTGCCCTTGCCCGGCGAGGTGCCCGCCACAACGGTCGTCTTGTCCATCTTGCACTCGGTCGCCACGGCCGAGAGCGGCAGGACGTGCAGGGCCGCACCACGAACTTTCGCTGTGACGCCCGGGCCGTCGGCCTTGAACTCGCCGTCACTGTGGCAGATCCAGGTCAGGCGTCGCGGGGCGCCGGCGTTGAGGTCGTCCACCAGGAGCACCCACTCCTTCGTCGCCACGAGCGTGCGGCGAAGCGACAGCGGATCGAGCTTGGCCGGGTAGGCCGGCCCCATCTCGCCGCTGGCGAACGCGTAGTCGTCGGCCAGGTGGACGCGGTCGAGTCGCACCTTGTCGAGCCGGTCCCACGAGAACCCGCGGTCGACCCAGTACGATCCGTCCATGCCCTGCCCCGTGTTGTCCACCAGGAGGGTGTTCTGGTCGCGGGTCCACTTCTCGGCGGTATAGCCGGTGCCGAAAGCCAGGGCCGTGCCCTTGGCGTAGAGCCAGAAGGCCCCGATGTCGGCGTGCGTGTGGCCGGAGTTGGGCGTCCAGTCGGTCATCTCCTTGCGCTTGGCCACGGCGGCATGCCCTTGCGGCGGCCCCATGCGCAGCAGGACGCAGGTGGCGTCCTTGTCCCAGCTCGAACGCCACGAGACGAAGTCATGGTCGGCGAAGTGGTGGTACGGCTTGATGGCGTCGAGCGACGCCGGCTGGATCGACGGGTCGAACCACAGGAAGGCTGCGGCCGGGTAATCGCGCTCCGGCCAGCGGGCGCTCATCAGGTCGCCCACCAGCCGCGACTCGGGGCTCTTCAGCTTCGAGGCGATGCCCCAGAAGACGCCGCAATTGTTCAGGCCCGTCGACCCGCGATCCGTGCCCGTCCAGCGGCCGATGTCGCCGACGTCGAACATGTTCGGCTCGTCGGGCAACGTCAGGTAGAGCGGGAACCGCCAGTTCTCGTGCAGGATCGGCAGGTCCAGGGCCGGCTCGCCCGTGGCCCGCGAAATGAGGTCGGCGTAGCGCACGTGCCAGTGCAGCGCGTAGGCCCAGTAGCCGGTGCCCTCGTAGTAGTAGCCGTCCGGTCCCAGGGCGTAGCGGCAACGGCGCATCACCGCGTAGCCCAGCTTCAGCCAGTCCTTGGCCTCGGGCACGTCGCCCAGCAGCACGAGCGCCGCCGTGGTCATGCCGACCATCGGAATGTAGGTGTGATTCTGGTCGAAGCGAATCTCCTTGTTCTTCAGGTCGAAGTCTTCGTAGATGGCCTTGGCATGCGCCGCCAACCCGTCGCGGATCACCTTGCGGTCGGCCTCGCTGAGCTCATCATAGAGAATGTCGTAGGCGATGCTGATGTGGTAGAGGTACCACGAGGCCTGCAGGTCCACGTTCGGCCGCCAGTCGCCATCGCCCCAGACGTCTTCCTTGCAGTAGGCGACCATCCAGCGAATGGCCCGTTCGGCATGGACCTTGTCGCCGGTGACCAGCCAGGCCAGCGCGCCCGACTGCACGCCCTCGATCCGCCAGTAATGGGCGCCGCTGCGGATCTCCTTGCTGTCCGGAGCCGCATCGCCCAACCGCGTGGAGCTGCGCAGCACCTGGTCCCACAGCGCGGGGCACACAGCCGCCTTGGCCTTCAGGGCCTCGCGATCCGCGGCGTCGAACAGCAGGCGCGGATGCCGCCCGACGTACCCGTCCACCAGCCCGACCTTCGTGCGGGCCAAGTCGTCGGCGATCGTCGGCCGCGGCTTCCAGGTCTTCTCGTCCTGGGCGGCACACGGCAACGCCAGAACTACCGCCGCCACAAGTCCCGCCAGTGCCACCGCCGGGCGCTTCCCCCCAAACAGCCATGCGCTCATCACCGCTCCTCCTTCTGCGTTCGGCGAAGCGGTGTCGGCCGCTTCGCCCCTGCCGGTCCATTGGAAGAGTGGCATGGGCATCTTGCCCATGCGTCCCACGGGCGTCTCGCCCGTGGCGGCCGGTCAGGATTCAGGGGCAAGATGCCCCTGGGACTCACGGGCGGGACGCCCGTGCCACGAGAACGGCCCTTCTCAACGGCCCCCTACTTCTTCCGCCGCCGCTCCACGAAGGCCGCGGCCACCTTGCGAATCGCCTGAGCCGTTTGCCGGATGTCCCGCTGCGAGTAGAACTCGCTCATCGGAACGATCACACCCGTCTTGAGCACCAGCTCGGCGTTCGGACAATCACTCACACGGTAGTCGATCCTGCCGCCGCCGTAAGCCGGGCAATCGTACGGACACACGAAGCCCTTCTTGCGCGACGGGCGGATCGTCATCTTCTGAAACATCTCATACTGGTCGACGCGTCGCAGATAAAACGAAGCCGGCACGCCCTCGGCCGCCAGGGCGGCCGTAAACTCGTCGCGCGACACGCCCAGCACCTTCTCGTCCACGCGCATCAGGTAATACCAGTTCGACGACTCGCACCCCGGCGTGACCACCGGCGGCAGGATGCCCGGCACGTCGCCGATCCGTCCGGTCAGCAGCTTGCCGTGCTCGTTGCGTGTGCGGCAGATGCGGTCCGCTTTTCGCAATTGGGCCAGGGCCACGGCGCCCGCCAACTCGCTCATGCGATAGTTCGGCGCCAGGAACTGGCACAGCCGCCCGGTCCGCTGGCCCCACATGTTCCGCGAGTAGCACTTGTCGGCGAACAGGGCGGCACGCTTGGCCAGGCGCACGTTGTGGGTCAGGATCGCGCCGCCGTCACCCACGCTCAGGTGCTTGTAATCGTTCAGCGAGTAGCATCCGATGTGGCCGATCGTTCCGACCGGGCGTCCCTTGTAGAAACAGTTCCAGCTCTGGGCGCAGTCCTCGATGACCATCAGCTTCCTGCGGCGGGCCAGACGCATGATCGAGTCCATGTCGGCTGCATTGCCCGCCAGGTGCACCACCAGGATCGCCTTGGTTCGCGGCGTTATCTTAGCGGCAATCGTTTCGGCTGTCACTACGTAGGTTCGCGGATCGATGTCGGCGAAGACCGGCACGGCGTTCTGGTAGAGAATCGGGATGAAGCTGCCCGCGTCGGTCAACACGCTGGTGACGACCTCGTCGCCCACGCCCACGCCCGCGGCCCCGAGGGCCACGTGGATGGCGGCCGTGCCGCTCGTCGTGGCCACGCCGTACTTGCTGCCGTACTTGGCGGCCAGTTCCGAGCAGAATTGCCGCACTTTCTTGCCGTGGGCGTAGAAGAGCGTGTTCTGGGCCAGGGCCTCCTTCAGCTCCTTCAGCTCCTCGCGACCGAAACGCATGCCCTTGCGGTAGGGCGTGGCCTTGGCCTTCCGTCCGCCGTCAATCGCCAACTTCTCCACGACCCGACGCATCGTCTTGCTCGCCACTGCCGGTCTCCTGTTCACGGATGATGCTGCGTTCGTGCTCGGCGCCGCCCGGCAGCATCGGCGGGCGGGCCAATCGTCAGCCGGACGTCAGCGAACGCCGGCCAGTCGCTTCCATTCGTCGATCAGCGCCAGTGTGCTCTCCCAGGGCATGATGCTGTGGGCCGAGACGCCCGGCGACAGGATGAATCCCGGCCGATCGCCGAAGACCTCGAACACGCGCCGCACGGCGTCCCGCGTGGCCTCCGGACCCGACCAGAGGTGATACGTGCTGCTCGGGCCGATCAGGAAGCTCTTGCCGCCGCCCAGCCGGTCGCGGACCCGCTCCAGGTCCACGCCGTGAAAGGCAATGTCGATGCCGAACAGGACGTCCATCGTCAGGCCCGCCAGGTAGTCGAGGATCGGCATGATGCCCGTGTGAATCGTGTAGCTCGACAGCATGCCGGCCGCCCGCACCGCGTCGGCTTCGCGACGAAGACGCGGCCCGATGAAACGTTCGAGCATCGCCGGCCCGTAGAAGTCGGCCGTCTCGTAGAAGCCGTTGCGGTTGACGATGTCCACGCCCCACTCGCCCAGCAGTTCGATCGTCTTCAGGTTGATCTCGTGCTCGAACTCCAGATACGCGTCGACCAGCCCGGGGTTCTCCACGACCATGGTGCACAGCGGTTCGGCGCCCATCATCTTCATGGCCCCGGTCATGCCCTCGCCCGCCTTGGCCTCGACCGCCAGACCGTAACGGTCGGCCAGCCGCCGCAAACGTTCGTAGAGCGACCGCGCCGTCCGTTGCGACTCGCCCGTCGGATCCCACTGCACCACGTAGCGCAGACACTCCAGGTCCTGCTCGGTCCGGATCCACGGCTCGTCGAAGTGCCCGACGTTGAAGTCGGACATCAACGGAATGTCCTCGCCGTGGGCCCACAGCTCGTTGTGGCGGACCGAGGCGTGCAGCACACCGGCCGGCGTCTCGTAGGCCTTGTGCAGCAGCCCGTCCTCGATCCACGTGCGGCTCGTGACGCCCTCGGCCGGACGGCAACACTCCGTTCCCATCATCAGCACCTGGTCCAGGCCCAGCACCTCGACCTGGTAGGCCGCGCGCTCCTCGATGGTCGCGCTCTGCGACCACGGGAAGTTCCAGCACGTCCGTTGCGGCGGATACAGCGGGTTGAACGATACCACGCACGGCACGCGGTCGACCGCTTCGCGCCGCACGGCCGCCAACACGCGCTCACGTCGGGTCATCGCCTCGCTCATGACACGCCTCCTCTTCGCAACCAGCCTCGCGCCACTGCCTCGACACCCGCTGGGGAATGTAGCCCGGCCGCCCTCGGCCGGGAGCGACGGACAGGACGCCGCTGTCGGCTTGCCGCCACGCAGGAATCCCGTCCTCACTTCCCGGAAGCATAGCATACCCCCTGGCGTGCGCCTTTAGACGATGTTACAATGATTTGCACGATATCACATTCTTCGCGGCCGCGGGGGACGCCGGCCAGGGCTGGTCCAGGGGGCGAACAATGGCTTCACGAAGCGACAATCTGTGGACGGACGAATTCTACCAGGCCGTCGACCCGAAGGTCCTGGTTGTAGGATATATGACGGCCCAGCCGGGCGGCGCCTACAAGGCCACACGCTCGCTGCTCTCGGACTTCGACCTCTGGTACATCACCGCGGGCAAAGGCAGCGTGCGGCTCGACCGCACGTGGGTCGATTTCGCCAAGGGCGATCTGCTCCTCCTGAAGCCCGGGCAGCACTACTACGAGGACCGCGCCGACCGCGACGAGCCGTTCAGCCAGTACTGGACCCACCTGTTGCCGTTCAGCGGACGTTGCCCGGCCCTCAGCCGCCGACTCGCCGAATGCTGGCCGACGGTGCTCAAGGTCGGTCACCTGCCGGCCCTCGGGCCGCTGTTCGCCGAACTGTTCGAGACTTTCACGGTTCGCACCGAGGGCTACCCGCTGCGGTTGAAGGCCCTGGCGCACCAGATCTTCGACCACCTGTTTCCGCTGCTTCGCCGCACGGCCGGCAGCCCCGTGCCGCCACGGTACCCCCAATTCCTGGCGGCGCGCGACTACATCGAGGCCCACTTCCGCGGCGACCTGTCGCTCGACGAGGTGGCCGAGCACGCCGACCTCAGCGCCAGCTACCTGCTCTCGCTCTCGAAACGGTTCCTCGGCTGCTCGCCCATGCACTACCAGACGCTGGTCCGCATCCGCGCCGCCAAGGTGCTGCTCGGCCGCGGCGACTCGGTCACCCGTACGGCCGAGGCCGTCGGCTTCAATTCGCTGCACTACTTCAGCCGCACCTTTACGAAGATCGTCGGCCTGCCACCCTCGGAGTTCGCCCGCCAGTCGCGCCGCCGGTGACCTTCCTGCTGGCGATGGGTGCCATGGCTGCCACACACGCCGGCCGGTCCGCAACAAGCCCGCCGCACTGCGGCGGGATACGAAACGTTTCTGCCCTTCGATCCCCCGGCGGTGCCGGGGGCTTGTTGCAGGGGTGCTTCTGCTTGTCGTATGATCCCGAGCGAAGTCGAGGGGCAGAAGCATGCGAAAAAGATCATGGCCACGCAAGCGTGGACCATGCCACCCTTGCCCACCAACCCCTCCCCCTTGACGGGGGAGGTGCCGCCGCCTGGCGGCGGTGGGGGTGTCGCACGGAAGGAGTGCGCCGAATACGAAACGTCCTTGCTTCGGGTCACCCTCACCCGTCATAGGGAGAGGAGTGCTGTGCGCCATGGCCGCAAGTGGCCCTTGCCAAAGTCGGGGCCTTGGGCTATTGTGGGTCGGTTGAACGTGTTGCCGTCAGGATGTCTGTTTTCAGAGAGAGGATCGCTCATGTCATTGATCGTCGTCGGAAGTGTGGCTTTTGACTCCGTGGAAACCCCGACCGCCAAAGTGGACAACGTGCTCGGCGGATCGGCCACCTACTTCTCCTATGCCGCCAGTTTCTTCGGCCCGGTCCGCCTGGTGGGCGTGGTCGGCACCGATTTCCCGCCGGCCCATCGCGAGCTTCTGGAGAGCCGCAACATCGACACGGCCGGACTGGAAACGGTCGACGGCAAGACGTTCTTCTGGCGCGGGGCCTACGAGAAGGACATGAACAAGCGGACCACGCTGGAGGTCGACCTGAACGTCTTCGGCGAGTTCGATCCGAAGCTGCCCGAGCATTTCCGCGATTCCGAGCTGGTCTTCCTGGCCAACGGCAGTCCGCGAATCCAGATGCGCGTCCTGGAACAGGTCACCAAGCCGCGGCTGACCGTGGCCGACACAATGAACCTCTACATCGACACGATGCGTGACGACCTGGTCAAGCTCATGGGTCGCATCGACGGCATGGTCCTCAACGACGAGGAGGCCATGATGCTGACCGACGCGCCGAACCTGGTGGCCGCAGGCCGCCAGGTGCTCGCCATGGGCCCGAAGTTCGTGGTCATCAAGAAGGGCGAGCACGGGGCCATGCTCGTCACGCCGACCGGCGTGGTCACGCTGCCGGCCTACCCGACCGACCGCGTCGTCGATCCGACGGGCGCGGGCGATTCGTTCGCCGGCGGCATGATGGGCTACCTGGCCACGCAGAAGATCTTCGACGAGCCGCAACTGCGCAAGGCTCTTGGCTATGGCACGGTCGTCGCGTCGTTCAACGTCGAGGACTTCAGCCTCGGCCGCTTCAAGGAAATCGACCTGAAGGACATCGACCGTCGCCTGGAGCAGTACCGGGCCATGCTGGCCATCTGACCCGCGGGGACAACGCCGTGGCCGACCTGCGACTGTTCATCGCCGTGGAATTGCCCGAAGCGGCCCAGCGTCTGCTTGCCGCCGTGGCCCGCGAGCTGCGGCAAGCCGACGCCGACGTGAAATGGTCGCGGCCCGAGAACATGCACCTGACGCTGAAGTTCCTGGGCGACACGCCCGAGGAGTTCGTCGACGAGGTGTCCTCATCGCTCGATGCGGCCGCGACCGGATGCCCGAGACACACGGCGACCATGAGCGAGATCGGAGCCTTTCCGAATCCGCGGCGCCCGCGTGTCGTCTGGGTCGGCCTCGACGAACCGACCGGCCGCCTGGCGGCGCTGCAGAAGGCCGTGGACGAGGCCACCAGCGACCTCGTGCCTCCGGACCCGCGCGGCTTCACGGCCCACCTGACTCTCGGCCGCGTCCGCTCCGGCCGCAACGTCGAGCGGCTGGCCCAACTCATGAACGGTTACCGCTTGACCTCTCCGGTCGAGGTGCCCGTCAACGAGATCGTGCTCATCCGCTCGGAGTTGTCGCGCAGCGGCCCCACCTACACCCCCCTGCACCGCTCGCCGCTGAAGTCATGACGCGAAGAAGCATGGGCACGGGTGCCATGCTTCTGCTTGTCGTAGACCCCGAGCATGGCCGAGAGGCAGGCATGCCGAGCGCCATCCGCTGCACGCATGGCTGCGGAGCAGCCATGGCGCCCAATAGAGCACTTCACGATTGAGTGTGGCCACAAGACATAAACCAGCCCAACGCATCGGAGGCCGTAACGGTTTCCAAGGCGGCGGCGATGG
>JAFGPY010000300.1 GCA_016935955.1 Planctomycetota bacterium
GAATACGCTTCCATGCCCTCACCTCCTGGCACAGAAGCCTACCAACTCCTCTCACATCGCGCTAGACAAAAACGCAAACCGCTCTAGTTGTTCAACACGCCAAGGTCAAGAATCGCCCACAGATCGTCCAAGGCCGCCTCACTGGTGCCACCATTAACGGCTTTTAGCATGCCCATGAACTCCTCACCTTCGCGAAACTCGACCGAGCCATCAATGAAAGCCACATTAACGCCTGTTCCATGCCGTTGCGTGACCATATCAAGCGTGGTCAAGTTGTCTGCCAGAATGGCCCGGCGACCGTAAGTCTTGATCAAATTGTACGCTTGACTAGAACTACTAGCCACATGTGTCTTTGCGGGATCCTGTCCCGACCCGACCTGGGCGGGGGTCCAGGGGTAGAGCTTGTGGCGGATGCAGTAGGAGGCGTATGTGTTGGGTGTCGACTGCGTGCTTGTACCCCGTTCCCGCCAGAGCCGCTCGGGATTCTGGTTCTCCTTCTCCTGCCACCAGTATTCGGCATTGGCCACCGGGTCCATGCGCCACCAGGCGTCCTCGGTGTCCGCCACATCGGGGCAGATGAAGTACTCGCTCTTGATCAGGCCGTGAGCAACCAGAGGTCCGAACCCGGCCGAAAAACCCGCCTTGGAATTGGTGATGAAGTAGTTGTCGAAGGGGCGTAACGAGCCCGTGTACGTCCTGGCCTGGAAGTTGTACTCCTTGGGATCGTACAGGGGCGGGAATATCTTCGATTGCTGGGTCACGTAGGACATGTAGGAGGTGAACACCGAACTTATCTGCGCGCCGCAACGGACCCGCGAGACCCGCTCCAGGATCGGACCCACAGCTATCATCGCGATGGTCATCAGCAGGGCAATGATGACAATCACGATCAACAGTTCGATCAGCGTGAACCCGCCGCAAACGTTCATTCTTCGCAGTCTGGACGTCATAGCCGATGCCTCCGGATACAGGTCATTAGTTTCCCCTATCATTGTCGCCCCTGGAGGCGGATTTGGCAACCCCGAATTCCTCGAATCCGTTGCCAGGCGGCCCCTTACGGTTCTGGCGGCGGAAACGGCCCTGCCGTGGGCTGCCTTTGGTGCGCCTGGAGACGGATGGACAAGCGGGGCTTTGCGGGTTCCTTCCGGCTGCGAAGGTCACCACGAGAATCAGGTCGCGAAACTGATTCCATGCGGTTTTTGGATTGCACGCGCCGGGGCGTGGGTGCTAGAATGCAAATACATTTCTGTAAGCCGTGTGACGGCCGCAACTTCCCCGTTGGCGGCTGGCCGGGCAACGGCCCGTTGGGGATCATATCTTGAGGACACGCGGGCCTGGTGGCACCTAGCAGGGGGCATTCTTATGGGCATAGTCGTAACGTGCAAGTGTGGCAAGAAGCTGACGGCTCCGGACGATGCCGGGGGACGTCATGGTCGTTGCAGCGAGTGCGGCCGCACGGTGTTCATTCCGAGGTCGACCGATCGGGCCGACATCATCTGGACCGGTACCGACATGTTCCTGATGGAAGAAGCCGTCAAGCAGACGGTCGGTCAGTTGCCGGTGCTGACGCGTGAGGCCATGCTCGACGAGGCCGACAAGTGGGCCAAGGCTTGGCGCCTGCCGCCGGAACGCACGCCGCACGAGGCCGGCGAGGAACTTATCTGCGATATGGTCGTCTCGTGCGTCCAGCGCGACGCCACTGTCGGCATGGACCGCATGAGCGTTATGATGGCCAAGGGCGAACAGATGCTTCGCGTCCTGGTGGCCCGCAAGGGACAACAACTGCTCCACTTCGTCGCCCGCATCGGGCCGGACCAATACATCACTTGGCACCATCGCGACGCCGAGGACGACGAGATCGAGGATGCCAAGCAACGCACCGACGTTATGCAGTCGTTGTCCAGCGGTGTAATCTGCGACAAGTGTGGCTACAATATGGGCTACTGCAACATGCTGGCCAAACCCGGCCTGGCGCCGATCGTCGGTTACTATTGCGGCCAATGCAACAGGATGCTCTGCACGAAATGCCAGGGCAAGATCGAGCAGGGCTGCGCCGAGTGCGGTGCCAGCCGCGAGAAACTCCAGTACCTCGCCCGTCGCCGGCGATAGACTGCGGGACACAGCACTCGGAAGTCCACGGCATTCAACGGTTGAGAGAAAGAGAGCGACCCGCCGCATGGTGGATCGCTCTCTTTGTCTTTCTGTGACGATCGGGCCCGCGAGGGGCCGGGCCGCGCTACAGTCTTCCGCCCTTGGCCGCTTCGGCGGCCGCCGCTTCGGCCCCGAGCTGGTTGTGGACGACGTGGCACACCGCACGGGCCATGACAGCCGGGTCGTCGGCCCCCGGGTACAGGATGTTCCGTCCCACCAGGGCTCCGTAGACGTTCCCCGCCGTGAGCATGCCTTCGGCGAAATCGACCAGCACCGTGGCCGGGATGCCCGTCGACGGGCCGCCCAGCATCAGGATCGGCGAGGTCGTGGCCCGGACGATCCGCCCGTATGGACGGATCATCGGGATCTTCAGCCACAACCGTGCCGTGCTCGGACCGAGGCATGACGCCACGCCGATCATCCGCACCCATTCGTGCTCGTCCTTCGACAGTACCCACTTGCCATAGCGGTTCTCCACCACCAGGGGCTCCAGGAACATCGGCAGGTGGGCCTCTGCCATGTCCGCCAGCAGATCGGCCATGGCGACCATCGTCTCCAGGCAATCGCGGTTCGCATCACCCTCGGCCGTATAGCGCCACATCACTTTGCCGCCGTCGAGGTTCGCCGCCAGCAGGTCCGACGCCGTCAGGTAGCACGTCGGCATGTCCCACAACTCGTTCTTGGCGCCGTTAAGCCCCGAACGGTTCATCGATCCGATCAGCACTCGCTCGCCAAGGAAGCCTTTGCCGCCGTTGCGCCGCTGCAGGGCGTCCAAGGCCACCACATCGTCGATAATGTCCGTTGTGGCCATCAAGCCGTCCACCGGGCTGGCCTCCAGCACGCGGACGATGCGGGCCAGGTAGTCGGCCCGGTTGGCCATGCCGATGGGGTCCGGTCCGACACCCGGGACGCTGCGGGCGGGATGGTCTGCGGCCAGGATCACCAGCCGGCCGTCCTCGCTCAGCCGCTTTCGCCGAGGTCGTTCCGCCAGGGCCGTCGCGAAGAAGTCCGGATCCGTGGCCCGCAGGTGGGTCAACGGTTTGACCCCGGCCTCGTCCAGAACGGCTGCCGAGTTGAACTGGTAGTCCTTCGGCAATCCCAGCGCCTGGGCGGTTACACGCACCTGTTCGACCATCATTTCGTCACTCATGCGGGCTTACTCCTGCTTGTTCTGTTGTCGCGCTGTTGCCAACCGCCCTTTGGAGACCGGCGGCCGTACCCATGCACGATACGCCGCCTTGTGCCATGGCGAAACGGGCAGTATAATCCGCCCCGACGGGCTTGTCAAAGGCCCTTCGTCGTGCACGATTTTCTGAAGCTTTTCAGCAACCAGGCTGTTTGAACGGTAAGAGGCGGCATGTCGGGCGTCACGTCAGCGGCCCGCAGGGGCCGAAATCGGGGCTAAATGCCCATAAAACCGAGGCACCAGACCCATGAAGCCGTGCGAAGTCCATCATCTCGAAGAGCTGGCCGATCTGGCCGCCGGACGACTCGATGAGTCGACCGCCGAGAACCTGCGCAGGCACTTGGTCGAGTGCCAATCGTGCCGCCAAGCGGCCGCGCGGCTCGCCACGCTCGATGAGGCCCTTCGCCGCTGCGACGCCATGCAGCCGGGCCCCGTTCCCGAGGCCGACCGCCAACGGATTCTGGATGCCGCCAGACAGATGCTTGCCGCACAACCTTCGCAGGACACCGCTGCGGCGCGGTTGCCCGTGCTGGTGCGACTCTGGAACCGGCCGGAGGTCCGTCGGGCTCTTGCCGCTGCGGCCGTGGTCGCCATCATTGCGGCCGCCGCCGTGATGGCCGTCCGGTCCGTCGGCACGTCACTCGGACCTGCCGTCGCCCGGGCCGTCGACGTTCGGGGATCGGTCAGTGTCAATGGCAACGGGGACACCCAACTCCGGAGCCAGCAGCGGTTGCACGTCGGCCAGCAGATTCGCACCGGCCGCCAGTCCATGCTCACCCTGGCCATGACCGGCGGCGCGGAAGTCGATCTCAACGAAAGCACGGCCCTGACGATCGAGCAGAGCGACATGCAGTCGACGCGCTGCCGACTCGACCAGGGGCAGGTCTTCGTCAAGCTGAGTGCCGCCGGCAGCAGCGGACGCATGGTGCTCGACACGTCGGTTGCCCGCGTCGAGGCAACAGCCGCCGAATTCGATCTGCGGCTCGTTCCGGGCACCGTGGCTTCGCGATGCCTGCGCAGTGGGGGAACCTTCGTCCTGGCCGCGGCCACGGTCCAGGTGCTTGGCGAACCCGCCGCACCGACCGAATTGCGGCTGACGGTCCTTTCGGGACAGGTCGAGTTGGCTCTGGCCGGCGACCCGGCGCCTGTGGTCGTCAAGGCCGACGAGCAAGTTTGCTACGATCCTCGCGGGGCCAGGCCGGTTTCCGTCAAGGTTCGCGCCGAAGAGCACGTGCTTTGGCGGCTGCCAGACGATCGCGTCTATCGTCTTGCGGCCGGGCACCTGTCCGAACTGTATGCCGCCAAGGTCACGCCGCAGCAGCAGGATCGCGTCCGCTTGGACTACGACTTCCTCAGCAGCCGGGAACTGGACGACTGGCGCGTTGACGGCACTGGCTGGACGCTGATGCTCAATGCTCTTCGTTGCCGCAACGGTCAGGGCGAGATCGTCTCGCAGGTGGCGTTCCTTGGTGACGTGGAGGTCGAGTTCACGGCCAACATCGAGCCGCAGGATGGGTCGCTGATCGGCTGGCAGTTCCGCCCCGACGCGTCCCAGGGATTTGACCCCGTGACGGCCGTTGCCCGGCTGCAGACCGAACCCGACCGGCGACTCAGGACGTCCCTGGCCTTCGGCAACAGTGATCGCCCCAGCCTCACTCGGATTCTGGACGGACAGGTGTTCCGTTTCGGCGGTCGCCTTGAGGGGAACCGCACCTACCTGTCGCTGGACGGCGACGACGTGGCCGAGGCCGCAACGCCCGACGCCATCCTGGCCGCCCTGCACGACAAGGACAACCCGCAGCCGCTGCGCGTCGCGATTCGTGCCCAGGGCGACGACCTGTTCATCAGCAACCTGACCGTCATCGGCCGCCCCGACCCGAGATGGTTGCGGCAACGGCTGCAGCGGCTCCTCGATCGTCCGTCGCCCGACCGTTAAGGTTCGTGCCCGCGGCTCTTCCCGGAAAACCTTTGACCGCGCCGCCACCCCCTGTAAAATCCCATGCACAATGTCCGGTCCTGGCACCTCCGGAACAAACGCAGGCGAGTCTGTTCGCTACGGCGTGCAGCCGCAGGCCGGCTACACGAATGGCAAGAGACAACATGACCAACCATGCTGAGCGACCCATCCTCGTCACCGGGGCCAACGGAATGCTGGCCGGCGCCCTGCGGCGGCGATTCGGCCTGAGCGGCGGACCCGCCGCTGAGGTCATCTGGACCGACGTTGACGAGTTGAACATCACCGACGAGGCCGCCGTGCGGCAACTGGTCGAGCGACGCCGTTGTGGCGTCATCATCAACTGCGCGGGGCTCACCCAGGTGGATGACTGCCAGTCGCGACGCGACGAGGCCATGCTCATTAACGGTCGCGCCGTCGGCCATCTGGCCCGTGCTGCCGAGGCCGTCGGGGCGCTGCTCGTCCAGATCTCGACCGATTTTGTCTTCGGCGGCAACACCGACAAGCCATATGTTGAGGACGATCCGCCGCAGCCGCTGAATGTCTATGGCGAATCGAAGCTGCTCGGCGAAGAGCAGGCCCGGCTGGCCTCGGAGCACCTTGTGGTCCGGACGTCGTGGCTCTACGGGCTCAACGGCCGCAACTTCGTCCGGTCCATCTGCCGGCAGGCGGCCCTCGGACGTTCACTGACGGTCGTGGATGACCAGGTCGGTTGCCCGACTTACACCGGCGACCTGGCCGAGGCGATCGTACGGTTGCTGGCTTGCGGAGCACGCGGCATGTTCCACGCCTGCGGCGGCGAGGCCACGTCGTGGTTCGATTTCGCACGCGCCATCGTCCGGCTGCGGCAATGCAACGTGGCCGTCGAGCCGGTCTCATCCGCCAAACTCGGTCGCCCGGCCAAAAGGCCGGCTATGAGCGTGCTGGACTGCACGCGGCTGTACGACGCCACGGGTTATCGCCTGCCCGGTTTCGGGACGTCGTTACCCGTGTATCTGGCGGAAATGAAGTCCGGCGAGGACGCCTGAGGCCAAGGAGAAAGCCATGAGGATTGTCGTTGTCGGCGCCGGATATGTCGGGCTGGTTACCGGAACGTGCTTGGCTGATACGGGCAACCACGTTGTCTGCGTCGACACCGATCGCCGCAGACTTGACACGCTCCGTCAAGGCAAGGCGCCCTTCTACGAAGCCGGGTTGAACGATTTGCTCGATCGCAACATCCGAGCCGGGCGGCTCATCTTCGACGACAAGTTGATCGATCACCTGCCTGAGGCTGATGTGCTCTTCATTGCCGTGGGTACGCCGCCCATGGACGACGGCCAGGCCGACCTTTCGGCCGTCATGGACGTGGTCCGCCAGATCGCCGCTGCCGATCGGCCTCCGCGGTTGGTCGTTGTCAAGAGCACCGTGCCCGTCGGCACCTGCTCGAGGCTGCAAGCACTCTTTGATAAGCAAACCGGCGGTCGCGTCCTCGTGGCCTCGAATCCCGAATTCCTCCGCGAGGGCGTTGCCGTCCGCGACTTCAACTACCCCGACCGCATCGTCATCGGAACCGCCCACGACGAGGCGGCCGAGATGCTCAAGCGGCTCTATGCCCCGTTCGTCCGCACGTTGCATCCCATCCTTGTCATGAGCCGCGAATCGGCCGAGATGACCAAATATGCCGCCAACTGTCTGCTGGCCTCGCGCATCAGTTTCATGAACGAGGTCGCCAACCTGTCGCGAGCCCTTGGCGCCGACGTCAGTCAGGTGCGAACCGGCATCGGCTTCGACCATCGCATTGGCTTCCCGCACCTGTTTCCCGGCGTGGGTTACGGCGGCTCGTGTTTCCCCAAGGACGTTCAGGCGATGATCCACCTCGGCGAGTCGCGCGGCGTCGACGTTCGCATGCTCCGGGCCACCCACGACGTCAACTTGGCCCAGAAGCGGCAACTGGCCGAGCGTCTAATCGCTCACTTCGGCGGCTCCTGCGGCGATCGTACGGTGGCCCTCTGGGGC
>JAFGPY010000301.1 GCA_016935955.1 Planctomycetota bacterium
CCATCGCCGACACGGTGGGCAAGAGCATTCCGGCGGCCATCCTGACGGCCAGCGTCCGCAGCGCCCTGAAGTCGCAGGCCCAGAACATCTTCCGCATCGGCCAGGTGATGGGCCGCGTGAACCGCATGCTCTGTGAGGACTCGCTGCCGAGCGAGTTCGTGACGCTGTTCTACGGAGTGATCGATTCGGTGACGCACCGCATGGCCTACTGCAACGCGGGGCACGATCCGCCGCTGCTGCTGCGCGAGGGCGAGATTACGCCGCTGACGGCCGGCGGTCCGCTGCTGGGCGTCATCGACACGGCCGAGTTCACGCACGAGAGCATCCAATTGCAGGCCGGCGACGCCGTGGTGCTCTACACCGACGGCCTCGTGGACGCCATGAACTACAAGAACGAGCGCTACGGACGCCAGCGACTGATCGAGTCGCTCACGAAGCATGCGGCCGTGCCCTACAGCGCCGAGGACCTGGCCAACCAGTTGCTCTGGGACGTGCGCCGCTTCGCCGGATTCCGCGCACGCACCGACGACCTGACGCTGATGGTCATCCGCGTCCTGTCCGATTCCTGAGACGAGCGGATGGAGGACCCCCGTTGCCCGACAACCCGCTGCACGACGAGCTGACCAACACGGTCGGACACAAACTCAAGATCGCCGGCCTGGTGCTGCTGGGCGCCAGCGTGCCGATCATCGTGCTGCTCGCGGTGCTGCGGAGCGTCCTGCAGCCGATCACGCTGCAGCCCGCCGTGCAGGTCTTCAGCCTCTCGATGCTCGCCATCATCTACGAAGCGATGCCGTTCATTCTGCTCGGGGCCCTGATGAGCGGCATGATCGAGATGTTCGTCTCGAAGCAGACTCTGCTGCGGCTCATTCCGAAGTCAGCGCTTGGCCAGTTGGTGGTCGGCGCCCTGGCCGGCGTGGCCCTGCCGGTCTGCGAGTGCGGCGTGATCGTGGTCCTGCGACGACTGCTGCGCAAGGGCATGCCCCTGAAGATGGCCCTGGCCTACCTGCTGGCCGCACCGATCGTCAATCCGGTGGTCATCGTCTCGACGTTCGCGGCCTTCCGCGGCAAACCGGAGCACCTGTCCATGCCCCTGGCGCGGCTGGGCGTGGGCGTGGCTTCGGCCGTGGCCATTGCCGCCGTCGTCACGCTGATCCTCAGAAAGTGGTCCACCGACTCGCTCCTGACGCCCGACGCGTCGCACGAAGACCCTCATCATCACCATCACCACGGCGAGTCGCCGTCGACCTGGCGGAAGATTTCCGCGGCCTGCGATCATGCCGTGATGGAGTTCATGGAGGTCTCCCGCTACCTGATCGCCGGAGCGGTGATTGCCGCCCTGGCCCAGACGCTCGTGCCGCGCGAGACCCTGATCCGCTTCGGCCACCAGCCCGTGCTGGGCGTCCTGGGCATGATGGGCATGGCCGTCGTACTTAACCTGTGCAGCGAAGCCGACGCTTTCGTGGCCGCAAGTTTCGTGGCCACATTCAGCTTCGCGGCCAAGCTGGCGTTCCTGGTGCTGGGCCCGATGCTCGACCTGAAGTTGATCGTTATGTACGGCATGGTCTTCCGCCGGCGGCTGATCGTCGCCCTGGTACCGACGATCCTGATCGTGGTCTTTGCGGCCGTCATGGCCTGGTTCTGGCTGGGACCGTCCTGACGACCTTTGCGAGGTGACCGACAGTGGCACAACAAGACACTTCCCGACAACTGACGTGGATGGTCCTGGCCGTGCTCTGGGGCGCGTACCTGGTGGTCATGTACCTGACCGGCGCCCTGGCCCGCTGCTACCAGACGTCGCCCTACTTCTACTTCACGGGAGCCGCCGGAGTCCTGCTGATCATCCTTGGCATCAAGGCATCGTTCTCCCTGCTGCGCCGCCGTTCGGGCGCATGCCAGTGCGAAGCCTGTGGACACGACCACGAGGCCCCTGCCCTCATCCGCTGGACGTGGTGGCAAAACGCCAAGCACCACATCGTCCTCGGACTGGTCCTGATGCCGTTGCTGATCGGCGTGCTGGTGCCGTCGCGCGGGCTCAACGCCCTGGCTGCCCTGCGACGAGGCGGCGCGTCGGACCCGCAGGAAATCCTCAATGCTTTCCGCACCGAGCGCCGCAAGTTCGTCGAGATGGAAGGCAACTACCAGAAACTCAACCTGCTGGAGATCCTCGATCGCGTCTATGCGGGCGAAGACGTGAAGGCATCGACGCTCGGCTTCGTCACCTCGAGCGGCAAGACGTCCGGCGACATATTCCAGGTGGCCCGCTTCAAGATGACCTGCTGTGCGGCCGACGCCGTGCCGATCAGCCTGCACGTCCGCTGGGCCGACGCCGCGCGGTTGCAGAGCGACACCTGGGTCAAGGTCATCGGAACGGCTCGCCGCGAGACCATCGAGGGCCGCAACGCCGTGGTCATCACGGCCGACAACGTCCAGGAGACTGCGGCCCCGTCGTACCCCTACATGTAAGGGCACGGTCCGCCGCGCCCGTAGGGACGGCTCGCGAGCTGCCCTCGATGCTGACGGCGCGTTCGCTCACCCGCACGGAACCCATGTAGCCCGGCCGCCCTCGGCCGGGAACAAAACGATCATGGCCACGCCCCTCGACGTCGCTCGGGAACTGCGTCAAGCGTGGCCATGCCACCCAATATTCCCGCAAGAACAGCTGCGAGCCGCCCTCGATGCTCAATCGTACCACCCCTGCTCCAGAGCCACGTCGATCAACGTGAGGTAGTTGCTGACGGCACGCTCGCTCAGCTGGAGCGTGTACGGACTGGCCGTCGGACACAGGACGAACCGTCCGCCGGGTTTGCCGTCGGCAACGGTCTGCTCGACCAGGCGGCGGAACCCTTCGGGCTTGTCCTCGTAGATGCGGGCGATCTGCACGTTGCCCTCGATCGTCAGCCGGTCGCCCACCAGGCGCTTGGCCTCGCGCAACGTGATGTCGCCCTCGGGCGGCCCCTCGACCGGCTGCACCATGTCGGCTCCGGCCTCGACGAACCCCTCGAGCACCTTGCCCAGGCTGCCGTGGCAGTGGACGCGCACCAGGCCGCCCGTCTCGTGCATCAGGGCGTGCAGCGGCTTGTCGTAGCGGACAACGAAGTCATGGAAATCCGCCGGACCGTGCAACGGCGGCACTGCGGCTTCGGCCCCGACGTGGCCCCAAACCACGGGCATGGCTTCGTTCAGGCCGCTCGTAGCGAAGTGCTTGATGACGTCCATCTTGCGGCGAAGCATCTCGGCCAGCAGACGATGCACCAGGTCGCGGTGCTCGCGCGACCAGTAGGCCAGCGTCTCGCTGCCCAAGAGCGAGTGAACATCGCCGATCGGATTGGACCCGATGCCCACGAGCACCAGCCCGCGATCGCCGACCTCGCGGTCCCTGGCCACCAGCGGCGCGATGTCGGGCCGCGGCATCGCGTAGGGCAAGGCCAGGAAGTTCTCGGCGTCCTCGGGCGTCTTGACCAGATGCTCGATGGGCATCGGCAGCCGCTCGACCTTGTGCACGGCATCCACGTGCCGCAACGGGCCGCGCGGCCCTTCGACCACCGTGACGTGGTGCTCGATCTCGTCGTGCCCCGGCACCTGCTCGACGGATCTGTGAATCGCGATGTCGGCCGCTGAATAGTAGAAGCCTTGATCGAAGCCGATGCCGTCCAGGCAGTCGGTCCTCTCGCGGACGGCCTCGATCACGGGCCGGTAGCTCGGATGGCTGCCGCGACCCTTGAGCCACCAGTCGGTGAAGACGCGCACGCCCATGACGTGCACGCCGATGCGGTCCGTCGGTTCGCCCTTCAGCAAGGCCAGCAGCCGCTCACGCGAAGTCATGACGCGTCTCCCCCAACGAGTCCGAGCCCGAAGGCAATTGACAATCGCCGCCCGTCACGAGAGTATAGCTGCCTGCGGGGTCAACGCAAGATCGCCGCGTGGAGACCCCCGCGAGCGGAACCGGGAGCTGCAAGTCATGCCGAAGGAATCAATCGAAGTTCTGAAGACGCCGTCGGGCCGCCGCATCGAGCTTCGCCTCGACGGGCAGGCCGCCAGTTGGGCCGACCTGCCCTACTACCGCATGCGGCTCGGCCGCGCGACACTCACCGTGGGTGGCGTGGCCGGAGTCGGCACGCGGCCCGAGCATCGCATGAAAGGCTACAGCCGCCGCGTCCTGAAGCGGTCGATGGAGGTCATGACCGAGGATGGCCTCGACGTCTCGATGCTTTTCGGCATTCCCGGCTACTACCACCGATTCGGTTACCGTTCCGCCCTGAGCGACTACACCGTCGCGCTGTCCGGCCGCATGCTGCTCGGCGAGACGTTGCGGCTGAAGGCCCGCCGCCTGCCGCCGCGAGAGCATGCGACCGTCCTGCCGCTCTACCGGCGGACCATGGCCGATCTGCCCGTGGCCTTCGAGCGGTCGCGCCGTTGGGAACGGTTCCGGCACGGTTCGGTCTACTATGTTAAGCCCCACGTCGTGGGCTTCTACGCCGGGAAGCGACTGGTCGGCTACATGGTCCTCGACGACGTGCCCGATACCGTGCGCGTCAGCGAACTGGCGACGGCCGCGCCCGAGCACCTGCCGTCGCTGCTGGCCTACGTGGGCCGCCAGTGCCGCCGCAAAGTCGTCGAGTCGGCCCAGTTCTACCTGCCGCCCGGTCACCCGGCCTCCGTGGCGGCCGCCGAGCGTGGAGCGACCTTCACGCGGCACACCTGCGACAACAGGGGAGGCATGATGCGCGTGCTGAACCTGGAGGGGATGCTCCGCGCCCTGCAACCGGAACTGGCCGCACGCTGGTCGGCCTCGGCCCTGGGTGCTGCCAACGCCCTGGAACTGACGCTGCAGACGGACATCGGTGCGGCCACCGTGTCGCTATCCGCCGCCAAGCCGTCGCGGCCGACCCTTCACGGACGCCTGCGGATCCCGCAGGACCGGCTGATGCAACTGGCCGTCGGCCACGTCGGGGCCCGGGCCATAGCCCAGTGGCCGCAAATCCACGTCCCCGCGCGACTGGCCGCGCCGCTGGCCGTGCTGCTGCCAGAGCGTCCGGTCTTCATTCTGCGAACCGATCAGTTCTGAGCAATCTGGAGAAGACTTTCCGCGTGGCTGCAAGCAGCCACCCTACATCTGGGGTGCCATGGCGGCCGTTGTCCGCCGCCATGCCGATCCTCGGGGTGGCATGGCCACGCTTGACGCAGTTCCCGAGCGACGTCGAGGGGCGTGGCCATGATCGTTTGGGCCCCGGCCGAGGGCGGCCGGGCTACATGTCTGTTGCGCGCCGCCCGGCGGGCATCTGGCCAGCGCATAAAAAAAGCAAGCCTGTCAAACTCGTGTGAGCAACTGCGTGGCCAGGGATACGCATGTTACTCGGAGCGACAGGCCTGCTCAATTCACTGCCGGTTTCCCGGGGGCCAGGGCAACTCGCCCTGAGGCATCCAGGCTCCGGCCGCCGGGCAGCGGAACAGCCCGGCTATGCTAATCAGAGTCGTTTGACGCCTTACGCCGGTGGGTCTTCCCTGCGGCGGGTGTCGAAGGACTCTGTCGGTCGGTCTTGCGAAACGGCGGCACCGGTTGGTCCGGGCTGAGCCCGCGGTGGCGTGGCATGGTGGGGACAGCCTTCAAGCGACTACAGGGCGGCTCGTTGAAATCCGAGAGATTGCGCCCCGTGTGATTGACCTTGTCCCATCCCATTCCCGCGAACCAACAAACGTTACGGTACCCGCACGTGAAGCACGGACCGACGTTGAATACATGCATGGAGCGTTGAGGCCCACTTGCGATCTTCGAGGTTTTCTTTTTGCTGTTCATCGCCACAGCTCCCGGCCGCGAGCCGGCGTCGGTCGGCGGATGCGGATACCCGCCGATCGACACCGTCTGTCTCGCAGTGCTCGCTTGGCAAAGCTTCCTACCCCTCGGAAGAATCTCTCGGTTCCGTTTCACAGCCAGGCATGGCGTTCTTCAATCCGTGCAACCTGGTACGTCTGCCCATTGAGGCGACTTCCTCTGCCCCTTACTCTCCCTCACCCCTCACATAGTGCAACCACCGTGCCACAACAAAGCCGCCCACAGGCCGACGGGCCGCAAGCCACTGCACTATCTAAAGTTATGGCTGCCAATAAAAAACCGATGGCGAACAGGACCCCCTAAGCAATGGCCACATAGTTGGCAGAAAAACGCTATGGTTTGCCATACGATGGCCCAATTAGACAGAAAACAGGCTCTGAGACGCTGAATAAGGCGCCAACATCGCTGCCACATACGGCCGCCAACATTGTGGGCGGTTATTGCCAAAGAAGGGCTCTCAGGCTGCACTATTGACGATAGGGGACCCCACAGCGTTGCCACGCACGGTTGACGCCAGTGCGGTCGTCCCGCATAATCCCCGGACGCAAGCTGCGGCGCCGTGCGTTGCCTGTTCGAGAGGAGACACCCATGAAACCGACGACCGAGACTGACGCCTCGACATCCGGCCCCGTTGCGGCCGCGAACCTGCCAGCCTTCGGCGACGAGTCCCCACCCCGTCGCGTCTTCTCGTTCGCGCGGCCGCTGATTCCGGTTGCCGCCGCCTTGTTCATTATGGCCGCGTGGGCCTTTGCCGTAGAATTCGTTGTCCTCGGCGGCCTCAGGCTCTTCTATCCGTTGCCAACCGTCGAAGCCGTCGTCACCGACGTTGAGTATCACACCGCAACCGGGGAGGTCCAGAAAATCAAATACCGCTACTGCCTTGACGGCCACAGCTACACGGGGAGTCTGACCCAGCCCGTCAAACCGAAGACCCACGGTCTCATGAGGGGAAACACGGTCACGGTGGAGTACTTCCCCGGAAGGCCGTGGCAGAGCTATCGGCACAGCGATACGGCGTGGACCCACATTATTGCCGGCTTCTGCATCGCCACTGTTCCCCTGGTGGTACTCGGGTGGTCCGCGCTTATCGGCAGGGCCAACAGAGCCTTGCCCGAGCATCGCGTTGCGGTTGAACGAGACGGAGACCGGCTGCACATCCTCTGGCAACTCGCGGACAAGAAGGCCCACCGCCGCGTTCTCTACGCGCTTCTGGGTATGCTGGTAAGCTTGGGAACGTTCCCCTTGCTTGTCCTGGCGGTCGCTGCAGCCGCAGTCGCCGACAAACCGATCAGTGGCTCCACTGTCGCTGCCGTCGCCGTTGCACTGGCGGCCCTTGTTATCCTATGCGTGGGCGGCGCGAAGTTACAGGTCTGGCTCGCCCGACGCCGTCAGGACAAGACGCGGACGATGCCCAGGCAGGCCTTCGTCGGCCTCGACGCCACAACGCGCACGCTGATCCTGCCGCCACGGGCCAACAGCCAGCGTAGCCCAATCGACAAGATCGCCAAGTCACCGCTGCTGCCGGACGATTACTTCGCCGTCTTGGAAACACAGGACATTGCAACAGCATGGCCCGGCATGGTCGGCGCCGCCAGGCAATGGCGGAGCCTGTTGCTCGTTCGGCCTTCCGAGAAACGGTACTACGCCGTCGCAAAACCAGACATGGGCAATACCGATGCGGCTGTGTCGGTTGCCCGCGCTCTCAATGCCGCCCTGGGCTGCGACGGCCCGCAAAGCGTGCTCATCACCCGTCGCACATGGCCGCATCTGGTCTGGCCGGCGGCCGGAATAAACCCACTCGGAAGGGGAAGTGGCAACTACGTGATGTGGTTCTTCATGACGGCAATATCCGTGGTTCCGTTCGCGGTGAAGTTCAAAATCCTACCCGCCTTCGCGCGCTTGCCGGCCCTACTGTCCGGCTCGCTCGGCTTCTCCGATGCGTGCGCCGTGCTTGGCAAGACGGCCCTCTTCGCCGCCCCGGCGTGCGCGGCGCTGGCCTGCCTGGTCGGCCTGCTTCAGTACCTGTGGCTTCGCCATCGCTGGCCAGACGTCGAGCGGCCCGAGAAGGAAGTCGTGTTTTCCTCGGATTGACGCCCTGGGTACGCGCACGGAATGGATGGAGAATAGGGAACGTAAGGTGGGTCCTCCGGACCCACGGCGAGCCAAACGATTATGGCCACGCCCCTCGATGTCGCTCGGGAACTGCGTCAAGCGTGGCCATGCCACCCCCATGACCGTCACGTTCATGCTACCGGTTCACTGCGATGGAGACTCGGCGGCCAGGAGCGACTCGTCGTCGGCCAGGCGCTGGCGGGATTTCACGACGTACTGTTCGCTGATATCCATGCCGACGTAGTGGCGGCCGAGGCGCTTGGCCACGACGCACGTCGTGCCGCTGCCGGCGAAGGGATCCAGCACGAGGTCGCCCGGCCGGCTCGAGGCCCGGATGACCCGCTCCAGCAAGGCCTCGGGCATCTGGCACGGGTGCCAGCCGCAACGCTCCTTGAACGTGCCGCAGACGCGCGAGAACGTCCAGGTGTCGTCGGGCAGCTTGCCCTTGGGATTGGCCCGCTTGTCGTTGTAGGTGGTCAGCCGCTTGCTCTTGATTCGCAGGTGCGGGTCGTCGGCATTGAAGATGGCCCGGGCCTCGTCCTTGCAGGCGTAGAAGACATGAGCGTGGCTGCGGTTGAACCGTCGCGTGCAGTTCTGGCCGAACGTGTAGTGCCAGACGATCCAGTTCCGCAGGTGCAGCCCCAGGTCCTTGAGGATCATCCGCACCTCGGCGGCGTACTCGTCGCCGATCGCGATGTAGATCGATCCGTCGTCGGCCAGTACGCGCGTGCAGGCGGCGATCCAGTCGCGCGACCATTTCACGTAGCGGTCGTACGGCAGGCGGTCGTTGTAGCCGTGGTACTTGTAGCCAATGTTGTACGGCGGATCGGCGAAGACGAGGTTCACCGAGCCGGCTTTCCACCCGGGCAACACGTCCAGGCAATCGCCGACGATCAGCTCGTCGCGCGGCGGATCGATTGCGGCCGCGTCCTGGGGCGTCGCTTCGGGCCGGGATTCAGAGGATGGTGTCTTCTTGGCCATAGTGGGGGCACATTATAGAAGGTACAGCCGCGGGCGCAAGAGAAAAAACGCGACGCGCCGATCGGCTATTGCATATCGTAGCGCATGAGTTTCTTGCGGAGGCCCTCGCGCGACAGGCCCAGGATGCGGGCCATCTTCGACTTGTTGCCGGCCGTGGCCAGGCGAGCCTCGGCAATCAGCCGCCGCTCCAGGGCCTCGACCTTCTGCGGCATCGTGCCGGCCGTCTTCAGAGCTTCCAACTCGGCGGCCACGGCCGCACCGCGAACCTTCTCCGACAGGCTGTCGACGCCCAGTTCGGGCCGGTCCATGGCCAGGATCAGCGTGCGGGCGATCTCGTTCTCCAGCTCGCG
>JAFGPY010000044.1 GCA_016935955.1 Planctomycetota bacterium
AGGTCCTCGAAGCGGTCGGGCTTCATCTTCTGCAGCAGGTCGCGCATGCCCGAACTTTCAAACTGGAACACGCACTTGGTCTCGCCGCGGGAGAACAGGGCCAGGACCTGCGGATCGTCGGTCGCCAGGTTCTCCAGATCGATCGCCGGCCCGCCCCCTGCGGCCACGAGGTCCACGGCCCGCTGCAGGATCGAGAGCGTCTTCAGGCCCAGGAAGTCCATCTTCAGCAGGCCGACCTTCTCGACGACGTTCATGGTCCACTGCGTCGTGACGTCCTCGCCGACCTTGCACAGCGGGCAGTACGTGACCAGCGACGCGTCGGCCACCACGACGCCCGCGGCGTGGACCGAGGCGTGGCGGCTGGTGCCTTCGAGGCGGCGGGCGATGTCGATCAGCTCGGCAACGCGCGGATCGTCGTCGACCATCTTGCGCAGCTCAGGTTCGACCTCCAGAGCCCGGTCGAGCGTCATCTTCAGTTCGGCCGGAATCTTCTTGGCAATGGCGTCGACTTCGGCCAGCGAAATGTCGAGCACACGGCCGACGTCGCGGACCACGGCCCGGGCGGCCATCGTCCCGAACGTGATGATCTGGGCCACGTCGTCGTAACCGTACTTGTCGCGGACGTACTGGATGACCTGCGCGCGGCCGTCCTGGCAGATGTCGATGTCGATATCGGGCATCTCGTTGCGGCTCGGGTCCATGAACCGCTCGAAGAGCAGCCCGTACCTGAGCGGATCGACGTCGCAGAAGCCCAGCACGTAGCTGACCAGCGCCCCGACGCCGCTGCCGCGAGCCCCGCAGGGAATGTTGTTCTGCCGGGCGTAGTTGACGAAGTCCCAGACGATCAGGAAGTAGCTCGAGAAGCTCTTGCCCTCGATGACCTCCAGCTCGCGGTTCATCCGTTCGCGAAGCTCAGGTGTGATTTCGCCATAGCGCCACCTCAGCCCGTCGTCGCAGAGCTTGCGCAGGTACTCGACGTCGGTGTAGCCCTCGGGCGGCTGGAACACCGGAGCATGGCGCTCCTTGAAGCTCAGTTCCAGGTTGCACATCTCGGCGATGCGGCCCGTGGCCTCCAGGGCTTCCGGGTAGGCCGAAAACCGTCGGGCCATTTCGTCGACCGTCTTGATGTGGAACTCGCCTTCGACGTAGCGCATGCGGTTGGGGTCGCCCATGACCTTGCCCGTCGAGATGCACAGCAACGCGTCGTGAGCCTTCGAATCGTCGGCATGCAGGTAGTGCACGTCGTTGGTCGCCACCAGGTCGACGCCCACTTCCTCGGCCAGTTCGGCCAGCATGGGCATGACGCGCAGCTCTTCCTCGATGCCGTGGTTCTGAATCTCGATGAAGAAATGCTCGGGCCCCACGAGGTTGCGATAGAACTCGGCCACCTGCCGCGCCTCATCGCGGCGCTCGGCCAGCAGCAGCCGCGGAATTTCACCCGCCAGACAGGCCGTCATGACGATCAGGCCGTCGCAATGCGCGGCCAGCAGTTGCTTGTCGATGCGCGGCTTGTAGTAGAAGCCTTCGAGGTAGGCGGCCGTCGAGAGCCGCAGGAGATTGCGGAACCCGGCCTCGTTGCGAGCCAGCAGCACCAAGTGGTAGCCCTGGTCCTTGACCCCGTCGGTGGCCTCCTTGACGGTACGGTCGCCGGGTGCGACGTAGGCCTCGTAGCCGATGATCGGCTTGACGTTCGCGGCTTTGCAGGCATTGTAGAAATCGACGGCCCCGAACAGGTTGCCGTGATCCGTGAGGGCCAGGGCCGTCTGGCCCAACTTGGCCGCGGCCTGCGGCAACTGTGAAATCTGGCACGCACCGTCCAGCAGCGAGAACTCGCTGTGCACGTGCAGATGAACGAATGGCGAAGTCATGGGGTCGCGGCTCCAAAAGACATGGGATCAACACGCGGGAAGCTATGATACCTTCGGTTTGGCGACCTGTCAAAGACAAGCACGGAGTTTATTATAGAACACAAAAATGATCATTATATTCTCTTGACAACGCGCCGGGGCCCCAAAGTCTTTATAATCTCATTCAGATTATAAAGAAACCCCAAAGAATCCCCCTCGCCCGTGCCGAGGAGATTGTTTATAATCTTGCGCGACTTATAAAGAAAGCGCAAAGAAAGGTTCGCTATGGCAAGGATTATTCCGCCGCCCGACTTAGAAGCGGTACTCCGCAAGAGCATCGACAAGATCACTGCGACGTATCGGGGTCCGGAAGTCGTGGCATACGTTCAGAAGCACAATAACGCCTACACAGCGTGGGAGAAGTTGAAGCGACTTCCTGCGCCGGCAGAACTGACCGCAGAGGAGGCGTGGGCGTGCGTCAAGCTGTCGCGGACACAGCGATACCGTGAACTGCCAATATCCGACATGTCCGGCCGGCGATTCCGGTACTGGCTTCCTGACTCGGCCCTGGAGTTGCTTCATCGCATCGACCGCGACGCCTCCGGGCTCCTGACGTCCGGGCAACCTAACCTGCCCGGGACGCACGAGAGCGAACGCTACCTGGTGGCGTCGCTGATGGAAGAGGCCATCTCGTCGAGCATTCTCGAAGGGGCGGTGACGACGCGCGCCGAGGCTAAACGGATGTTGAAAGAAGGCAGGCGGCCGAGGACGGAAGCCGAGCACATGGTGGCCAACAACTATGCCGTCATCCGACGAATCCAGAGCCTCCAAGACAAGTCACTGAGCGCAGGTATGCTGAACGAGTTGCACCGCATCGTCACGCGAAACACGCTTGAGCCGGACGTTGCCGGGCGCTTTCAGCGACCAGGCGAGAAGCGCGTTAACGTTGTCAGTGTCCGCGACGGGGAGGTGGTCCATATTCCTCCTCCGGCCGAAGAGTTGCCCGAACGGATGGCTGAGGTCGTACGGTTTGCCAACGACGCCTCGTCGCAGCCGTTCCACCACCCGGTGGTTCGGGCGATCATGCTGCACTTCGCCATTGCCTACGTTCATCCGTACGCCGACGGCAACGGGCGTACGGCGCGGGCGGCCTTCTACTGGAGCATGCTGCGTCAAGGATATTGGCTGACCCAGTACATTGCCGTGTCGAGCGTCATCCGCCGGGCGCCGGTCAAGTACTACGTAGCGCTGAAACACAGTGAGATCGACGAAGGCGACGTCACGTACTTCATCCTGTATCATCTTCGGGTGATCGACCGGGCGATTGCCGAGTTTCGCGACTACCTCGAACGTAAGCAGGCGGAGATGGAGGCCACGAGCCGCAGGCTGCGGGAGTATCCCGGATTGAACTACCGGCAGCGGGCGTTGATCGCTCACGCGGTGCGTCATCCCGATGGTTACTACACCATCGATTCACACGCCGGGAGTCACCGAGTGAGCTATCATACGGCCCGAAGCGACCTGCGTCATCTTGTCGCTCTGGGGCTGCTCAGGAAGGTACACGGCCGGCCCATCCACTTCGTGCCGGCACCGGACCTATCGAACACGATCGCCCGCGAGGATCGCTGATTGCCGGGGCGCCGTGCCACCGTGCTTTCGGGTCGTCTCGTCGTGTCAACGCCGGGCCTTTAGCGCTTGAAAAGGGTCTGGCCGATCTTCTCGACGGGCAGACGCATGGGACCGAATTCGGTGGCCAAGTCCATGACTCCGTTGAACTTGTAGCCGGCGCCTTGTCCGCTCAGCATACGAAAGACCGACACGCCCAACTGCTTCGGTACGAACGTCACTGGAATGTCCAGCGTGGTCTGCCCGCCCTTGGCGGCAAAGTGCGACGCCTTGTCCATCGTGGCGGCGGCCACCTGGGAACCGGCCAGCGACAGGGCATAGTTCATGCGAGACAGGTCCAGGGGGAAATCGTTGTTGTTGACGACGTTGAGCCGCACGATGCCCGCGGCCTGGTCGAGGGAGAGGTCGGTCCACGCGATTTCCGACACGCTGACGGTCGGCGGCGCGGGAACGGGAAGCTTGCCCTGCCTGGTCAGCGGCAACCTGAGCGGGCCGACCGACGGCGCGTCAACCGAAAGGCCCAGCTCGGCCTCGTAAGGCACAACGGCTCCCGGCCGCACCGAGCCGAGAACCCGCAGCAGGTCCATGTACTTCACCTGAGCGGGGAGCGAGACGACCTTGCTGCCCTTGGCGGGCACGCTGCCCTGCAGGTCGGCCTTGCCCGACAGGAAGCTTTTGCCGCCGCTGGCCAGCGCGTAATCGAGGTTCGCCAGCGGCAGGGCTGCAGCGTAGGGATTGGTCACCTGCACGTCGAACACGAGCGTCGCGTCCTCCAGACCGACGTCCTTGAGCGCCACGTTGGCGATCTTGGCGCTGGGCTGGTTGAGCCGCAAGAGGTCCTGCATCTGGGCGCAGCCGCCGGCAGTCGCGAGGACCATGCCGAGAGTCGCCAGTGCGACCGTCCTGGTAAATCGTTCGGTGCACGCTGAGGTTGTCGACACGAGCCGTCCTCCCCGAGATTGATGCGTTCTGATGGGACATAGCCGGTCGCCGACGGCGGCCGCTGCGGCTCACTCATTATAGCGAGAGTCGGCGTGAGGGCGAGGCTCAAACCGATTGCGAAAGCGGCGGCGGACTGCTACGATGTCGCGACAATGAGCGTTGAGCACACGATACAGTTTCGAGTTCGCTACGGCGAGGTGGACCAGATGGGCGTGGTGCACCACAGCCGCTACCTGAGCTACTTCGAGATGGGCCGCGTGGAGCTGATGCGGGCCATCGGCTTGCCGCA
>JAFGPY010000302.1 GCA_016935955.1 Planctomycetota bacterium
ATCCGGTCGTCATGGCCCTGCGAATCTCTCCGCGCGAAATCCCTGTCATGGCGCCACCCTCACGCACACCATCTCGGTCAGGTCGCGAATGATGATGCAGCCCTCGGCGTAGGCGATCGGGCCCCAGGCATCGTGACCCTTGAGAATCTTCGCCCGGCCCAGTTCCTTGTAGCCCGCCGGCGTCGCTTCGGCCATCACCAGTTCACCGCGCTGCCCGTGTACGATGAACAGCACGCCGTCGATCAGCACAAACGGCCCCAACTCGAACTGCACCTTCGGCCCGCTCGACCAGACCAGTTCGCCGGCCAGATCCAGGCAGGCCAACTGTCCCTTCTCGGTGATCCCGTACAGGTGGTCCTGGTAGAGCACGGGCGTCTGCTGCTCGCAACTGAAGACCTCGCTCTTCAGGCGGAACACCTGCCCGGGCGTGAAGGTGTCGCCCTCGCTCATCACGCGGATCATCTGCGAGCCGGCCCCGTAGCTGCCGGTGAAGAAGAGCCGGTCAGGCGCGATGACCACCGGCGACGGACTGTTGGCGATCTTAATCAGCCACTCGGGCCACTTCCAGAGCACGCGACCGTCGTCGGCCGCCACGGAGACCACGCCGCCGCCCGAGCAGTAAACGTATTGCCGCACGCCGCCGAACTCGCAGACCATCACCGACGACTCGGTCATCGTCCAGTGGTCCGGGTTGGGCGTCTGCCAGAGGATGTTGCCGGTGGCCAGCTCGACGGCCATCAGCAGCGGCCCGTCCTTGGCCGGATCGCCGCCCGGAGCGATAATGGCCACGTCGCCGTCGATCAGCGGGCACTGGCCCGTGTACCATCGGGGCACCGTGGTGCCGAATTGCCGCACGAGGTCGAAGCCCCAGACTTTCTCGCCCGTGTCGGTCCGCAGGCAGGTCACGTGACACTTCGGCCCCATGGCCACGAGGTAGTCGTCCGTGACGGCGGGAATCGTCCGCGACATGCCGTGGTTGCGTTTGACCGTCACCGAGTAGGTGTAGCGCCAGATTTCCTGACGGTCGGCCAGCGAAAGGCAGCGAATGGCGTCCTCGCGCTTGTCGCGGTCGTAGTCGACGATGAACAGCCGCCCTTTGTGCACGGCCGCCCCGGCATGGCCTTCGCCCACGGGGATTCGCCACAGGACGGGCGGCCCGCTTTGGGGCCAGCTTCGGGCCACGGTGGCTCCGGTCGGCGCGATGCCGTTGCGGTCGGGACCGCGGAACTGCGGCCACGAGCCGTCCATGTCGGCTGCGCGGCCGGGGCCGGGAATGAGCGTTCCCGGATTGGCCTGCGGCTGCTCGCTCTGCGTGCCGGGCGCGGGACGGTTGTCGGTCCCGGGCATACGCTGAGCGACCGTGACCTCGCGCGGCATCTGGTACCAGCGGGCCAGCACTACGCCGGCGGCCACGGCGGCAACGAGAGGTGTCAAGATGACCAACACGCGGACCTTCAAGCGGCCATTCTCCGTCTGCGGCAGTTGTGTCGCTGAATTATATGCTATCGAGCACGATTCGGGTAGGCTCAACCGGCCTGCATGATGCGCGATCGGCAGGCGGCACCCCCTGGAAGGTTAAATGCGATATCGTTCTCAGGGTTTCGCGGCGAAACAGTAAACCACACCGTTGCGATTGCCGATGACCAATCGCCCGTAGGCCACCGCGGGCGCCGCGGAGAAGGGTTCGCCCGCGACATAGCGCCACAGCGGCTTGCCGGTCTGCAGGCGAACGGCATAGAGGTTGCCGTCGTCGCTGCCGAAGAAGACGCGGTCGCCGACGACGACCGGTGAGGAGTCGATGGCATCGCGGGCGCGGAACGTCCATAACGGTTCGCCGCTGCGAAAGTCCAGGCATCGCAGCAGACCGTCGCGGCCACCGACCAGAACGTGGTCGTCCGTGACGGCCGGAGAGGCGTCGAAGACCACCTCGTCCCTGCCCGTGTCGAGCGTCCAGACCGTTCGGTCGGTGTCCAGGTCGATGCACAGGACGGTGCCGACGTACGTGGGCACGACGGTCAGCGACCCGCGACGGGCCGGCGTCGCCAGGGCGATCTGACCGGTCGTGATTTCGGTGGCCGGCCCCCCGAAATCGACGTCCAGGGTGTACAGCGTGCCGTTGCCGCAACTGATCACCGTTGCGTCGTTGCCCGACACGACCGGAGCACAATAGACTTCCGTGCTGACTTCGTAGTCCCAGACCTTCCGGCCGTCACGGACCGTCAGGCAATAGACCTTGTGATCGTACGAGCCGAACAGCACCAGGTCGTTCACCACGGTGGCCGACGACTGGATGGACTGATCGGCCTGGAAGGTCCACCGCGGCTCGCCGCTGTCGGCATCGAGGGCGTGAAACACGCCGTCATAGTCGCCGACCAGCACGCGGCCGTCTTTGACGTGCGGCGAGGCCGCCACGGTCCAGGCCTCCTTGTAATGCCACAGGATCTCGCCGCTGCCGAGGTCCAGGGCGTAAACGCCCTGGCCGTTCGTGCCGACGTAGACGCGGCCGTCGACCACGGCGGCCGTCGACGAGATCGGGGCCCCGAGGTCCCGCTGCCAGGCCAGGTCGAGCGTTCGTGGCAAGGCCGACTCGGCCACGCCCGTGCAGGCCGCGTTGCCCCGGAAGCAGGGCCAGGCCCCCACGGCCGGAACCGTCTCGGGGCCCTCGTACGGCTCGACGACCCACGCCGGCTCGATGGCCACGTCGTCGGCCGTCGGCGAGATGCCCTTGTGCCCGACCAGGATGGCCAGAACGATGAGCATGACGAAGACCGGCCCGACGTACCAGTGGGCGCGGAACGGGCAAGCCGCCTGGCAAGACGAGGCCGGATTGTCGGACGGTTTCGGGCTGTCCACGGCAGCCTCCCTATTCGGACCGTATGGCGGCCATCAGGTCGGGTCCGACGGCCCGCTGCGTGGCCACGGCGCAGGCGATCACCGCCAGCAGCATGATGCCGCCCATGGTGCCGCCAAGCGAGAGCCAGGGCACGTCGGCCTTGGCCTGCACCACGTGCGGCGCCACGGCCACCAGGCCCGCGATCGTCCCGACCGCCAGGCCGGCGGCAATCAGCAGAACGGTTTCGGTGGCGACCAGGCGGACCAGTTGCCGGCGGCTGAAACCAACGGCCAGCATGAGCCCCAGTTCGCCGCGCCGTTCGACGATGTTCCTCAGCAACACGGTCACTACCGCGAACGTGCCGAGCACCAAGCCCAGGCCGCCTAAGGCGTGGAAGGCCGACAGGTATGTGTTCTGCACGCCCGCGTAGTCGGCCAGCATGTCGGCTGTGCGGCGAACGTCCAGGCCGACCGCCCCCAGGTCGCGCCGCAGGACCGCCGCGACGCGCGCCTGCCGCTCGGGAGGAGCCTCGATCAGGAACCGCCGGTAGCCGCCCGCGTCGCCGAAGTGCTGCAGGAGATTCTCCTCGGACATCAGCAACTCGCTCTGCCAGATGCTGCCGCGCAGCATGCCCACGATTCGCAGAGTCACCGGACCGTGCGGGCTCGGCGCCGTGAGCGTCTTGTGGAGGCCGGATTTCAGAATCCACGTCACGCTGGCCTCGTCGCCGAAGACCGGCACGGCCCCCTCACTGTCTTTCGAAGCGAGCATCCGCCACGGATTGCCTGACAGCGCGGGGTCATCGGCACGCACGGCCAGTTGCGAGAACGTGAAGCCCCCGCGGTCGATGAATCGTTGCGGCAGGCCGACGATCTTCGGCGACTGCGGCTGCTGGAGGTTCAGGCAACTGGCGTCGTCGCCCTCCTGGACGCGAAGCGACACGACGGTCACGCCCTCGAAGGCCGCCTCGTCGTTCAGGCCCGCGGCCTTGCGTCCCGCCGGCGTGTTCAGGTCGACGTAGATGGGCAGTTCGCTGTCGGCCACCAGGGCGAAGCCCCCCGCCCCGCTGTCGCGCGACGAGGTGTCCAGCCGCGACAGGTCGCTGCGGTTGGCCGCCACGGTCACGACCGTGAAGGCGGCGCAGGCCAACAGAGCCACGGTCAACGCGCTGCGGCTGCGGCGCCGCCGCGCGCCGCGAATCGCCAGGCGCGGCAACGACAACTCCCTGTGCCCATGGACCGGCGCCGCCTGCCCGCCGCCGAGCGCGGCCACCGTTGCGGACAGGAGAGCGACGAACATCAGCCCGCCGACAATGAAGAAAGCCGACGTCTGCGCCACGGACTTCGTGACAAGGGAAACGATCAGGACGGCGATCGCGCCGGCCAGGGCCAGCAGCGAGACGATTGCCGGAGTGCGGCCGCGGGGCGATTCTGCGGCATCCTCCTGCAGCCCTTGCCAGCCGGCAAGCAACTCGACGGCCGCGCGGCGGCGAAGAATCCGCAGGGCCCAGACCATGGCCGCGAGGGCCACGACGAGCCCCACCGCGGCGCCGATCGTCAGGCTCATCGCGGTGACGTGCAGGTCGAGGGCGAAGGGCCCCAACAGGTCGACCCACATCGTCTGCAGGGCCCACATGATGCCTCGGGCATAGACGACGGCCAGCGGCACGCCGACGGCCGCAGCGACGACGGCCAGCAGCAACCCCTCGGCGAGCAGGGTACGGGCGACCGTCCCGGCAGGAAATCCGACGGCCAGCAACAGGCCGGCGTCGCGCGAACGGGTCTCCACGGACAGCCGCATCAGCAGCCCGACGAGCAACCCGGCGGCAAGGACAAGGAAACTGCTCAGGCCCAGGAAGAGCGATGCGAAGTCGCTTGATCCCTTGGCCGCGCGCAGGGCGTCGGCCCTGACGGGACGAAACGTGAGGCCGACCTCTCCCGGCGGCAACATCTTGAGCAGCGCCGCCGCGAACGTGTCGACCGACGGCCCGGCGTCGGCCCCCTGGCGGGCGGCAACGCGCACCGACGTGACCCACGGTGCGTCAGCCTGTCCCGGGCGGCTCCACAGGCTGCGTGCGGCCTCCAACGAGATGAAGGCCTTCGGCGTGGCCTTGTGTTCCTGCCAGTACTTCTCGTCCTGCGGCCGAATCCGTTTCAGGTTGATCGGGAACGGGGGTTTCCAGTTGCTGATCGAGGTTGAATCGGTGATGCCCTGGAACCGGGGCACCAGCTCGGCGTCGCCGGCGGGACCGCTCATGGCCACGATGCCGCGGACGACGAAGCGGCGCGAATCCGTGGTCAACGTCGCGTCGCTGCCGATGTGATAGTAGCTCAGGTCGAGGGTGTCGCCCGACTTCGCGCTGAGATCGCCCGCAGCCCAGGCATTGAGCAGGATACCGTCGGCGCCGAGGTCCGTCGCGACCAGCTTGCCGTCCTCGGAGACCAGCGGCCCCAGTGGCGGCGCAGCGTCGGGCGACATGGCGGCAATCGTGGAGTACGGGATGCCGTCCTCTTCGGGCGAAGCGCCGGCCCGGGCGATACTGTTGGCCAGGTAAATAGACGTCACGGCCGACCGGTAGCCGCACGAGACCGCGGCGGCGCCGGCGGCCTGGGCCTGCCGCGACGACAGAACGGTGTTCAGACTCTCGACCGAGATCATTCCCAGATCCGGACGGTCCACGAGGCGCAGTCCGCAATCCTCGGGCCTGACGACGCGAGTCAGCAGACCGTTGAGTCGTTCGACGTCGGCCTCGGCACGTCCTTCGGTCCCGCCGGCCACGAGCAGCACGTTGGCCAGTCCCTCGCGGCCGACGCGGCGCGAGAACCAGTCGAGTGCGACGTAGACGTTTCGCGGTCGCGGCCGGTCGCTGCGGAGGCTGAAGCGCGCCATGCCTTCATCGGGCACGATCCGCGCGACAACTAGGCTGATCCGTTCGATGGTCTGGCCCACGTCCCGCCGCCCGAACAGGCTGCCCGCGGGAGCCGCGGACGCCCGGGCCAGGTTCACGACAATCGTCTGGCCGGTCTGCAGGCCCAGGTCGTCGGCCAGGGCCTGGTTGACGGCCGCCTGGCGATCGTCGAGGGCCAGGGCCGGTCCGGCCCCGAGGACTGCGACCCGCGATGGGTCAACCGCCAGAACGGAGACTCGCGGCACGGCGGCGGACGTGGACGGGTTAATCGCCGTGGCGTCCAGGGCCATGATCGGCGTCGCCTCGGCGAACGACGGCGAGAATCCCTCCTGCCCGGCCAGGTCCTCGGCCAGCGCGGCCCGGAAGAAGTCCGGCGCGATCAGCGCGTAGTCCGCGCGGCCCAGGCGATCGAGCGTCAGGTCGCGGAGGCTGCCGGTGAACGAATCGCCGACGACGAGCGACCCGGCGACCACGGCCACACCGACAGCCGCACCGGCCACGACGGCGGCATTCGTGCGACGATAGTGCCACAGGCTGCGAAGGATAAACCTCAACAAGGTCACGCGGCGTTCTCCGTCACGGCATCAGGCGCGGTCGGCGGGTTGAAGGCGTCCGTCGCGAAGCTCCAGGCATCGCGAGAACCGCCTCGCCAGTTCGAGGTTGTGCGTCACGACGATCAGCATGACGCTGCGCTCGGCGGCCAGTTCGGCAAAGAGCGCCGCCACGGGCTCGGCCGTCGCGCGATCGAGGTTGCCCGTCGGCTCGTCGCAGAGCAGAAGCGGCGGATCGTTGACCAATGCCCGTGCCACGGCGACGCGCTGCCGTTCGCCGCCGGACAGCCGCTGCGGAAAATCGTCCTCGCGTCCCTTCAAGCCTACGCGAGCCAGCAACTCGGCCGCGCGGCGCAACCCTCCGGCCCCATCCTCTGCGGCAACCGCCGGCAGGGCGACGTTCTCGATGGCGGTGCATTGCGGCAGCAGGTGGTGATCCTGGAAGACGAAACCGACGCGACGGCGGCGGAACTCGGCCAGGCGGTCGCCCTCAAGCGACGAGACCTCAAGGCCGCCCAGCCGCACCGTGCCGGACGTGGGCTGGTCGAGCGAACCGATGATGTTCAGCAACGTGCTTTTGCCGCACCCCGAGGCTCCGACGATGGCCACGGTCTGCCCTGGCTCGACCGCGAGGTCCACGCCCTTGAGCACCTCGTGCCCGCCGGCCGGGGACGCGTAGACCTTGCGCAGTTGGCTGACCGTCAAAGCGTTTGCCTGCGACGATGTGTGGGCCATGATTGACATGCTCCTTGCACTATGCATAGCACGAAGACCGCATCCGATCAACCGCGTTCGGCGACAATGCTCGCCAAGAGGGCCAGCGTGGCGATGCCATAGAAGGTGTACTCGACGTCGGCCGCACCGCCAATGGCCACGGGACGGAAGCCGCCGCCCGGCTGGGCCAGGGCCCGGGCGAAGCGTGCCACCGGACCCAATCGCAGGGCGTCCACGCAGTCGACCACCGCGGCGGCATAGAGAGCGGTGAAGGTGGACATCAGGTCGGCCACGGTTGCGGCAGGGTGTGCAGCCAATCCGCCGTCGGGCCTCTGAAGGCCGGCCAGAAACGACGCGCCGCCGCGGGCCGTCGCCTCATCCAGAGCGTCGCTGATGGCCAGGAAACAGACGGCTGCAGCTGTGGGATTCGTCTGACCGGTCGAGCCGCCCGGCTGTCCGCCGAAACCGCCGTCGGGAGTCGCGCAGGCGAGCACGGCGGCAACCGCTCGCTCGCGGTCGGGCATCGGGCGACCGAGCAGGTCGTAGCACAGTGCGGCCAGGAACGCGTAGTACGGTCCGCCCAGTCCGCCCGGGGCGAAGGCCACCGCCCCGTCGTCCGTGCGGCACTCGGCGAGCAGCGCGGCCGTCTGCTCGCGCCATCGCGACCGCGCGTCGGCCTCCAGCGAAGTGCAGCCCCTGCCTTCGAGCATGCGAAAACTCTGCAACCGGTCGAGGCACTCGACGACGTTGCCCGGCCGCGGCGGGAGCGCACGCAGCCAGGCGGAGGCCGACGCCCATGCGGGTTCCCCGACGGGCAGGCCGAGGACCTTCAGAGCGTGCAGGGCAAAACGCGTGTAATAGGTGTCGGGCGTCCCGTCGGGACCGCCGAAACCGCCGCAAGAGTCCTGTGCGGCCAGGAGATAGTCAGTATGCGTGCGACGGAAGGATTCGCCCAACCGTTCTGCGCCGCCGATCAGCAGCGCGTCCATCATGTCGAGGAACGGTCCGCTGCTGGGCGAATCGGTTGCCCGGACGTTGTCGGTCATGGCGTCGGCCCCGCACGGACGTAACGAATCAGAAGTCGCGATCTCTGAGGACGACCCGGGTCAGGAACCGCATCAGGTTGCCCAGGGCCGCCCGGTTGGTCTGCTCGGCGATCTGCGTGGCCCGCTCGCGGCACTTGTCCACGAGCCGCGAGGCCTTCTCGACGGCGCCGCATTGCCGGTACAGGTCGCGGACGTCGTCGACCAGACCCCGGCGGGTGGCGGCATCGCCCGGACGGAACAGCGCATCGAGGCGATCCGTCACGCCGTCGGCCGAAGCGAAGGCCAGCAGCATCGTCGGCCGGCGGGCCACGATGTCCTGTCCGGGCAGACGATGGTTGTCGTCGCTCGGGCTGAGGTCGTCCAGGTCGTCGAGCACCTGGTAGGCCACGCCGAGATGGCGGCAGAAGGCGTCGACGAGCGGCCCGTCGTCGCCGAGCGGTCCGGCCATGCGCATGCCGGCGTACATCGCCGCGGAAAAGGCCGGGGCGGTCTTCAGGGCGTAAAGGGTCAGCACATCGTCGGCCGTGGCGCTGCGGGCCTTGTCGCCGGTCAGCAGCAATTCGGTCCCCTGCCCCCGGCAGAGTTTCAGGTGCGCCGACGAGAGCGTCGCGAGGATGTCGGCCACACAATCGGCTCCCAGGGCGCCGGCCTGCGCCGCCACGAGGTGGTAGCCCAGGCCGACCAGGTAGTCGCCCGTGTTGATGGCCATCGCCTCGCCGTAGCGGGCGTGCAGCGTGGGCTCGCCGTAGCGGTACGCGTCGCGGTCCTCCACGTCGTCATGGACGAGCGACGCCTTGTGGAACGATTCGAGGGCCACGGCAACACTCGCCACGGGATCGCTCACCAGGTCGTCCACGGCTGCACGGTCGAGCCTCGTTTCGTCGAATCCCCGCGTCGCGGCATAGGCGGCCAGGGTGATGAAGGGACGAAACCGTTTTCCGCCGCGGCCGAGCCAGTTGTGGGCGACCGTCTCGGTCTGGGGCGACGCGCTCGCCGCCGCCGCGGAAGCCGACGACGAAGAGGCCGCCAGCAGCCGCTTCAAGTACTCGGCCGCGAACAGGTCGCCGGCCTTCTGGAGCAGCGTGATGTAGCCGGTCACCGTGTGAGCGCCGCCGGCGACGTGCAGCGAAAGGATCTCGCGGATGCGCTCGATGTCGGCCTCGGTGTCGCGGCAGCCGTCGCGCACGAGCGGCACGCCGGCATAGGGGACGCCGAGTTGCTGCACGGTGTCGAAGCACTTCTCGAGCGAGTCGAGACAGGCCACACCGAGGATCGCCTCGACGTGCCCGCCGGCCAGGGTCTGCACGACCGCGGGTGTGCCCTCGGCGACGAGCGTCTGGTAGCCCAGGGCCCGCGCCTCGGTCAGCAGATTGCCGATGGAACATGAGCCGCACTGGGCGCAGTGCAGGCCTGTAGCGCTGTAGGGAGCCTTGCAGTCCTTGCTGCTGCGAAGACAGTGCGGCAAGAGCAGCAGGCGGCGCGAGAACGGTGCGGCGGCGAACGACGTGCGGCAGAATTCCGTCCCGATGGCCACCATCGCAAAGCCCTGGTAGCCATGGTCGAGGCCCAGCCGGTCGAGAAGCCCGAGGGCCAGTTCCTCGAGTCGCCCGCGGTCGGGAAGGCGTTTGCAGCCCAGGTCGCTCGCCACGTCGCGGGCCTGGCACTCGATCCGTCGCCTCACGGACGCGTCGCCGGGAATCAGCATGCAGTTGTCGCCGGACGATCCATCGGCCCGGCCGGCGGCTGCATCGGATGTATGTTCCAAGTGGGTCATCAGTGACGACTACCAGAACCGTACCGCGCGATCGGCGTCTCTCAAGACAGGACGTCGGGGCGCGACATCGCGCGCCCAAGAGCAGCCACTGTAAAGATTATAGGGTAAACGCGCTCCGAATACCAAAGTCTCGTGAAATAAAGACCGATCGGCGACGCGCGGTCCAGGTCGGCAGCCTCGAAGCGGCGGACCAGGAACTCGCAGCCGCCGCGCACCGCTTCGGCCACGTCCGGCCGCGACGCCCAGGCGCACAAGGCTTCCACGGCGGCCGCCGTCTCTTCCACGGTGGAGGGCAAACCGCTCTGCCCTCCCCATCCACCGTCGCCGCCGCGGGCCGACACGAGGAACGCTACGCCGCGTCGGGCGGGTTCGGCGTCGAGCATGCCCAGGTCGCGATAGGCCGCCAGGACGCGGGCCGTCGCGAACACGAGATTCTCCGTGTCGGCGGCCGCCTGGTTGCCGAACCACAGGGCCGTCCAGGCGCCGTCGTCGCGCTGCGTTCGCTCCAGGTAATCGAGGCCTCGGGCGATGGCCTCGCGGCACGGAAGGTCCGTCGCGCGGTCGGCCCAGGCGTGCAACGCTCTCGCGGCGTGAGCCGTCAGGTCGGCCCCGCTGCGGTCGAACGGCAGCTTGCCCCATCCGCGGCAGAAAGTCGGCCAGCCGCCATCGTCGTTCTGAAGGTTGATGAGCCAATGGATTCCCAGCCGGCCGGCCTCAACGGCCTCAGGTGAATCGTATCCGGCCAAGGCCAGCAACGCCCCGGCCGTGTCGTCGGCGTCGGGCACGCCGCCGGGCAGGTCGGTCCAAGGCCACCCGCCAGGCGCCGCGGCGGTGAAGGGATGGACCTGTCGGCATTGGCCCCGCACAACGAAACCGAGGCTTGCGGCAAGGTCCGCGTCCCGGCCGGCCGGCCCGGCTCGCAGGGCATTGACCGAGAGCGTGGTCAGCCACATGGCGAGGTTGGTGTCGATGGGCCACGCGCCGTTATCGCGAGCCGCACGCACGAGGAACTCCAGCCCTTTGGTTGCCACGGGATGGTCCGTGCGGCCGGCCGCGGCCAGGCTCATGACCACGAAGCTCGTCAGCGGCACGGCCTCGATGAAACCGCCCGAGCTTGGCTGAATGGCGGTCAGCCGCCGCAACGTCGGCTCGATGGATCGGTCCCGCAGAAGGCGAAGCAACGGGTTCCGCGTCGGCCGCTTCGCGTGGAGCAACTGGCCGATGGCAATGAGCGCAGGCAAGGCGTAGCTGACGACGTGAATGTGCAGCCGTCGCAACCAGCGGTGCGACAGGCGAGCCAGTTCGAAGGGCAGCCGCGGAATGGTCGGCCATGCGGCCAGTCCGGCCAGGGCGCAGTTGGTCAGGATGGGCACGGCAAACGTTCGGTCTTTGCCGTAGAAACCGCTGACGGCGCGGGCCCGGTCGGCCATCGTGGGCCCGGCGTGTTCGATCAGCCACGCATCCGCGCGAGCCAGGGCCGCAGACGATCGCCCCTCGGGGCCGGCCAGAGTCAGGGCGGCCTGGACGAGCATCGTCGTGGCCATGTTGCTCGGACTATCGGTCGTGTCGCCCCAGCCGCCGTCGGCGTTCTGGTTGGCCAGGAGCCAGGCGACCCCCGCGTCGATCCTGGCGGCATGACGCGATCGCGAGACGACGCTCAGGGC
>JAFGPY010000303.1 GCA_016935955.1 Planctomycetota bacterium
CAACAGGTGCAACTGGCCGGTAGAACCAGGCCGAGCAGGCTGTGAGCGAGTGTCTTGGCGATCATGGCATGGCTCGCGGAGGCAGCAGCACAAGGGCCGTTTCAGGTACTCGGCGCCACAGCCCACAGCATAGCGTGGCCGCCCGGCCGGAGCAAGGCCCGGCGTGCAGCGTAGTGACCCTCCCCGGCACGGAAGCGGCCCGCCATCGGCTTCGCCAAGTGAGTCCTGGACTCGCGGAAGACCGACGACAGCGGTCCCGAAGGCTGTGAATCGTCCAGCAGGAGCTGGTCGCCTGTTGTTCACGGCACACGCATTGGTGGAATAATAGCGACAAGCGCATAAGCGGACATGTTGCCGAAAATCAACAAGCCTTGTGTTGCAGGCTGAAGTGTCTGTCAAACAAGTGCTTATGCGAACAATCACCGCAAAGTGGCAATGCGGGGCTGATCCGGCACAAGAGTTGCTCGTTTCTCGATGTTGTGTGTTGCAGTGCTTTCCATGTTTGAGGTATTTCAACTGCGTCTTGTGGGTGTGCATCTTTGTCTGCGGCCAGAAAGTGGGCAGGTGACACGGTACATCGCGAAAGGGGGCATTTCAATGCGTGCAACGGGTTTGGTGGTGGGATTCGTCGTGCTGTGGGCGTTTGTCGCCCCGGCATCCGCGGGACTGGTCGTCAACGCGGATCTGTATGGGGGCGTCCCGGTGGCTCCGATCACGGACTTCATCAGCGATTTCGGGGGCGGCACGTACGTCAACGCCGTCACCTCTTACTCCGGGTACATCGCCGGGGCGAGTCTGTCGGACTCCTACGGCAATGCCGGGGCCATGACCTTCAGGCTGTCGACCGGCGTCAGCACAGGTGGAGTCGGGGGCGGGGAGAACCTGTTGATGGGCGATGCCTTCTTAATCAACATGAGCGACACGACCGGAGTCCGCACAGTGACTTTCTCGGGGCTGGACCCTGAGGCCCTGTACCGACTCGTGCTTTACGGCGGCGCGCAGACCAGCAATCTGAGCAACAGCGATTTCACCCTTGGCGGCGTCACGAAGAACACCGGCGGATACAACGTTCCGATCAACACAAACAACGCGATCTTCGACAATGTCCAGCCGGATGCGACCGGCGCCATCGTGTTCACGTGGGCTCGTTACGATACCTTGGGCGCGCCGTTCAACGGCTTCCAGGTGGTCGAGATTCCCGAGCCGGCGAGCCTTGGCCTGCTGGCGGCAGGGGGCGTAGGACTCGTGCTCCGTCGTCGCAGGAAATAACGGTTGCGGTTTCCACATCCACTCGGCGGCGGGCGATCCATGGACGGCCCGCCGCCGTCTTTTTCAGGAGGCCTTGCCGCTCCTTCGCACTTGCGGCCATGGCGGGACGCTCGCGTGAGGACGCCGGCCCCCCGTGGGGCCCATGTCCTTTTCCCTTGCCGACATGCGCGCCGACGGCTAGCATAGTAGCTTGGCGGAGGCCACCGGCTCCGCCTGTTTCGTTGTTATGTGAGGGTGGACCACGATGCTCGACTCCCAGGCGCAGATGCTTTCCGGTCAGGCTTTGCGGACCGAGGCCTCGCCGATCAACTACCTGATGGCCGTGGCCCTGCAGCGGCCGGAGATCATCAGCTTGGCCGCAGGCTTCGTCGACAACGGAACGCTGCCCGTGGACGACGTCCTGGACTGCTGCCGGGAGATGTTCGCCGATCCGGTGGCCGGTCGGGCGGCCCTGCAATATGGCACGACGCGCGGCTACGCCTCGCTTCGGGAACTTCTGCTCCAGCGGTTCCTCGACCGCGAGGGCTGTTCGGCCAAGGCCCTCGGCGTCAATTCCGACAACATCGTCGTCACCTCCGGCAGCCAGCAGATGCTCTTCCTGGTCTGCTCAGTCCTCCTGGACCCCGGCGACATCGTCCTGCTGCCGCGGCCGGCCTACTTCGTTTTTATGGGCACGCTGCAGGTCTTCGGGGCCCGGACCGTGGGCATCGACATGGACGACGAAGGTCTGCGGGCCGACCTGCTGGACCACCGCCTGGCCGAGCTGGACCGCCGTGGCGAGTTGGACCGCGTCAAGCTGCTCTACGTCTGCTCCTACTGCGACAATCCCACGGGCCTGACCCTGTCGCCCGCGCGGCGGCGGGACCTGATGGCCGTCGTGAACCGCTGGCGGGACCGGCAGCGGTTCTTCGTGATCGAGGACGCCGCCTACCGCGACCTGCTTTACGACACGGCGGCGCCGATTCCGTCGCTGAAGACCTTCGACCCGGGCAACGAGTCGGTGGTCTACCTGCAGACCTTCTCCAAGCCGCTGTCGCCCGGGATGAAGACCGGCTACGGCATCCTGCCCGACGCTCTGGTTCCTCCCGTGCTGGACCAGAAGGGCAGCCACGATTTCGGCAGCGCCAACCTGTGCCAGCACCTCATCCACCGGCTGATCACTTCGGGGCGGGCCGAACGCCACTTGCGGCAACTGCACGCCACCTACCGGCCCAAACGCGACGTGCTGATCGACACCCTGAAACGCGAGATGGGCGACCTGCCCGGTGTCTCCTGGACCGAGCCGCTCGGCGGCCTGTACGTCTGGCTGACGCTGCCGGCGTCGATCAACACCGATCTGGACGGTTCCCTGTTCCGGCGTTGCCTGCAGAAGGACGTCATCTACGTGCCCGGCAGCGACTGCTATCAGGCGGAACCGGGTTTCGACGTGCCGCGCAACCACATGCGGTTGTCGTTCGGCGTGCCGACGGCCGACCAGAACCGCGAAGGCGTGCGGCGGTTGGCCCAGGCTGTGCGCGAGGAGATGGCTTGATACGATGTGGCTGATTCTGCACCGCTATATCTTCCACGATCTGCTGAAGGTTTTCGTCCTGTCGGCGACGGCCCTGACCAGTTTTCTGGCCCTGGCCTACGCCCTGAGCGGCCTGCGCGACCGCGGCCTCGGGCCGCTCGATTCGCTGCAACTGGTCCTCTGCTTCATCCCGGCCATGCTCATCTTCGCCATGCCGATCGCCGCTCTGCTGACGACCACGCTGGTCTACGGCAAGCTGGCTTCCGAGAACGAGATCACCGCCTGCCGGGCCTCGGGCATCTCGATGCACACGCTGCTGTGGCCCGTGGTGGTCTTCGGGCTGCTGATCGGCGCCGTCAACTTCGCCCTCTTCGACCGCATCATTCCGTGGTCGTGGTACAAGGCCGAACAGATCGGCACCCAGAACATCGAGCGCATCTTCTTTCACCTGATGCGGACCAAGAAGGAAGCCGACTACGACAACAACTTCTACATCCACGCCAAGCACGTCGAAGGCAACATGCTCTACGGCGTGGTCATCAACTACTACCAGAGCGACGGCGAACTCTACCGGGCCTACGCCCCGGCGGCGCACATCAGCTTCTCGCCTCCGCAACAGGGCGGGCGGGAGGCCATCCAGGTCACGGCCCGCCAGCCTTCGATCGCCGACGACGTGAAGGCGTACGCCCGCGAGCGGGCCAACAAGATCCTGCTGGCCTTCCCCAAGGTCGAGCGGGTGATGATGATTCTCGACTCCGAGGACGATCGCTGCATCGCCGAGTGCATCGCCGGCGTCCGTTTCGCCGGCAGCGTCAGCGGACGGCAGGTTCGCGACGACATGCCTGCGGCCATTGCCGCCGTGACCGACGAAGTGATCGGCCAACTAGCCGGTCCGCCGCCCGCCGGCGGCGACGGGCAGGGAGCGGCGCGCAAGCCCTATCGTTCCGAGGAGGTGGCCGCCGAGTGCTGGGACGCCGAGGTCGTCGACCACGGCCAGATACGCATGCAGTTGTTCGACATTCACGGCAGCGATCCCGGCGAGGCCAAGCTCATTCTCGGCGACTACAGCTTCGTGCGGTCCATCAACAAGCCCAAGGAACTGCGGCCGCGGGAGATGACCCTCGCCCAGCTGCGTCGTCGCTACGACCAGCCGCAGGAGTGCTTCGCCTATCGCAAGGGCGTCGCCCAGTACGCCGGGCCCGAGGCGCTGGCCAAGGTCGTTAAGCGACTCAAGGCCGAAAGCCTGGCCGAAGAGCATTCGCGCTACGCCTCGATAGTCAGTTGCGTGCTGCTGGTCGGTCTGGGTGCGGCCCTGGGGACGATTTTCCGTCACGGCCACATCCTGACGGCCTTTTCCGTCAGCATGGGGCCCGGACTGTTCGCCATCTTCGCCATTCTCGTCGGCAAGCAGATGATCGTCAAACAGCCGGAGAGCATGCACGCCCTGGTCTGGGTCGTCTGGACCGGCAACATCGTGCTGCTGGCGATCAACGCCGTCCTGATTCCGAAGTTGCTGCGCCGCTAGGGAGTTGTTGGAGAATGTAGCCCGGCCGCCCTCGGCCGGGAGACGCGAAGGTGAGCGGTTGTCTTCAGCTTGCTGTCACGCCCGAGGGCGGGCGTGCTACATGAGCAATGCCGGGAAAGGTCTGTCGCAGTCGAGACCATGAAACTCTGTGACCGCTACATCCTCAAGGGATTCCTGTTCTCCCTGGCCGTCGTCTTCGTCTCGATGACCGCACTGACGATCATGATCGACATGGTCGTCAACCTCGACGAGTTCCTCAAGGTCGGCAAGGAAGAGGAGACGGCCCTCAGCGCCATGGGCATCCTGCTGCACATCGTCCGCTACTATGCGTACCGTACGCTCGAGTATTTCCAGTGGCTCTGCGGCGCCGCCGTGCTCGTGGCGGCGGCCTTCGCCATGGCCCGGCTCAACAAGACCAACGAACTAATCGCCTTCAAGGCCTCGGGCGTCAGCGTCTATCGCCTCCTGTGGCCGATCATCGCCAGCGGATTCGTCATCTCGCTCGTCTACGTGTTCAACCAAGAGGTTCTCATCCCCCGCTGCGCCGACGAACTGACCGGCTCGCGGAGCATGGTCGGTCCCGACGAGCCATTCGAGGTGCGGCACATCGAGGACAGCAGCAACGCCCTGATATCCGCGCCCCTGTACATGCCCCAGGAAAAAGTCATGGTCATGGTCGTCAAGCCGGTCGAAGGTCGCACGATCCGCTACCCCGTGACGATCGTCCTGCGCGACAAGGAGAGCCGCAACAAGTTCTTCATCTACGCGGACCGCGCCGAGTACGATCCCAGGATCGGCACGCTCGGCGGCTGGCGGCTGTACCACGAGGTCGTCGGCGAAGACGGCCAGGCGAAGCTCGTCTACGGTGGCAAGAAGGTGGCGGCCCCCGAGCGCGGCAGGACGCACACCGTGGCCGGCCGGCAGGAGGGTGAGACCATCTTCGAGTTCGAGACCGACATCGATCCCACGGCCATCGAGCGACGCAAGAACTCGAAGTTCTTCCAGTACCTGTCGTTCACCAGCATGCGCAGCCTGCTCAACGATCCGTCGGCCGTCGATCCCAAGGTGGCCGAGGTCACGATGCACAAGCACTTCTCGAAGCCGATCCTGAATCTCATTCTGCTGCTGCTGGGATTGCCCTTCGTCGTCGGGCAGGAAGGCAAGAGCTACTTCATCTCCATCTCGGCGTGCATCGGCCTGTTCGTCGTCGTCCTGGCCGTCGAGTATGCCGCCACCGAATTCGGACAGTCCGGCCACATCCATCCCGCCCTGGCCGCCTATCTGCCCGTCTTCATCTTCACGCCTGTGGCCATCATCGCCATGGAAACCATCAGAACGTAACCGCCGCGCGGGACCGCCCACGTAACATATGGAGCGCTATGTGGGATTCTGCATGAAGAAGGCCAGGGGGTGCCGGTCAGCCAATGACCTGCGAGCACGCGTCTACAAGTAGACGCGTGGCACCCTCGGAGTTGTGACCGGCAGACCCACGACGCAACGTCTTGTGCAACCGCGTCTTGCTGCGATGCGATGAGAAGTTCATGCAGAATCCTACATGGCTGCCCCACAGCCACGGCGAATGCCTGCACGCGTCGCGATCACGTGCCCAGGGCGCGAATCCGCGCCGTTACGTCGGCGATCGTCGGCAACTGAAGTCCGTGCCGTGCGGCCAGCCGCAACAACGCGCCGCCCAGGAACTCGATCTCCGTCGGCCGTCCGGCCTCGACGTCCTGCCGCATGCTCGAAATGTTCTCGCTGGTGGCCCTTGCGGCCGCAAGGGCCGCCGACTCCGCCTCCTCGTCCGACAGGGTGAGACCCTCGGCGCGGGCCACGGCGGCCGCCTCGCGGGCCAGCGACAGCATCTGCCCGCGAAGCTCCTCGCTTTCGGCCAGTTCACCGTTGCGGACGTGCGCCAGGGCCGTCAGCGGATTGATGGCCACGTTGACCGCCAGCTTCCGCCAGATGGCCGGGCGCAGGTCGTCGGCGACCGTTGCTGGCAGACCGGCCGACTCCAGGATGGCTGCAGCCGCTTCGGCCCGGCGACGAACCGGCGGCGAGCCGTCCAGCACGGTCGGCAGGTTCGCCACGTGTCGCACGACGCCGTCCGGTCCGCGGTTGGCCGCCTGATACGTGACGGCGGCAACCAGGCCATGGTTCGCCGCCGCGCTGCCAAGCCCGTCGCGCAGGGCCTCCACGACGCCGAGCCCGTTCTGAATGGTCAGGATCGCCGCGGCGCGTCTCATGGCGGCCAATTGCCGCCCGGCGGCCTCCAGGGCAGGGCACTTCACGCAGACGATGGCCAGGTCCGTCTCGGGCAACTCCGCAGCCGATGTCGTTGCCCGGCAGGCGACGTGCAACGGTCCCGCGTCGGTCTGGAGGCGCAGCCCCTCGCGGCAGAGCCGTGTGGCTCGGTCCGGGCGATGATCGAGCACGTGGACCTCGTGACCGGCCGCACCCAGTCGGACCGCCATCAGGGTCCCCAGGGCCCCGGGACCGACAATCAGGATGTGACGAGTTGGGCTGGCCATGTCCGAAGGTTCCCGACCGCAGTGCGTTACCGTTATCGTTGCGTATCGTCGCGAGATTCTACCCGGGGCCGCCCGACGGAAGCAAACCTTGTTTCGCGTGGGCGCACCCGGAGGCGGCGCCCTCGGCGCAGGGTGGGCCGGGGAATAGCCTTGCCTGAACGGCGTTTTGGGCTAAAATTGTGGACCATGCCGGGCCTCGTAGTATGGCGGCGCTGTCGGATGTGTGCCGGCGAGGACCAGCGACGGAGTCTGTTACCGATGGAAGACGGCGACTGTAGACGCGAAGCCATCCACGACGGAGCGTCTGACGAAAACGAACCCGGACACTCTCTGACCGTTCCGGGCCAACCAGTCGTGCAGCGTAACCCCGTGCCGCCATTGTCCTGCCGCGGCATCTGACGGGGGCGCCGCCCCTGGCCGGCCCGGCCTCAGAACCTCCCCGGGCGGCGAAAGGTGGCGGCCATGGTCAAAGAACTCCTTGTGCCCGAAATCCGCGAGCTGCTCGATCGCGGCGACCTGGAGACGATCAAGACGGTCGTCGGCGAGATGCACCCGGCCGCAGCGGCCGAGTTGCTGGGCGGTCTCAATGCCGCCGAGATCGTCCGCATCCTGCCGACGCTGGACATCCAGTTCCAGGCCGACGTCTTCAGCCACTTCGAAATGCCCATGCAGGTCGAACTCGTCGACGGGCAGGGACGCCGACAGGTGGCCCGGCTGCTCGAGGAGATGTCGCCTGACGACCGGGCCGACCTGATTGTCGCCCTGAGCGAAGAAGTGCAGCACGAACTGATGCCCCTGGTGGCCCAGGCCGAACGGGCCGACATCCGCCGCCTGGCCAGCTACCCCGAGGACAGCGTCGGGGCGGTCATGACGACCGACTACGCCACGGTGCCCGAGGACATTACGGCCGGGGCCGCTCTGGAGCGTCTGCGGCACGTGGCGCCCGACGCCGAGACCATCTACTACATCTACGTGACCGACGCCGAGCGGCACCTCAAGGGCGTCTTCTCCCTGAAGACCCTCATCCTGGCCCGGCCCGACCGCAAGATCAGCACCTTGATGATCAGCGACGTGATCAGCGTCCGGGCGACCGACGACCAGGAGACCGTGGCCCAGGAAACCGCCAAGTACGACTGGCTGGCCATGCCCGTCGTCGACGACGCCAACCGCCTGGTCGGCCTCGTGACGGTCGACGACGTGATCGACGTCATCGAGGACGAGGCCGAAGAGGACATCTACCACCTGGGTGCCGCCGGCAAGCCGCTGGAGGGCTACTTCCAGGTCAGCGCCCTGCGGATGGCCTGGCAGCGGCTGCCCTGGCTCCTGCTGCTGGTGCTGGTGGGCTTCATCACGGCCAGCGTCGTCAAGGCCTTCGGCAGGCTGGGCGATGAGTTGGCGCTGACGGTCGTGGCCTTCAACACCATGCTGCTGGGCAGCGGCGGCAACGCCTCGACCCAGACGACGACGGTCGTGGTCCGCGGCCTGGCCACCGGCGAGTTGACGCGGAAGGACGGCCTGAAGATCTTGCGCAAGGAGCTGACGGTGGCCCTGATCGCCGGTGTGGCCCTGGCGGTGCTGGCGGCTGCACGGGTGATGATCAGCGATCAGAACTGGCGACTGGCCCTGACCGTGTCGCTGGCCATGGTCGCGACGATTGTCATCGCCAAGAGCCTCGGCAGCATGCTGCCGCTGGTCATGGACCGCATCGGCCTGGACCCGGCCTTGATGTCGGCCCCGCTGATCACGACGATTCTGGATGTGGTCACCTTGGCCGTTTACCTGCTGCTGGCGATTGCTATAATGCTGCACTTCGGTTAATGCTGGCGTGCCGGCCCGACGACTGACCTCTGACAGCCTGCCGGGCGCGTCGGAGGAAGATACAGAATGGTTCAACTCTCGAAGCTGTTGAGCGAGGACCGCGTGGCGATCCTCAAGGCGACGGACAAGGACGCCGTGCTCGGCGAACTTGCCGAGTTGCTGGCCGGCAGTCCGTCGGTGCACGATGGGCGGGCGCTGCTGGAGGCCATCCGGGCCCGCGAGAAGATCATGAGCACGGGCATCGGTTTCGGCATCGCCGTGCCGCACGTCAAGATCCCCGGCGTCGACGACATCACGATGGCCGTCGGCGTCTCTCCCCGGGGCATTTCCTACGGCAGCCTGGACGACAAACCGGTTCACATCGTGGTGATGATTGCTGCCAATGAAGGGCAGCAGGACCAGTACGTCCGCACGCTGGCTCGCGTCATGCTGGTGCTGAAGAACCCGAAGAACCGCGAGCGGTTGGTCGCCGCCGGCAGTGCCGCCGACATCTACCGCATCCTGGCGGCGTACTAGCAGCCACTTGAGAAGATGTAGCCCGGCCGTCCTCGGCCGGGGGACACGGAACTCGGCGGTTGTCTTCAGCTTTGCGTCACGCCCGAGGGCGGGCGTGCTACACAGGCTTGGATCTCTTAAGCGGGGTGCCAGAGGCCACCGGATGGATTCGCTGAACGTCATGACGCTGCTGGCCATCTGCCTGGCCGTGGCCTTCATCGCCCAGAAGATCACCGAGCGGCTCAAACTGCCGACGGTGACCGGCTACATCATCATGGGCGTGCTGCTCGGCGGCAGCCTGGTCGGCGTGCTGAACTACCTGTTCCACTGGCATCTGCCGCCGTTGTTCAGCACCGAGCGGCTGCGCGACTTTGGCCTGGCCGGCGACATCGCCCTCACGCTGGTGGCCTTCGCCGTCGGCGCGGAACTCGACGTGGCCAACCTCCGCAAGGTCGGCCGCAGCATCCTCTATATCGCCGTCCTGGAATCGCTCGGGGCCTTCGTCCTGGTGGCCGGCGCCGTCTGGCTCATCAATGGCGACAAGGCGATGGCCCTGATCCTGGGAGCGGTCGCCTCGGCCACCGCACCGGCGGCCACGGTCATGGTCATCCGCCAGTACCGGGCCCGTGGCCCGCTGACGACGACCATCCTGGCCGTGGTCGGCATGGACGACGCCGTGGCCCTGATGATCTACTCGTTTGCCGCCACGGTGGCCGGAGGCATCCTGGCCCACGACCCAAGCCTCAGCCTGGCCAAGACCGTCGGAATGCCGGTCTTGGAGATCATCGGGGCGCTCGTGCTGGGCGGCACGCTGGGACTGGTCGGGTCCGTGCTCCTGAAGAACGTCCGCGGGACCGATCACCTGCTGGCCGGCGGCGGCGCGATGCTCCTGCTGGCCGGGGGACTGGCCAAGGCCTGGGGCCTCAGCCCGCTGCTGACGAGCATGGCCCTGGGCATGATGATCGTCAACCGCAACGCCTTCGTGAAGAACCGCCTGTCGAGTGTTTTCAGCGGTCTGGCTCCGCTCTTCTACGCCCTGTTCTTCATCCTGGGCGGCGCGCG
>JAFGPY010000304.1 GCA_016935955.1 Planctomycetota bacterium
AGATTCGCACGGAGCTTTTCTCCAAGGTCACCAGCGCCGTCGTCAAGGTCGGCACCAACGTGCTGACCGATGACAACGGCCACCTGGACCACGCCCTGATCGGCGACCTGGCCGCCCAGATCGCCGTGCTGCTGAAGCGCGGCCTGAAGCTGGCCGTCGTCTCCAGCGGCGCCATCGGCGCGGGCATGGACGCCATGAAGCTCGACCGCCGCCCGGACGATCTGCCCCGCCTGCAGGCCTGCGCGGCCATCGGCCAGGCGCGGCTCATTCACGTCTTCGACCAGGCCCTGAGCCGCTACGGTTACCACGCCGCCCAGATCCTGATCACGCGCGACGATTTCGAGCATCGCGGACGCTACCTCAATATCCGCCACTGCATCGCCGCCCTGCAGCAGATGGGGGCCGTGCCGATCCTCAACGAGAACGACACCGTCAGCGTCGACGAGATCCGCTATGGCGACAACGATATCATCGCCGCCCTGGTCACGCACAACCTGCGGGCCGACGCCCTGGTGCTGCTGAGCGTTCTCGACGGGCTCTATCGAGACAAGGCCCGGCACGATCAGGTCGACGTCGTGGAGACGATCGACGAGCGGCTGACGGCGCTGATCGACGGCTCGCGCAGCCGTAGCGGCACCGGCGGCATGGCCTCGAAGCTGGAGGCCGCGCGGACGGTCACGCAGTCGGGCGAGGCCGCGATCATGGCCTCCGGACGGCGCAAGAATGTCCTGGTGGACCTGTTCGACGGCAAGAAGGTCGGCACGCTGTTCCTGCCGACGCCGTCGCGCATGACCAGCCGCAAGAGATGGCTGGCCTTCAGCGCCCGCAGCCGCGGCAAGCTGGCGGTCGACGCCGGTGCGGCCCGGGCCCTGGTCGAGGGCGGCAAGAGCCTGCTGGCCAGCGGCATCACGAGCGTCAGCGGGGAGTTCGAGGCCGGCGACCTTGTGGCCGTCGTCGACGACAAGGGACAGGAGATCGCCCGCGGCCTGAGCAACTACGACGCCGAATCGGTGCGGAAGATTCGCGGCTGCAAGTCGTCGCAATTCAAGGCCATCCTCGGCCAGAAACTTTACGACGAGGTCGTCCACCGCGACAACCTGGTCCTGCGGTCCTAGAGACACCCGCCCTTCTACCATCGCGTGTGCCACGGCGGGTCTTGCCCGGCCGTGCGAGTGGTCAAGGATCATGGCCACGCCCCTCGACTTCGCTCGGGAACTGCGTCAAGCGTGGACCATGCCACCCCTTCGCATTACTCGTGGGTGCCATGGCGGCCGTTGTCTGCCGCCATGCATGGGGCCGGTGGCGTTCGGCATGCCTGACGGGGCAGGCATGGCACCCGGCACCTACCAAAAACAACGGGCACGGCAGGCCGTGCCCCTACTGCAACAACATTCGGCTGTTCATGCCGCTCAGACGCGCTTGTGGTGTTCGGCCGAGAAGCCGTAGTGGCCGATGCTCTTGCCGATCCCGAAGTACTGCCCCGCCCCCTTGAGGTTCGGACAATAGGCCAGCGGTTCGGCGTCTTCGACCAGCAGTCGTCCGTTCGCGTCGAGCAGTTCCTCGTGGGCCTGCACGGCCAGAACCTCGCCGATGAACAGTTCGTGCGATCCCAGGACCAGCCGCTGCTTGGTGCGACACTCCAGGGCCAGCGGACATTCCTTGATGATCGGCGCGTTGACCTGGCTGGCGTCGATCGGCGTCCATCCTGCCTCGGCGAACTTGTCGTGGTCGCGTCCCGAGATGCAGCCACAGAGGTCGGCGTGCAGGGCCGAGCCGGCCGAGGGCAGGTTGACCACGAAATCGCCGTTCTCCTCGAGCATCGTCAGGCTGAACCGCCCGGGCCGTATGGCCACCGAAATCAGCGGCGGCTGGCTGCAGAGGACGCCTGTCCAGGCGATGGTGATGATGTTGTTCTTGCCTGCCTTGTTGCGGCAGGAGACCAGGGCGACCGGCAACGGCATCAGGCACGTGGTCGCAGGCAGGACTCGATGACGAATGACTTTGCCGCGGATGGTCATGATCGCTCCTCCAGGGGGTCGCCGGGGCCGGTTTCGGGGCGGCAACTTGGCCGCAGAGACTTGCTTGACAATCGGTCGGCTGACCTTATAATAGCCGGTCTTCAGTACCCGAGCAATTGCTGACACTGTGTTGAAAGGTGAGAATATGGCACGCCCGCGTCGCAACGGCAACCTGGTCGCCCGCTCAAAGCGGGCCAATCACGGCCGCAAGCCCTGCAAGGGCAAACTCAAGAGCCGCTTCGTCCGCGATCGCCGTCGCAGTCGCTAGGCGCAACACGCTCATTTGCGAGCACTTACAGACGCCCGGTTGACTTCGGGCGTCTGTTTTCATGCGCCGGATGTAGCCCGGCCGCCCTCGGCCGGGGAGTCTTCCCGCTGCTATGACTTGCCGTATCACGCCGGTACCGCGCCGCCCTCACGCCCCCTGCCCAGCCATAACGCGGTCCAGCCCCTCGCTCAGGCGTAACAGTTCGCGGCACTTCTCGGAATCGAGCCCGCCCCGGCGACCGTACAGCAACGCCAGGTCGCCGACCATCTCCAGGCATTCCATGCCACTGCGTTGCATGAAGTCGCGAAGAGCCGGCGTCAGAAGGGCACGCACCTCCGCCTCATCGTCACCTGCGACAACAAAGGCTTCACTGAAGGCCGGATCGTCCGCGAAGTCGATGTCGCGTCCCGTGAACCAGTCGCCGATGCGGTCGAAGAAGCCCTCGGGCCGCACGCCCAGCCGCGATACGGCCACGGGCGCCTGCCACGTGCAGCAGTACTGGTGATGCGTGTGGCGGTGCTTCCCGCCCCCGGTCACGTAGAGGTACTCAAAGAGGATCACCTGCCTGTCGCCGTGATCGCCGACGAGCTCGTGGCGGAGCTTTCTGCTGCGACCTTTCTGCATCAGGGCGAAGACACCCATGCGACCCTGCAGCTCCATCTCGTCGTCAATCGAAAAGGTGTATCCGCTGCTTGCCGCAAAGGTCTGCAACTCTTCCTGCCGACGTTTCAGGCTGAGGTGACTGAAGACGGCGATCACGACGACAACTGCAACGGCCACGAGGAAGAAGATGATGGGAGCAGGCAACGCGCTGTCCTCCACTGACTCGCCGAAGATGCACTATAGCTGTTGCCCGTTGATGCGTCAACCGACCGCGCTTGACAGGCCAGGGCAATCGCATCTAAAGCCCCTGGTCTTGCTGGGTGAGGACGCGGAACAGGTACTCGTGGCTCCAGCCACAGCACAGCCGC
>JAFGPY010000305.1 GCA_016935955.1 Planctomycetota bacterium
CCAAGTTCATCATCGACGCCGCCCGACGCATCCGACTCCGTCAAAACAATGACCCTTGATGCATAATGTTGATCGCTGGGGGATCGAGGGGTCGCGAACGTTCGTATCCCGCCGCAGTGCGGCGGGCTTGTGTATGGCGCCAGACGTGGCGGGCAAGAACGCCCACCGTGGCCGTTGCATGCCGCCATGCCAAAGCGGAAATGATTCTTGCCGCAGGTGGACGGCTCAGTTCACCGTGCCGGCGCGCCAGGGGGGCCAGTAGCGCAGGGCCACCACGCCCTGGACGCTTTCGATGGGCAGGAAGCCCCAGTAGTGGCCGTCGTAGCTGTTGTTGCGGTTGTCGCCCAGGACGAGCAACTGACCGTCTGGGACGACCACGGGGCCGAAGCGATACTGCGGGGTCTGCCTGATGTACGGCTCGTCGAGCCGCAGGCCGTTGACGTACACGCCGTCGAAGGCCCGCACCGCGACGGTGTCGCCGGGCAGACCGATGACGCGCTTGACGTACTGCTCGTCCTTGCCGGAGCGCTCCGGCGGCACGAACATGACGATGTCGCCGCGCTCGACGTCGCACCACTTCAGCAGCGGCTTGCCGCCGACTTCCACCTTCTCGCGCGGGTGGAACGGATTCTGCAGACCGTAGCCGAGTTTCCAGACCAGGAACCGTTCGCCCTCGCGGATCGTGTCGAGCATCGAGCCCGTGGGCACGACCACGTTGGCCACGACCGTTGCCTGAAGGATCAGGTAAACAACCGCCACGCCGGCGAAGAACCGCACGTCCTTGGCGAGCTTGCCGCTGTGGGCATATTGGGCCAACCGCTGCTTGTAGCGCTGAATCATCTGCTTCATGATCGTGTCTCCCCGGATTGCCGCCCCACCCGCCGCATGCACCGGCGGCCCACGGAAGAAAGTATACCCCATGCGCGGCGGCAGGTCAAACGGCTCCGCGTACATGCGGGGCAGGCACGGCCCCCGCTGTGCAACAAGCCCGCGGCACTGCCGCGGGATCGAGCGGGGGGAGAGCATTCGTATCCCGCCGCAATGCGGCGGGCTTGTACGCCCACCCCCGTCGCGACGCGCCATGCCGGACGCCGACAATCTCTGCGGGCGCGGCAGGCCGTGCCCCTACGATTCCGCGTGGGTCCGGGGGACCCACCTTACATGCTCGTTGCTGTGGGGGCCATGGCTGCCTCGCAGCCATGCATGAGATAGGAGCCATTCGGCATGCCTGCAGGGGCAGGCATGGCACCCTTTCTGTTACCACATGGATGCAAGCGCCCGTTCCAAATACCGTGGGTCGGGGAATCAGCGGAAAGCCAGGATGAGGTTGATGATGATGCTGACGGCCAGCAGGGCGGCCAGGACGATCAGGGCGATCTTCATGGGCGGCACGGCCTCATCGTCGGCCTCGTCCTCGTCGGATGCTGCGGCCGATTGCGGCACGGGTCTGCCCTGGGCGATGGCCTGTGCAGCCTCGGAGGAGACCTCCTCGCCCTCGGCCAGGCCGGCCAGGGCGGCAGGGCCCGCGCGGTCGACGAGTTGGCGGGCCAGGGCGGGCGGCTCACCGTTGCGGACGCTCTTGAGGTCCATCAGCAGGTCGCGCGTCGAGGCGTAACGCTCGCGCGGGTTCTTGCCCATCATGACCTCGATGACCTCGCTGATGCCGGCCGAGAGCTTCTGGTTGATGTGATCCGGCGGCACGAGCGGCGCGGTCAGATGCTTCTGCATGACCTGCTGCGGCTTGGGGGCTTCGAAGGGCACGCGGCCGGTGACCATCTGGTACAGCGTGGCGCCGAGCGAGTAGATGTCGGCCCGGAAGTCGATGTTCGGGTCGCCGCGAACCTGTTCGGGGGCGATGTAGTAAGGCGTGCCGTAGGCTTTGCCGGCCTCGGCCTCGGCGGCCGCCGTGTCGGTGGCCTGGCGGGCCAGGCCCATGTCGGCCAGCTTGGCGACGTGCTGCGGCGTGAGCATGATGTTCTTGGGCTTGACGTCGCGGTGGATGAAGCCGCGCTCGTGGGCGTGGGCCAGGGCATCGGCGATCTGGATGATGATGTCGAGCGACTCCTGCTCGCCCATCGGCCGGCCGCGCTCCTTGAGCACGTCGGCTACCGTCGTGCCCTCGACGAACTCCTGCACGAAGTAGTTGATGCCCGCCGACTCGCCGGCGTCGTAGGCCTGGACGATGTTGTTGTGGCTGAGTTGGGCGGCGCTGCGGGCCTCCTTAACGAAACGATCCTTGAAGTCGGCCGTCTCGGCCATCTTGCGGTCCAGCACCTTCAGGGCCACCACGCGGTCCATCGACAACTGCTTGGCCTTGTAGACGACGGCCTGCGACCCGCGGCCGACCTGCGAGATGATCTCATAGCCGGGAATGCTGATCTCCGGCATGACGGTCGTCGACTCTTCCTTGAGCGTGTTGATGATGCGGCGGACCTGGTTGGGCGTGACGGCCATCTGCTTGACGAGTTCTTTGCTGAGGGCCTTGATCTGGTCGCTGCCGCTCGGCGCGCGGCCGTTGAGGCTGGTGACCTCGACGGAGTCCGACGGCGCCGCGGCGGCGCCGAGGGCTTGCTCGGCGTGCTGAAGTTCGTCCTCGCTGACCATCTCGTGCGCGAGGAGGTGTTGCTTGAAACGCTGAAAAGTGGCGTCGGACATAGTATGGTGCTTTCGCAGAGGCGGTAACCGCAACTCCCCGTAGCGTGACTATAGGTGTCGTGCCGGACAGCGTCAAGGTCAAATCGCACCGCCACTTCCGCCAAACGCCCGTCGCTGGGAGCCGCTGGAAGGAGATCGTCTGGCTATTGAACCTGCACGTGCAGCGCAGCCGTTGTAGGGGTCGCTCGCGAGCGACCCTGGCCTGCCCGCGCCCGCAGCGAACCTTGGTCTTCCGGCGAGGGCGGCTCGCCCTTCGACAGGCTCAGGGTCTTCGACGAGCCGCCCCTACCTCCCGGCCTGTATCCTCATCCATTGTCTTTCGGAGGCCAAACACCCTTTTGACATCGGTCGGCTTTCTGCTTACATTATCCTTTACTGCCGTGCGTCCGGACAAGTTCCAGGACGTACTGTTGCGCCGCCGGGATGGGAAAAGTCGGAAGCCGGTCGCTCCGCGGTACGTTGTGTAGGGGTGGCCGCGCTGCCGTCCGTGCGGGCCTCGCGGCGCGTGTCGGTACGCAGGCCGATGCAACATTGCGGTGAAGGGCAGGCCAGGGGGACACGTCAATGAGTTCGGTCTCGAGTTCAAGCTGGTTCGGCCTTCTGCTGGGCGCCGTGTGTCTGCTTGTCGTCCTGGCCATTGTCGCAGGGGCCATTGTGGGCATCGTCTATCTGCTCAGGAAGCCGAAGTCGAATGCCGCTGACGTGCCGCACCCGGTGGTGTCGTCTTCGGTGACACCGCCCGAAGAGTCGCCGAATGAGCCGCCGACGCCCGGGTCCTAGGTCGTCCGGTCGCGTGGTGTGCGGCCGCTTGGGCGGTCAATCGTGAATCGCGTGGTGTAACC
>JAFGPY010000306.1 GCA_016935955.1 Planctomycetota bacterium
TCAGCCGCTCGCTGGCGTCCTCGGCGCTTATCCTGGTGGGGATTCCGGTGCGGAAGAACAGGTGGTCGACGGTTCGGGCGCCCATCTCGCTCATGGCCACGATACGCCGCGTGACGGCCTTGCCGCCGGCCATGCCGACGGCCGAGATGCCGAGCACGTACTTGTCGGTGATGTCGCCGCAGAAGATGATCGTGTAGGTGATCCGCTCGTAGAAACGCTTGAAAAGGGCGGTCATCAGACCGTTTCGGACCGAGACGCCGCAAACCAGCCCGTCCGCGGCACGGATACGCTCGATGACTCCCGCCATGTCATCGTCGATCGTGCACCGGCCCGTCCTGAGGCACGTGAAGCAGCCGGTGCAGTCCTTCATCTCGATCTCGGCAAGGTGCAGTCGATCGACCTCTGCCCCTCGCGATTCCAGCCGCTGGGCAACGGCGTCCACGCAGTTGTGAACGAAGCCCCCCGACTTGGGATTGCCATAGACCGCAAGAATCCTCATGGGGTGCCTCCTCTCGAACTCCGCCTGGGTGCTGCGACACGAATGCCATTGTGGATTCTCCGCGCAGCGGCAAGCCGTGTCAAGGACGCGGGGACGCGCCATTCCATAAAACCCGGCGGCGCGAACTCTCGCGAGTCCGCGCCGCCGGGAACGGTTGCCGCACTTCCACCAAGTCGCTACGTCACTCGACTTCCTTGAAGGCTTTCTTGCCCGCGCCGCACACCGGGCACTGGTCGGGCGGTTCGCCTTCGACCGTGTTGCCGCAGATGCTGCAGACGTAGACCTTGGTCACGGGCAGTTGGCCGCCGGCGTCCAGCGCCGCCTTGTACTTCTTGTAGAGGTTGGCGTGAATCCTCTCCACCTCGTTGGCCCAGCGGAACATCCTCAGGGCGGTCTGGTTGCCTTCAGCTTCGGCCTCGATGATGAAGTCCGGGTACATCTTCTCGAACTCGTAAGTCTCGCCGTTGATGGCTTCGTCCAGATTGTCCACCGTGCTGCCGATGCCTCCCATGGCCGCCAGGTGCCCGTGGGCGTGAATCGTCTCGGCGGCTGCGGCCGCACGGAACAGCTTGGCGATCTGGCCCTGGCCCTCCTTTTCGGCCACCTTGGCGAAGGCCAGGTACTTGCGATTGGCCTGGCTCTCGCCCGCGAATGCGGCCCTGACGTTCTGCTCGGTATTGGACATAACGGTCTCCTTCCTCCCCCATTCCAGCCCCGGTCATGGCGGCGCGATCAGCTTATAGCCTTTTATGGCCATTTCCGTTTTTGGTCAAGACCCCTGCGTCCCGGTGACGCCTATCACCGTTGTCCGGAGGGCCGGTCTGCTACAATTCCGGGTGTCGTAACCATGCTGCGACCGTTGATGGGGTTTCGCCGCTTATTGAGGTCTTTCCACGATGCGTCTGATCAATTGGGTCCGCAAAGCTGATCGCCGCCTGGTGGTTCCACTGGCCGGGTTCCCCGGCGCGCAACTGACCGGCTCGACGATCAAGCAGAACGAGTTCAACGCCGAGTTGCAGTACCGCACGCTCTACAAGCTGGCCGAGTACGCGCAGCCGGACGCCCTGTTCATGATCATGGACCTTTCGGTCGAGGCTAACGCCCTGGGGCTGCCGGTGCGTTTCCCGCTGGCCGAGTCCGCCAGCGTCGAGCATCACCCGGTCCGCGAGATCGCCGACCTTGAGCAGTACAAGGTGATCGACCCGATGGGCGATTGCCGCGTCTGGGTCTTTCTGGAGACGATGCGCCGTCTGGCCAAGCGCGTGCACATGCCCAAGGGAGCCTACGTCAGCGGACCGTTCACCCTGGCCGGCCTGCTCATGGGAGCCAACCAGATCGCCCTCGACACCATCGACCGGCCCGACGTGGTCCAGGCGGTCGTCAACTACGCGGAGCGGATCATCATCAACTACGCTTCGGCCCTTGTCGAGGCCGGCGCCGACATGATCTGCATCCTGGAACCGACGGCCAGTTTCCTGTCGCCTCGGGCGTTCGCCGAATTCTCCGGCCGCAGCATCAGCCAGATCGTCCGCCACATCGACGCCATGTCGATCCTGCACATTTGCGGTAACACGACGAACCTGATCGAGGAGATGGCGGCCACCGGTGTGCAAGGGCTGTCGATCGGGCCGCTGGTCAACCTGCCTGAAGCCGCCGCCAAGGTGCCTTCCGAATGTGTCCTGATGGGCAACATCGATCCGGTGCGCGTGATGGTCAACGGGTCGCCGGACGACGTACGCCGCGCGGTCCGCGACCTAGGCGAGCAGATGAAGAGCTTCGAAAACTTCATTGTCGCCACCGGGTGCGACCTGCCGCCGGAGACGCCGCTGGGGAACATTCTGGCCCTGGTCGACGAGGCCCGCAAACTGCCCCGGCCGGTCAGGACGTACGACCTGGCGACGGTCCATGCGGCCGGATTCTGACCCGGGCCGCAAGACACACCGCGTAGCACGACCGCCGGGGTGACGGCGTCTTCGCCCGCAGTCCCGCTAAACTATCACATGCCGCTGAGCCGATACCTGATTCGGGGGGAAGCTGTCTCCACGCTCAGGGGGCTCCAATGGCTGACGACGTTCGGGTGATCGAGTGTTCACAGTGCGGTCGGTTGCACGAAGTGGCGCCGGGGGAGAAGCCCGGCACGTGCGATTGCGGCAACGCGCTGAAGGATCCCCACGAGGCCAAGGCCTCGGCGAAAGCTTCGGCCGACCAATCTTCCGACAACGGGTCTTCCGGTGACGGGGCCGAGGGAGAGGGCCGCGAGAAGCGGGGGCTCTTCTGTCGTGCCATTCGCAGTTGGCAAGTGATGTCAGCGGCCGCGATCGTGGTCATCGTCGGCATTCTCGCCGTGGTCTTCATGCGCTCTCCCGAGGTGAGTTTCGCCGAAATAAGCCTGAACGGATCGGGTGGCCTGTCGGGCGACGCCGACCGGGTCAACGTCGAGGTCTATCTGCGGATCATCGCCGACAACACACGGACCAAGGAACATTTGGCCGCCTCGGGCGTTCTTTTGCAATCGAAGCAGACCGAACTGCTGGTCACGCGGCTGTCGGAACTCGTGCTTCAACCCGATCTGGCGGCGCGAAAGCTGATGATCCGGATGCTCGGGCAACTGGGCGACGATCGGGCGTTGCCGGTCCTGGAGAAGCTTTTCCAGGACACCGACGCCACGATTCGCCAACTGGCCGTCAGCGCCGTGACGCAGATCGACACGCCGAGCGCCGAGAGCATTCTTCGCAAGGGATTCGCCCAGCCCGACTGGGCCCGCGAGATGCTGCCGGGCGTGGCCATGGCCAGGAACCGTACGGCCGCCAGGGTGCTCAGCGCCTGTCTCCGTCGACCGGAACTCTGCGCAGCCGCCGTTCAGGAGATCAAGCTCTGTCACGTGGACTTTTGCATTGCGGACCTCAGTGCGGTGGCCGCCGACCGCAGGGAATCTCAGGAGATGCGTGTGATGGCCATAGAGGCCCTGGGCACCTTCGAGGGCCGTGAAGCCCACAAGGCCCTGGCCGACCTGCTCGACGATAGCGTCGTCGGCTGGAAGGCCCGCCAAGTGCTCGACGAGAAGGGCCGCCTCTAGACGGTCCCCGCTACAACTCACGACGCACACGAACCGACGGCCGGAATGCTACGCCCCCGGCCGTTTCCGCATCTGTTTGGCGCAGGCTGCCGTCAGGTCAGCGGCCGGACCGCAATCTCCTCGAAGGTCGCCTCCCCGTTGTCGCAGAACAGGAGCAGGTCGCTTCCCGTCAGTTGCGGGATACGGTTGACGAGGCACCTCCGCTCGTCCACGCACACGTCGACGATGTTGCCCTTGACCACGATGTCCAGCGTCAGTGGCCGATCGAGGCCGTCCACCCCCGTGATACAGTGCCGGGCCGTCGGCGTCGGAAGCGTCTCGCTCGGACTGCGGAGATCGACCGTCCCGCCCGAGGGGCAGAGGCGAAGCTCCGCCGCCATTTCGCAACGATTCGACGCCCGCAGGCACAACCCGTAGGCGACTGTTCCGGCGGTCGGCACGACGCGCAGGTGGACGCGAACGTCCTGTGGCACGTTTGACGTCTGAGCGGCACCGCGACCGTCCCGGGACGCGACAGTCACGCAGCCAGAGCCGTCCGCGGACACGCCCGACGTCCGCGTCTCCCACGCTGCGTCGAGTGGCTCGCCGGCAGCCGGGATCATCTCCGGCACAAACCTGCTCTGCAACGTGCCGTCGGGGGCCTGCAGCAGTTCCTGGAACAGCATGTTGCCGTCCCATTGCCAGCGGTCGTTGTCGGCCGGATCGGCCAGCCAGGAGATGAACGACACGCCAATGCGGCGGCCACCCGTAAATGGAGCTGTCTTCATCACGCGGCCCATGGGGCCGTTGAGCATGTCCACGGTCGGCCGCGTCCACGGTCCCAGCGGCTGTCGCGACATGCGATAGTGCGCGATTCCTCCATGACTGAACAACAGGTAGTACCATCCATTCCACGCGAAATAGTCCGGGCACTCGGGCACCCCGGGCAGGTCCATGTCCAGGAACGGTTCGACGACCTCCCACCGTCGCAGGTCGCGCGAGACTAGGTGTTCGAGGAACCCGCCGCGGCCGTGCAGCGAGGGGGCCTTTCGCCGCGTTGCGAGGAGCATGTGGAACAGGCCCGTTTCCTCGTCGCGGAACACGAACGGGTCGCGGTAGTCACGGGTCAGTTCCGGGCCCGGCGACGCCAACGGATTAGGTCCGATTTTCTCGAACCGGACGCCGTCGGTGCCGATGGCCATGCCCAGGTGTTCGCTGTGGTCATTCAGGCGCGTCGCGTAGAAGGCGTAGAACGTGCCGTCGTGGTAGAACGTCGAGCCGGTGCAGAACGATCGTTCCCACTCCTGCTCGAAGCGGATCACGCGCCCGTGGTCGGTCCAGTGGACCAAGTCCTCGCTGGTCATCAGCCACCACTCGTGACCGCCCAGTCCGCCGCGACCCTGATGATGGTTCTCGTCGCGCAGCCAATAAACGTAGAACGTGCCGTCGTGAAAGAACGGCATGCAGTCACCCACGAAGCATGGGTCCGGCGGCCTGAAGTACTGCATCGTCATGAGTACGTCCTTCCGGTCTTTCCTCAGCGGATTCGTTACGTGTCTTCAAGACCCTCGCGGGCGATCATCAGGGCGCCGGCCAGGGCCGTGTCGTAGCCATAGTGTGACAGACGCACCTTGGGTGCGGGCACAAGCTTCAGGTGTTGCCGCATGACACGGCGGGCCGGCCGCAGCAATTTCTCGCCACGTGCGTGCGCGATGCCGCCGCCCAGGACAATGACGTCCGGCAGGTAGATCGTCGCCAGGTTTCTGAGTCCCTGGCCCAGGTTCCAGGCCACTTCCTGCCACTGGCCGTCGTCGAGTTGCTCGGCCGGGCGGCCGTATATCCGGCGAATGCCGTTGCCCGAGACTAGGGCCTCCAGGCAATCCCCGCAGCCGCACTCGCAGACGATGCGCTCGGGGTACGAGCAACGGAAGAGGATCGACTGGTGGGCCACCTCCGGGTGTTCGCCGCCGGCGCCGCGGTAGATCCGCCCGTCCACGATGAACCCGCCGCCCATGCCCGTGCTGAGCGTCAGATAGAGCAGCCGCCGCGCTCCGCGACCGAACTGCCGGTGCTCGCCCAGTGCGGCCACGTTGGTGTCCACGTCCACATGGAACGGGCATCCGAACCAGGTTTCCATCATCGATTTCAGTGGCACGTTGCGCCACTGGTCCTGGTGCAGGGGACTGACCACGCCGGTCCGCCAGTCGAGCGGCCCGCCGATGGCCGCCCCGATGCCGTCCAGCCTGCATCCGGCGCTGACCCGCTTGACCATCTCCTTCAGCAGTCGGAGGCCATCCTGGAGGGGTTGCGGCGTCGGCTCGCGGATGGTGGTTCCGGCGTGTCCCCGGCCGTCGGACGCAGCCGCCATGAACTTGGTGCCGCCAATGTCCAGGCCGACGTAGAGCGCCATGAATGTCCTCGTTTCCACCGGGTCGTGCCGACCGAGACGCCCCGCGGCCGGTTGCGGTCTTCCCGCGGCGCGCGGTACAAATCCTGTGCCGACCAGGAATATCGGCGGTTCCAACCGCCCAGTCAAGTGCATTCCTTTCTGCGACGGTCATCGCATGCGGTGCTTCTCGTGGGGGACATCCGAGCGAGCGGGGAGAGACGCCATCTTGACTTCTGGGCATCCTGCCTTAAGCTAGACGTTTTCTGAGAGAGCCACGAAAGGAGTGTCGGATGCCCCCACAGTTGCTGATCGACGAATCGACGTTCGACGTGAACAAGGTCGTTATGCCGATCGAGGAAATCCGCAAGTACAACGCCCAGCGCCACGAGATGGAGCAGCTCAGCGGCGTGCTGCGATTCGATCCCGACGCCGGCGAAATCGTCTGCTTCAAGGACCTCGGCGACGGCGAGTTCTGGATTCGCGGCCACATTCCCGGCCGCCCGCTGATGCCCGGCGTCATCATGATCGAGGCGGCCGCGCAGATGTGCTCGCTCTACTTCGGCCTCGTGTCACCGAGCGACAAGTTCATCGGTTTCGGCGGCGTGGACGACGTGAAGTTCCGCGGCCAGGTGGTGCCGGGCGACAAGCTCATCCTGCTCGGCAAACTAGTGGAACTGCGGCCGCGGCGGGCGATTTTCGACACTCAGGGCGTCGTCGACGGTAAGATGGTCTTCCAGGCCCGCATCACGGGCATGCCTATCTGACACGGTCGCGACTCGGCCGCTTGTGCTTCCCTGCAGGCGCGTTGCCGCGCAATCGAGTCTGCACCAGCGTGAGGGCGTTATGAACGCATCGGCCCAATGGCTCTGGATCGCCGACGAACTGCACACTGTCAACTGTCACCTGTTGTTGCGGCGGGAGTTCACGCTCCGCGCCGCCCCGGAATCGGCCACCCTTGAAATCACCGCATGCAGCGGCTACGGGCTCTATGTCAACGGGTGGTTCGTCGGCGACGGGCCGCCGCGAAGCCAATGGCCGCAGATCTACGCTGATACGTACGGCCTCGACGAGTTGCCGCTCAAGCGGGGCAGGAACGTCATCGCCGTAGCCTGCCACAACTGCGGCTTGGCCGAGCACGGTCGTCCGCCGGGCCCGGGCGGGTTGCGGGCCCAACTGACCGTCAAGCCGAACCGGGGCAAAGCCGTTCGCATCTCGACCGATGCCTCGTGGAAGGCCGTCCGGGCACCGCAACAGAAGGGTAACACACCGCGGCGGATGTTCACGGTGGGATTCGCCGAGACCTGCGACCTTCGCCGCGTGCCTCACGGCTGGACCGACGTCGGGTTCGACGATGCGACGTGGCGTGCAGCCGACGTTGTGGGCAACCGCCCGGGGCGACCGTACACCAAGGTGGTCACTTGCCCGTTGCCGCGCCTGGTACGCGTGCCGACACGTCCCAGTGGTGTGGGCGCGTGCGGCCGAACGTTGCCGACTCCGGGCATCACGGGACTGCCGTTCGAGTTCTGCGTCTTCGGTCCGTGCGACGAGGAATTCTATGGCGGCACGTTCGTCCGCAGTCCGCGCAAGCAGCGGGTCGCGCTGGAATTCGCCGCCGACAATCGCGCTGCCGTTTTCGTCAACAACCGCCGCATCCTCTGCCAAGGATGGAGCGAGCAGTTCTACAACCATCTCGAGTACGAGATGGATTCCTACACCGGCCTTTACCATGGTCACGGGCACCGCATTCCGCGGGCCCTGGTCACGTTGGAGAAGGGCTGGAACTCGATCGGCGTAGTCCTCGGGGCTCCGGCTGAGACGTGGGGCTTCGTCATGCGTTTCGCCGACGCCAGATCCGGCAAGGCACTTGCGCTGGACTTCTCGCCACGCCGCGAGGCCGGCGACCTGCCCGCCTGGCAGGTCATCTGCGACGCCGCACTGGTCGACTGCACTGACGCCATGCTGCACGAGACGCCCGAGGTCAATCCCGGGACGTTTCCTTCGCCGGCCCACCTGGCCGCGTGGGAAAATCGCAAACCCGGCCGCATCGCCGGCGCGGAGAACCTGTGCGAGGGCAAGCGCGGTTCGCTGAAGTTGCCGCCGAACGGTTTCGTTACCTACCGGATGCCTGCGGAACTCGTCGGGCACGTCGAACTGGAAGTCCGCGGTGAGGCCGGTGCCGTGCTGGACATCACGGCCGGAGAGTACCTGAAGGCCAATGGCTGCATCGATCCGCTGCGCGACGGCCTGTTCCTGACGGATCGTCTGATCCTCAACGGCAAGTGGACCCACTGGCGATCGTTCGACCGGCGGGCCATGCGCTACGTCGAGCTTGCAGCCCGCAACGCCACGAGTCCCGTCGAAGTCAGGACCCTGCGGATCGACGCCACGCACTATCCGCCACCCGCCGCGACGACATTCGAATCGTCGGACCGCCTGCTCAACAAACTCTGGCACGTCGGCGTGGCCACGTTGGACGCCTGCACGCAGGAGAACTTCGAGGACTGTCCGATTCGCGAGATGGCCCAGTGGCTCGGCGACACCATCGTCGAGGGACAGCTGGCCTACGCCGCCTGGGGCGACCAGGCCCTGACGGCCAAGGCTCTCCGGCAGTTTGCTGCCGATCAGCCAACCGACGGGTGGATGCGGCCCATCGTGCCCTGCGGCTACGGCGATATCCTCTGCGACTACTCGCTGATGTACAACTACCTGCTCCATCGCCACTGGATGTACTGGGGCGACCGCAAGCTGCTCAAGGAATGCTTCCCGGCCGTTGTGCGGCTGCTGGACCATGCCGCAACGTTCGACGACCCGCGCGGCTTTATCCTCGCCGACGAAGACCCGAGAAACCGCGTCTTCCTGGATCACACGCTCTACGCCAGATTCAAGAACGCCGACGTCATCACCGGTTACCAGGCGGCCTACGCCATGTCGCTGAAGTGCGGCGCCCAACTGGCCGATGCGCTCGGCCAGCGGGCCAAAGCCAGACGCTGGCGACGACAGTGGCAGCAGACACGCGATGCCGTTGTCGGGCGACTGTTCGACGACCGCAAGGGACTGTTTGCCGATTCGCTGACCGGCGACGCGCTAAGCAAACGCGGCACGGCGACGACTAACTACTGGCTACTCTTCGCCGGACTGCCAACCGAAGAACAGGAGCGGAAGATTCTCAAGGCCCTGTGGCCTGCGGCCGATCGCGAGGCCAGGAGCCTGTGGCCGTCGCACGAGAACCCGTACTTCAAGTACTACGTGCTGGAGGCCCTGTTCTCGCGGGGTCGCACGGCCGAGGCCTTCAACGTGCTCCGCACCTATTACGGTCGCATGCTCGACCGCAAGGACGCCTGGACGATCTTCGAGTCCTACGATCCGTCCACTCCGGCCAACCGGCCGCCGAAGACCAACAGCCTGTGCCACGCCTACGGGGCAGGGCCGCTGGTGCACTACCTCCGCTGGGTGTGCGGCATGCGGCCGACGGAGCCTGGTTTCGCCTCGATGGTGGTCGAGCCCCAACTGGGCTCCCTGAAACGCCTGTCGGTGGCCTTCCATACGCCGCAGGGCCGCATGGCGATGCAGGTCAGCCGGGCGCGCGGCGGCCGCGACATTGCCGTATCCGTGCCCAAGGGCGTTGCCGTGGATCTGAAGCCTACCTACCTGGCCCACGGTGACCGGCTTCGTCTGGTTGCGCCCAGGGGATGATGTGCTCCCCGGGCCTGTCGCCGGGGGGCCACGGCGAATCGTGTGGCTTCTTCGGCCTCGACAATCGTACTACTAGAGGCGGTGCCGAGGCCGCAGTTGAATTCCGCGGGCAACAGTGATAGAATCCCCTGTCTGTAGCCATTGTGTGTGAGGGCTTGGGTTTATGAGTCAGTTGCAGGAATCCGTCCGTCGTTTCTTTCGCGGCCCGGTTTCCCGGGAGGAGTTGAAGGTGCAAAGGAACTTGTTGCTTGTTCTGGCCGTGGCCCTGATCGGGTTGCTCATCGTCATGGGCTTCGGCAATTACATGAACACCTATGCCGCAGGCGAGGACGACGACGTCTACCGCGGCGTGCGGCTGCTGGGCGAGGCCGTGCGGCTGGTGCGCGATCGTTACGTCTCCGAGGTCGACAACCGCAAACTCTACGAGCACGCCATCCAGGGCATGCTCCAGGGACAGGACCGCTTCTCGGCCTTCATCAGCGAAGATGAGCTTCCCGACTTCCGCAAGCAGATCGAAGGCTCGTTCGGCGGCATCGGCGTGGTCATCGGGCAACGCAACGGATGGATCATGGTCATCAGTCCGATCGAGGATGGCCCGTCGTACCGTGCGGGCGTGCTGGCCGGCGACCGCTTCACCGAGGTCGAGGGCAAGAGCACCGACGGCATGACGCTCGACGATGCCGTGAAGATGCTGACCGGCAAACCGGGCACCAAGGTGACGTTTAAGGTCATCCACGAGACCGACCTGAAAGAGGAAGCGTTCACAATCACGCGTGAGATCATCCACGTCAAAACCGTCAAGGGTATCAATCGCGACGAAGAGAGCCAGTGGCAGTACATCGTCGACAAGTCGAGCGGTGTGGCCTGCATTCGCGTGACTTCGTTTACGAACGACACGGTGGACGACCTTCGCAAGGCCATCGAGGAGGCCAGGCAGCAGGGCATGAAGAGCCTGATCCTGGACCTGCGTTTCAATGGCGGCGGCGTGCTCAAGGGCGCCATCGCCATGGTCGACCTGTTCATCGACAAGGGGGTCATTGTCTCGACCCGCGGCCGCAACGATCCCGAGGAGGTCTACCGGGCGACCGAGGAGGGGACGCTCGAGGACTTCCCGATGGTAATCCTGGTCAACGACCGCAGCGCCAGCGCGAGCGAGATCGTCGCCGGAGCCCTTCAGGACCATGGCCGGGCCGTCGTGCTCGGCGAGCGGACCTTCGGCAAGGGCAGCGTGCAGAACATCTTCCCGCTCGACAGCGGGCGCGCGGCCATGAGGCTGACCGTGGCCAAGTATTACCTGCCCAGCGGCCGCTGCCTGCACCGCGAAGACGACAGCAAGGAATGGGGCGTCGATCCGCTGATCGAGGTCAAGATGACGCCGAAGGAATACGCCGACGTTTTCATCGCCCGGCGCGACAGCGAAGTGATACGAACCAACGGCAAGAAGGCCAACGGCCACGGCGAGGAGTCCGAGGAGGGCAGCGAGAACGGAGAGGGCACGGATGGCCAGTCCAAGCCCTTGTCCAAGACTCCCGGGGACGACGATGGCGAGACGCCGCCGGACTTCGGCGAGATCAATCCCGACGAGAGCCAGAAGGAATCGGACACGACCGAGGTGGTCGATCGCCAGTTGCAGCGTGCCGTCGACGTGCTGCGGATGTGGCCGCTACTGAAGAAGTTTGAGGTCAAACAAGCCGTCGCGGAATAGCGGCCGGTTACAACTGATGAGTTCCAGGGGCCGTCACGTGCGGCCCCTTTGTTCTGGCGAAGGCCATGGGCCGGGAATACGCGACGTGCTGATCCTGGGCATCGAATCCTCCTGCGACGAGACGAGCGTCGCGCTGGTCGAAGACGGCCGCCGCGTCCGCGCTTCGGTCGTGGCCAGCCAGATCGACCTTCACGCCCGCTACGGTGGCGTGGTGCCGGAGCTTGCTGCCCGGGCCCACATCGAATGCCTGGTTCCCGTAATGAACGAGGCGCTGCAAGCGGCTGACGTGGCGGTGGCCGACGTGGACGCCATTGCCGTCGTCAACATGCCGGGCCTGATCGGTTCGTTGCTGATCGGCGTCACGGCCGCCAAGACGCTGGCCTGGATTCATGACAAGCCGCTCGTGGCCGTCAATCACATTCAGGCTCACCCCTACGCCGTCTGCCTGGACAATGACATCGAGCCGTGGCCGTGCGTCAGCCTGGTCGTCTCGGGCGGGCACACCACGCTATACCACAGCACCGGCCCGTTGGAGATTCAGCGTATTGGCCGCACGGTGGACGACGCTGCGGGCGAGGCGTTCGACAAGGTGGCGGCCATTCTCGAATTGCCGTATCCCGGTGGTCCGAGCATCGACCGTCTGTCGAAGCAGGGCAATCCCAAGGCCCTGGCCTTCAAGCGATCGGCCGTCGGCCCCGAGCAGTTGGACTTCTCGTTCAGCGGCATCAAGACGGCGGTGCTCTACGAGGTCTGCGGTCACGATTTGTCGCGAACGGCCGCAAGCATGTCCGACGATCGCAAGGCCGACATTGCGGCTAGTTTCCAGGAGGCGGTGGTTGACATGCTGGTGGCCAACACGATGCGGGCCGCCGAGTTGCGTGCCGCCGAGACGGTCGTCCTGGGCGGGGGTGTGGCCGCAAACGGTCGCCTGCGAACGAAAATGGCCGAAGCCGCATGCCGCCGCGGTCTTGTCTGTCACGTGCCCCCTCTGAAGTACTGCACGGACAATGCCGCCATGGTCGCCGGCTTGGCCCACCACATGATTCTGGATGGTCGCACGGCCGATCTGGCCTTCGAGGCCAAGGCCTGACGACCCCCACGCGAATCGTTAGGATCGCGCTTGCCTCCCGCTCAGAACCCGCTAGAATGCCCGCTCCGGAACTGGGCCCAGTACAATCCCGAACCCTTATCCTGCGAAGCGAGCATGAACCAGCCAAGACAGGACACGGACAAGTCCCCGGGCAGATCCTCCGAGCCGACGCCGGTATCCGGTTTCAGCAGAATCCATCGTTGGTCGCAGGCTCTGGCTCGGCGTGCCGATTGGCGAACCACCCTCTGGCATGGTCTGCAGGTGGTTGTTCTGATCTACTTCTTCCTCTGTGCCATCAACATGATGGGCAAGGGCATCAAGATCACTGCCGCCAATCACGACTACCAGGGCAAGTTCTCCGACGACTCGGCATTCTCGCTGTACGTCAAGAAGCCGGGCCAGACGCCTCAGGTAACCGTCGACCCGGTCAGTCTGTCGGAGCAGCCGGAGGTCGGCCGCAAGGTTGGTGCGATCGGTGACGTGACGGCCGTTATGGGGGCCGTGGCCGTCGGCGACAAGGTGGTCCGCGCGGTCTGTCCGACGGGCACCGTTGTCCACGGCAAGTGCGCACGGATCGTCGAAGTGCGGCCGGAGTTCCTCGTCGTCGAGCCCGTCCTGGAATACAAGAGCTGGCTCTACGCTATCTTCGAGTTTGCCAAGAATCCGTTCATGGCCCTGATGGTGGGCATTCTGATTACGGCCATTTTCCAGTCGAGCAGTTTCACGACGAGTTTCACCGTCGGCATGGTGGCCACGGTGCCGGCCTTCGGTATCGAGTTGGCCATTCCGATCATCATGGGCGCCAACATCGGCACCAGCGTGACCAACATCATGGTGTCGCTGGGCTACATTCGCCGCCGCGACGAGTTCCGCCGGGCCTTCGCCGGAGCGACAGTGCACGACTTCTTCAACGTGCTGACCGTCGCCGTCCTGTTCACGCTCGAACTGACGACCGGCGTGCTGCACCTGATGGCCGGCAAGCTGGCCAGTCTGGTCTACCATGGCGGCGCGACCGCCGTCAGCGAGGAACCGACCAACTACATCAAGATCGCCGTGACGCCGGTGATCAAGTTCATCCAGTGGCTGCTGGCCGGTGTATTCGGCTTCGGGCAGAACGCCACGGGCATCGTCATGACCATCCTGGCGATTGTGATCCTGTTTGTCGCCCTGCTGCTGCTGGTCAAGGTTCTCCGTACGCTTGTGCTCAAGCGTGCCGAATCGTTCTTTGACCGCGTCCTGTTCCGCAACGCGCCGACGGCCTTCGTCGTGGGGCTGATCCTGACCGCTTCGGTCCAGTCGAGCAGCGTGACGACAAGCCTCGTGGTGCCGCTGATTGCCGCCGGGTTGCTAACGCTGAACCAGGTGTTCCCGTATCTGCTCGGGGCTAACATCGGAACAACCGTCACGGCCCTGATCGCTTCGTTTGCCACCAGTGCCACCTCCGAAGAGGGAGCCAAGGTCGGGCTGACCCTGGCGTGCGTTCACCTGCTGTTCAACGTGCTGGGGGCGATCATCTTCTACCCGTTGCGCTGGATTCCCATCGGCATGGCCAACGCTCTGGCCGCCAAGGCGGCGGAGTCCAAACGCTATGCGATCTTCTTCGTACTTGGCGTATTCTTCGGTTTACCGCTACTCGGTATCGCGGTCCATGAACTGTATGTCAGGTTTGCAGGGGGCTGACCATGTTGAAGGCGCTTCTGGCTGCATGGCGCGGCGACAACGCCCTGGCGCTCATGCTCGATCAGTTCGATCAGATGCTGGCCCACGACCAGTGGATGTTCCAGCAGGCGGCCGGTGCCTACTGGCGGGCGGTCGTGTGGAGCGACGTTCAGGGCGTCCTGTATGCCCGCGACAAGCAGGTTAACGACTTGGAGCGGGCCATCCGCCGTGAAGTCGTGCGCCACTTGGTTCTTCATCCCGGGAGCGACGTGCCGGCCTGCCTGATCATGATGAGCGTCGTCAAGGACGCCGAGCGCATCGGCGACTACTGCAAGAACATCTTCGAGGTCGGCAAGTGGTTCCGCCACGAGTACACCTCGCCGCGATATCTCGGCCCGCTCAAGGAGGTCCACGAGACCATCCTGGCGATGTTCGATAAGACACGCAAAGCCTTTCGCGAGAGTCATGTTGAACTCGCCGTCGAAGTCATCCGGACGTTCGAGTCCGTCAAAAGCAAGTGCGACCTGATCGTCGAGCAACTGCTACGGCAGAAGGACAACATGCCGACCGACGAGGCCGTGTCGTACGGGATGATCTGTCGCCACATGAAACGTGCCGCTGCCCACCTGGCCAATATCGCCAGCAGCGTCGTGACGCCGGTGGAGAACCTCGATTTCGCGGACGAGCGAATCGCGCCGACCGACAAGTAGCCGTCCACCGTTACGGCCGTGCGCCGGGTCCGGTAGCCGCACAGGAGGAAAGACGGTCGAACCCTATGGACTCCGGCGCTCCACAGAACTCCGGTACGCCGCCTGCTGCCGCACTCCCTGGCGTGCTGCACCGCTGGACCCAGATCCTGAAGCGGCGACCCGAATGGCGGCAGAATCTGTGGCTGGCCTTGCAGGCCGCGCTGCTCATCTACGCCTTCCTCGCCGCCATCAACATGATGGGCAAGGGCATCAAGACCATCGCCCAGAATCCCCAATACGTGCACGAATTCCCCGGCGATCCGGCCTTTGATCGCTGCAAGAAGGATCCGCAACAGGCGATGCGGATCGTAACGACACCGGCCGAGGCCGGCGGCCGCGGGCTTGTCGGGCGCATGGCGGGGACCATTGGGGTGGTCGGTGACCAAGGCGGCTACGTGGCGATCGGGCAGCGGGCCGTCAGGGCCGTCTGTGTCGCCGGTGTCGCGCTGCACCACAGTTGCGTCCGCATTGTCGACGTTCGCGACGACATTGTGGTCGTTGAGGCTGTCCCGGAGCACAAGGACTGGCTGTACCGCATCTTCAGCTACGCCGAGAATCCCTTCGTGGCCCTGATGGTCGGCATTCTCGTGACGGCCGTGTTCCAGTCGAGTTCGTTCACCACAAGCTTTGCGGTCGGCATGATCGCCACGATCAACGGTTTCGACCTGAAGCTGGCCATACCGCTAGTCATGGGGGCCAATATCGGCACGAGCGTGACCTGTATCCTAGTCTCTTTGGGCTACATTCGCCGCCGCGACGAGTTCCGCCGCGCCTTTGCCGGCGCCACGGTGCACGACTTCTTCAAGATTCTGACCGTGTTGGTCCTGTTCCCGATCGAGATCAGTTCGCACATTCTGCAGCGCATGGCCGAGTACCTAGCCGGGCTGGTCTATCATGGCGGCAGGGCTTCCTTCGGCGAAGAGCCCACCAACTGGATCACGGTCGCGGTGAGTCCGTTGATTGCCGTCGTGAAATGGTTGCTGGCGGACCTCTGCGGCCTCGGCGAGACGGCGGCTGGCACCACGATGACCGTCATCGCCGTGGCCCTGCTGTTCGCGTCGTTGCTGCTGCTGGTCAACGTGTTGAAAAAACTTGTGTTGCGGCGGGCCGAATCGTTCTTCGACCGCGTCTTGTTCCGCAACGCCCCGGCGGCTTTTATCGTAGGGCTGCTGCTGACGGCGTCGGTGCAGTCCAGCAGCGTGACCAGCAGCCTCGTGGTACCGCTGATTGCGGCGGGGCTGCTGACCTTGAACCAGGTGTTCCCTTACTTGATGGGCGCCAACATCGGCACCACCGTGACGGCGCTGATTGCCGCCTTCGCCACCAGCGCCGCGAGCGAAGAGGGCGCTAAGCTGGGACTGACTTTGGCCTGTGTTCACTTGCTTTTCAACGTGATTGGGGCCATGATATTTTATCCCTTGCGGTGGATTCCCATTGCCATGGCCAAGGGACTGGCCAACAGGGCCGCCGAATCGCGACGCTACGCTGTGGCCTTCGTGCTGGGCGTCTTCTTCGGAGGGCCGCTGTTGGGCATCCTGCTTCACTGGCTGTACGTCAGACTCGTTGGAGGATAGTCATGTTCAAGAAGCTTGTCGCCGCTTGGCGTGGACGCAACACGCTGAGCATAATTCTGGACCAGTTCGACCAGATGTTGGCTCACGACCAGTGGATGTTCGAGCAGGCCACCAGCACCTACATGCGGACCCGGCAGTGGGAAGAGGTCCAGGGGCCGCTCTACACCCGCGACAAACAGGTCAACGAGCTTGAGCGCTCGATCCGCCGTGAGGTCGTGCGGCACCTGGTGGTCCATCCCGGCGACGACGTCATCGCCTGTCTGATCATGATGAGCGTCGTCAAGGACGCCGAACGCATCGGCGACTACTGCAAGAACATCTTCGAGGTCGGCAAACTGTTCCGCTTCGAGTACACGGCCCCGCGTTACCTGGAACCGCTCAAGGAGATTCATTCCGCCGTCGGCACACTGTTCGAGAAGACGCGACAGTCCTTCCGCGAGAGCAACGCCGAACTGGCCCACGTGGTCCTCGACACGTTCGAAGGCGCCAAGACCAAGTGCGACCTGATCGTTGAGCAGTTGCTGCGACAGAAAGACAATCTGCCGACCGACGAGGCCGTGTCCTACGGCATGCTCTGTCGGCACATGAAACGGATTGCTGCCCACTTGTCGAACATCGCATCGAGCGTCGTCGCGCCGGTCGAGAACATCGACTTCGCCGACGAACGCGAGATGCCCGGCAAATGACGTTCGGAGAGATCTTGTGGCCGACGAGCAGTTGCGTGACATTCTCCAGCAGGTCGCCGCGGGCGACCTGACGGCCGCCGAGGCCCTGAACCGGCTGGCCCACTTCTCATTCGAGGACATCGGCTTCGCCAAGGTCGATCACCATCGGCGACTACGTTGTGGATTCCCTGAGGTCATCTTCTGTCCCGGCAAGACGCCCGAGCAGATCGTCGAGATCGCCCGGCGACTGTCGGCCAAGGGGCACACGGTCCTTGCCTCGCGGGCCGACGCCGTGGCCGCCAAGGCCGTGGCCGAGGTCTATCCCGACTGTCGCTACAACCCGATCGGCCGCACGGTGGTCATTCCGGGGACCGAGCCCGTGCCGACGCTGCCCGGCACGGTGGCCGTCGTCTGCGCCGGGACGAGTGACCTGCCGGTGGCCGAGGAAGCCCGCGAGACGGCCGAGGCCCTGGGTTGCACGGTTCGCAGTCTGAGCGACGTCGGTGTGGCCGGAATTCATCGTCTGCTGGCTCACCAGAAGGAACTCCGCGAAGCCTCGGTCGTGGTGGCCATTGCCGGCATGGAAGGGGCCTTGCCGAGCGTGGTCTCGGGACTCGTTGACGTGCCGGTCATCGCCGTGCCGACGAGCGTCGGTTACGGCGCCCATCTGGGCGGCTTCGCCCCGCTGTTGACGATGCTCAACAGCTGCGCCAGCGGCGTGGTCGTGGTGAACATCGACAACGGCTTCGGGGCGGCGTATAATGCCGCTCTGGTCTGCCGGGCCGCAGCCAGGCTCGCTCAGGGCGAGTAGCCTCATCTTTCCGATCTCCCTCTAACGCCGAGGATCGACCCATGCAGCGTATCACCCAACTGCCGGCTCTTCCGCCTCGTCCCGCGTCCGGGCACAAGGGGACGTTCGGCACCGTGCTCGTGGTTGGCGGATCGCGAGGCATGGCCGGGGCCATCGCTCTGGCCGGCCGCGCCGCCTTGACGTCCGGGGCGGGGCTGGCCCGGTTGGCCGTGCCCGGCTGCATCCTCGATACCGTTGCGGCCATGGCTCCCGTCTGCACGACCATGGCGCTGTCCTGCACACCGGCCGGACGACTCCATCCTCGCAGCGCCGTCGAGGTCATCCGGGCCGCGCGGGATGCATCGGTCGTTGCCCTGGGCCCCGGCCTGGGCTGCGACAGCGACACAATCATGGCCGTCCGCAGCATCATCGAGAACACCGACCGTCCCATGGTCCTCGACGCCGATGCCCTGAACGCCGTGTCCGAGATCGGCGGCCTGGCCAATCTTGCCTCGCGACCGGAGGTGCTGGTCGTTACGCCGCACCCCGGCGAGGCCGCGCGGCTGCTCGGGACCACAACGGCGGCTGTCCAAGCGGATCGCGAGGCTGCGGCAGCGCGGCTCGCCCAGGGCGGCATCGTGGCCGTGCTGAAGGGGCAGGGCACGATCGTCACCGACGGCGAGCGGCTCTACGTTAACGAGACGGGCAACAGCGGCATGGCCACGGGCGGCAGCGGCGACGTGCTGACAGGGCTGCTTGCGTCCCTGTTGGCCCAGGGCATGACGGGTTTCGAGGCCGCCGTGCTGGCCGCGCGTGCCCACGGAGCGGCCGGCGATCTGGCGTCCGAGGAAGAAAGCGAGGCTGGGCTGACGGCCGAAAGCATTTTGCGTTGCCTGCCGCAGGCCCTTCTGCTAAGATGAAAGACTATTTTCCTGGCGTCCACACGCCTTATCAGGGAGGAGCGATCGTCTATGGCAATGCTTGAACCGGTTAAGGGGAAGGTCGGCCGCAAGGACGACATGCGTTTTCTGCTCAAGCAGATGATGCAGATCCGGGCTTTCGAGGACAAGGTCTTCGAACTGCTGTCGCGCGACATTCTCAAAGGGGCCAGCCACGTCTACGCCGGCCAGGAAGCTGTGGCCGTCGGGGCGATGCAGGCCATTACCGACAAGGACCTGATTACCAGCACGCACCGCGGTCACGGCCACTGCCTGGCCCGCGGCGGCACGCTGAAGCTGATGCTGGCCGAACTGTGCGGCAAGGAGACGGGGTACTGCGGCGGCCGCGGCGGCTCGATGCACATCGCCGACGTCAATGCCGGCAACCTCGGTGCCACGGGCATCGTCGCCGGCAACATTCCGGTGGCGACCGGAGCGGCGCTGGCCTGCAAGATGCGCGGCGAGGGCCAGGTCGTGCTCTGCTTCTTCGGCGACGGGGCGTCCAACAACGGCACGTTCCACGAGTCGCTCAACATGGCCGGCGTCTGGCGGCTGCCCATCGTCTACATCATCGAGAACAACCTCTACGGCATGAGCGTGTCGGTGAAGCGGGCCTGTGCGGTCGAGGACATCGCGACGCGCAGCTCGGCCTACGCGATGGACGGCGTGATCGTCGACGGCCAGCGCGTCCTGGACGTTCAGGCGACCGTGGCCGCAGCCGTCAAGCAGGCCCGCGAGGGCAAGGGGCCGGTGGTCGTCGAGGCCAAGACGTATCGCTATCGTGGTCATAGCCGCAGCGATCCTCGCGTCTACCGAACCAAGGAAGAAGAGGCCTACTGGCACGATCACGATCCGATCAAGCTGTTCCGCGAGCTGCTGGCCAAGGAAAAGGCTATGACCGACGCCGAGATGGACGCGGTCGAGGCCGAGGTGGACCAGGAAATGGTCGAGGCCGAGAAGTTCACGCTCGAGGAATCGCAGTACCCGCCGGCCGAAGCGGTCTACGAGCACGTGTACGCGGGATGGATCCAGGGCAAGTACGGCCTGGAGCGGGTTGACGGCTAAGGACAACCGACAACTGCCGCGGCCCTGCCGGGCAGATCGTCACGAGAATGGGAGAAGGATCCAATGGCTCAGCTTTTTTACCGCGAAGCAATCAGGGATGCGATTGCCGAGGAGATGCGCCGCGATCCGCGTGTCTTCGTGATGGGCGAGGACGTGGCCATCTACGGCGGCGCCTACAGCGCGACCAAGGGACTGCTCGAGGAGTTCGGTGAAGAGCGCATCCGCGACACGGCGATCAGCGAGGCGGCCATTGCCGGCGCCGCCGTCGGAGCGGCCATGGCGGGCATGCGTCCTGTGGCCGAAATCATGTACTTCGACTTCATGACCATCGCCATGGACCAGTTTGTCAACCAGGGCGGCAAGAACCGTTACATGTTTGGCGGCAAAACCACCGTACCCATGGTCCTGAGGACCGAGGGCGGGGCGGGCCGCTGCATCGCCGCTCAGCACAGCCAGAGCCTGGAGGCCTGGTTCACGCACGCGCCGGGCGTTTTCGTCGTCGCTCCGGCCACGCCGGCCGACGCTAAGGGGCTGCTGAAGACCTGCATCCGCGACGACAACCCCGTCCTGTTCATCGAGCACAAGATGCTCTACGGCATCAAGGGCGAGGTCCCGGACGGTGAGCACCTGGTGCCGCTGGGCAAGGCGGCCATCCGTCAGGAAGGCTCTGACGTGACGATCGTTTCCTACAGCCGCATGGCCAATATGTGCGTCGAGGCTGGAAAGAAACTGGCCGATGACGGCGTCAGCGCCGAGGTGATCGACCTGCGTTGCCTGAAGCCGCTGGACACGCGCTGCATCATCGAGAGCGTCAAGAAGACCGGCCGCCTGCTGCTGGTCAGCGAGGGTTGCAGCAACACGAACTTCGTCTGCGAAATTGCGATGCGGATCAACGAGCATGCCTTCGATTACCTGGACGCTCCGATCATGCGGCTGTGTGCGGCCGATGTTCCGGTGCCGATGAGCCCGACACTGGAGGAGGCTGCCATTCCGACGGCCGACAGGGTCGTCGAGGCGGCGCGTAAGTTGGCCAAAGGGGAAGTCTGATCGGAACGTCGCATCGCGACCCAGCCGTTAGGAAACGAGTCACATGATACAGAAGGTTCTGCTTCCGAAACTCGGCCAGACGGTCGAAACCGCCGTCATCGAGACCTGGCGCGTCAAGGAAGGCGACGCGGTTAAGAAGGGCGACGTGCTCTGCGAAATCACGACCGACAAGGCCACCCTGGAGGTCGAGTCGTACGTCAAGGGCACCCTGCTGAAGATCCTCGGGCAGGCTGGACAGGAACTGCCGGTCAACAGCCTGATCGCCGTGGTTGGCGACCCGGGCGAGGAGGTTCCCGCCGACCTGCTGGCCGGTGGGGTGCAGGCCGATGCCCCGGCTGCCCCGGCGCCTGCGGCCCCGGCCGCCCCGGTGCCGCAGCCCGCGCTGACTCCGCAACCCAAGGCCGCACCGAGCGCCACGAAGCCGCAGTCGGCCCCCGAGCCGGAGGTCGTCGAGGTGCCGGTGGCGAGCGGTCGCATCTTCGTCTCGCCGCGGGCCCGCAAGCTGGCTGCCGACGAGCACGTGCCGCTGGTGGTCCTCAAGGGCAGTGGCCCGAACGGCCGCATTGTTGAGAAGGACGTCGCCGACTACCTTGCCAAGGTCAAACAGGCCGGCGTGACGCCGTTGGCCCGCAAGCTGGCTGCCGAGCGGGGGGTCGACGTGGTGGCCCTGGCCGCTGAAGGCAAGAAGGTGACCAAGGAAGACGTCCTGGCCGCCCAGCCGGTGGCCGTCGCGGCCGCGCCGCAGCGTGTCATGCCCAAGGGCGGTAAGGTCGGCCTGACGCCGATGCGGCGGATCATCGCCGAGCGCATGAGCCAGTCGAAGCGCGAAATCCCGTGCTATTACCTGCACATGGACGCCGACATGACTGAGCTGATGGAGGCGCGTCGCCGGTTCAACGCCAAGGGCGATGTCCGCGTCTCGATCAACGACTATATCCTCGTCGCCTGCGGTCGGGCGCTGGCGGAGTTTCCCGACGTCAACAGCCGCTGGGACGGCGACGGAATCACCTATCGCGGCGAATGCAACGTGAGTTTTGCCGTCGCCCTGGACAGCGGGCTGATCGTTCCGGTTGTCAAGAACATCGAGCGTAAGACGCTGCAGCAGGTTTCCGACGACAGCCGCACGCTGATCGAGAAGGCCCGCGGCAAGAAGCTGCTGCCCGAGGAGTACGAAGGCGGCTGCATGACGGTCTCGAACCTCGGCACGTTCGGCGTGAAGCACTTCATCCCGATCGTCAACCCGGGCGAGAGCAGCATTCTCGGCTTGGGCACGATCGAGGACCGCGTGGTCGTGCGGCAGGGCGGCATCCACATTCGCAAGGTGATGACCATGACCCTGGCCGTGGACCATCGGACGGTGGACGGAGCGGTCGGAGCGAAGTTCCTTGAGCGGATTCGCGATCTGCTGGAGAATCCGACCCAGCTCGAGAAGTAAGCGGCCAGGTTACGCGCGCGAACCAGTGCCTTGCTTCGCTCGGACGGGGCAGGGCACTTTCATTTGCCGCCCGGCTGTGCCCGAGCGGCCGACGTGGACAAACGGAACGTAGGGGCACGGCCCGCCGTGCCCGTCAGAACTAACGGGAACAACCATGTACGAGATCGTCAGCAACGAGCAGATCGCACCCCGTGTACACCGCATCCTGGTGCGTGTCCCGAAGATCGCCCTCAAACGCCGCGCCGGCCAGTTCGTCATTGTCCGCGTGACCGAGCAATGCGAACGCGTGCCGCTGACGATCGCCGACAGCGACCCCGAGCAGGGCACGATCACGCTGGTCGTCCAGGCCGTCGGCCGCTCGACGATCATTCTGTGCCAGTTGCAGCCCGGCGAGTCGATCCTCGACGTCGTGGGGCCCCTGGGCCACCCGACGCACATTGAGCGTCTCGGCCACGTCGTTGTGGTGGGCGGTGGCATCGGAACGGCCGTGGCCATGCCGATCGCCGCGGCCATGAAAGCCGCGGGTAACCGGGTCTCTGCCGTCATCGGCGGCCGCACGCGGGAACTGGTGATTCTGGAAGACGACCTTCGCCGCATCGCGGGCGACGACGGCGACGTGGTGGTCTGCACGGACGACGGGTCCTATGGCCGCAAGGGTCTGGTGACCGACGCCCTGGCCGAGATGATTGCCGAGCCGGGAGCCGTGGACCTGGTGGTAGCCATCGGCCCGGTGCCGATGATGGAGGCTGTCTGCAACCTGACGCGCGGCCCCGGCGTGCCGACGGTCGTCAGCCTGAACCCGATCATGATCGACGGCACGGGCATGTGCGGCGGTTGCCGCGTGACCGTCGGCGGCCAGACGCGGTTCGCCTGTGTCGACGGGCCGGAGTTCGACGGCCACGCGGTCGATTTCAAGGAACTTCGCAACCGCCTCAGCGCATTCCGCGACATGGAGGCCCAGGCCCGCGAGCACGCCGAAGAGTATTGCCGCCTCGATGAACAGGTTCGCAGGATGGAGAACGGCCAATGACCGCCTCGCACGACAAGACGAAACGACAAGATCGAGTGCCGATGCGTGAGCAGCCGGCCGCCCAGCGCGTCAAAAACTTCGACGAGGTGCCGTATGGCTACTCGCTCGAAGAGGCCATCGCCGAAGCCCAGCGCTGCCTGCGGTGCAAGAAGCCGCTGTGTGTCACCGGCTGTCCCGTCGAGATCGACATCCCCGGCTTCGTCGGGGCCATTGCCGACGGCGACATCCGCAAAGCCATCCGTACGCTCAAGGAGTCCAACACCCTCCCGGCCGTCTGCGGCCGCGTCTGCCCGCAGGAGAACCAGTGCGAGGTCCGCTGTGTCCTCGGCAAAAAGGGCACGCCCGTAGCCATCGGCAACCTGGAGCGCTTCGCCGCCGATTGGGAACGCGAGCAGGGACAGGTGGATGTGCCCGAACGTGCCGAACCGACGGGCCGCCGCGTCGCGGTCGTCGGCAGCGGGCCGGCCGGTCTGACCTGTGCCGGCGAACTGGCTCGCCGCGGCCACGAGGTGGTGATCTTCGAGGCCCTCCATGCGTCCGGCGGCGTGCTGGTCTACGGCATCCCCGAGTTCCGCCTGCCCAAACGCATCGTCAAGGCCGAGATCGACAACCTCCAGGCCATGGGCGTCGCCATGCGGCTCAACTCGGTGGTCGGCAAGCTGGACACTGTGGACGAACTGCTCGCCGAGTTCGACGCCGTCTTCATCGGCACCGGCGCCGGCCTGCCGAAGTTCAAGAAGATTCCCGGCGAGAACCTTGTCGGCGTCTACTCAGCCAACGAATACCTGACGCGGGCCAACCTGATGCGGTCGTACCAGTGGCCCGAGAGCGGCACGCCACCGATCCGCTCGCGGCGGGTCGTGGTGATTGGCGGCGGCAACGTGGCCATGGACGCGGCGCGGACGGCCGTGCGCCTCGGGGCGGAGAAGGTCGTCCTGGCCTACCGCCGTAGCGAGGAAGAGATGCCGGCCCGCAAGCCCGAGATTCACCA
>JAFGPY010000307.1 GCA_016935955.1 Planctomycetota bacterium
CAGGCTTGAAGAAGCCGCGCGTGTTCGTGTTGCCCGTCGGCGGAATGGGGCCGTGGACCGATTCGCCTTCGGCAATGACGAACTTGAACTTGCCTTCGTAGGTCGACGTGACGCCGAGCATGCTGATGGGGCCTTCCTTCAGCTTGAACTCGACCGACGCGCCGCTGCCCGGCTTGCCGTGATACTTCAGCAGGCTGCGAAGCACCGGCTTGCCGTCGGCCACGTTGATGTGGTGCGGACCGTCATGACCGACCAGCACGAATCCCTCGTTGAAGTCGATCGGGTGGAACTCGGCGAAGCTGCCGCCGATGTCCAGGCGATCCATGATCATCATGCCCACGCAGGTCTTCAGGTCGAACTCGCCGCACATCGGGAAGCCAGCGGCCGTCAGCAGCGAGTTGCCGACGATCAGGTTCGTGACGATCTTACGCAACTCGCTGTCGGGCTCGGCCTCGTAGTAGTAGGCCAGACCGTCCAGCTCGTGCTCCTCGATGAACTTGTCCAGGGCCACGGCGACGCGGGCGGCCATGTTCAGGTCCTTGTCCGTGGCCTTTGTGGCGATCGGGTCGGAGCCTGGGTCCGGGTAATCGAACAGGCGGTCGATCTCCTTGCGCTTGGCCTTGATCTGGGCGTCGCCCACGCCGCGATAGTGCCGCAACAGGTCGTCTGCCTCGGTCTGCACGACGTGCAGTCCGAAGTGGGCGCTGAACATCGTGTGGTCGGCCTGCATGTCGTACATGTTCTCGAGCACGTGGCCCATGGCCCCGATCCGCGCCCCGCGCAGGTCGTGCAGCACCTTGGCGATGTCGCACCACTCGGCCAACTCGGCGTCGGCCACGGCGTCGCCCTCGAGCACGCCGAGGATCATCTCGGGCGGCTTCTTGCCCATGCGAACCGACACGCCCGTGAACTCCGGCACCGAGCAGATGTTGTCGTTGCAGAGCTGCATGTAGGTGCAGGCCTTGTCATAATCCATGGCCCGTCGCGGTTGCAGCACAGCGAGGACGATCGGCGCGTCGACTTCCTTGTGAATGATCGCCCAGGTGCTGCTCGTGGCGTAGGTGACCATGTCGCAGAAGACCAGGTCGAGGTCGGCGGCCTTGATCTCGCGAACTTTCGCGTAGGCCGACTTGGCCGTGTCGACCATGCCGAAGTCCACCACCTCGACGCCGTTGGCTTCGACCTTGGCCTTGAACTTGGCGTGATAGCCCATCAGTTCGTCGAGCAACCCGTCGAACTGTTCCCAGTACGTGTCGTGCCCCACGGCGAAGATGCCGATCCTGGCCGTCCGCGGTTTCCTTCTCTCGATAAGCATGTATCCTTCCTTTCGTTCGTTCACAGAGAGAAACGTCGGGTGACAATACCCATGCCCCCCCATGGCTGTCAACCGCCAAATCGCCACACCGTCCGGGCCGATGCCACGACGGGCGCAACGCAAGAAGGCCAGGCGAATCATACGGATTCCAGCTTAATTCCCTTGACAATGGCCGGTTTTTTGCTTTAATGCCCACCTCGGAAAGGAAATTCGTATAATGGACGACCTTGATCTACGAATTGCGGAATCCCTCGCCGGCGACGGGCGCATGACCAATAGCGAGATCGCCCGGCGGCTCGACGTCTCCGAGGGAACCGTCCGGCAGCGGCTCAAACGGATGATCGACGCCGGCCAGCTGCGTATCCAGGCCATGGTCAACGGCCAGGAGTTCCCCAACCGCTATCTGGCCATCATCGGCCTGCAGATCGAGGGCCGGCAGTTGGAGAAGTGCGCCGAGGAAATCAATCGGCTCCCCGAAGTGCAGCGGACGCTGATCGTCACGGGACGTTACGACCTGATGGTCTTCCTGCTGCTGGACAGTCATGCGGCCATGGTCGAGTTCGTCACGCACAGCCTGTCGCGCGTCCATGGCATCCGCGAGTCCGAGACATTCGTCTGCCTGAAGAACAGCGACCCGTGGTTCGCCGTCGGCAGCCTCAGCCACGTCGCCGATAAACCGGCGACCGCATAGAGAAGCTCCCATTGGAAGTCGAAAGGAACGTACGATGATCGTGGGTGTGCCGAAAGAAATCATGCCTGGTGAACGTCGCGTGGCCGTCACTCCGGACACCTGTCGCAAGCTGTGCGGCAAGGGGATGAAGGTCCTGGTGCAGGCCGGGGCCGGCGAAGGGGCCTTTCTGCGAGACGAAGACTACGCGTCGGCGGGAGGCACCGTGGTTGCCGACGCAGAGGAGGTTTACCGTCAGGCCGAACTGATCCTTAAGGTCAAAGAGCCGCAGTTCTGCAAGACCACCCACCGTCACGAGGTTTCGATGATGCGGCCGGGACAGTTCCTGGTGACATTTCTCCATCCCGCATCGCCGTCGAACCACGAAATGATCCGCCAGCTCGCCGCCCAGGGCGTGACTGCCCTGACGCTGGACTCGGTACCCAGAATTTCACGCGCCCAGACGATGGACGCCCTGACCTCAATGAGCACCGTGGCCGGCTACAAGGCGGCCCTGATGGCCGCCGACCGGCTGTCCTGCTTCATGCCAATGGTCGCCACGGCAGTCGGGATGCTGCCGCCGTCGAAGGTACTGGTCGTCGGCGCCGGCGTGGCCGGCCTTCAGGCTCTGGCCACGGCCAAGCGGCTGGGCGCTGTCATCTTCGCCGCTGACGTGCGCCCTGCGGCTCGCGAACAGGCCACCAGCCTCGGGGCCAAGATTCACGACCTCGGCGTGCCCGACGACATTGCCGTCGGCGAGGGCGGATACGCTCGATCCCTGCCCGCCGACTGGCTCGTCAAGGAGCGCGAGGCCCTCAAGCCCGCAGTCAAAGATGCCGACATCATCATCCTTTCCGCTCTTGTTCCCGGGCGACGAGCTCCCGTGCTCGTCACCGCCGACATGGTCCGCTCCATGAAACCCGGCTCGGCCATCGTCGACATTGCCATTGACCAGGGAGGCAACTGTGAAACCACCTCTCCGGGCGAAGTCGTGGTCCGCAACCAGGTCAGCATCGACGGAACGAAGAATATCCCCGGCATGGTTCCCGTGGCCTCCACGCGCATGTTCGCCGAGAACGTCTGCAACTTCGTGAGCCTGCTCGTGGACGGGACAACGTTGAGGTTGACCCTCGACGACGAGATTCTCGCGGCCTGCCTGGTCACCCACCAGGGCCGCATCGTCCACGCCGGCGCCCTGGAAGCCATGCAGCAGAGCAGTGCAAGGTGAACTCATGAACAGTCTGGTCCTCATCTTCGCCTGTCTCCTCGCAACGGCGATCGGCTACCGACTTCTCGGTGCCGTGCCCAGCCTCCTGCACACTCCCCTGATGTCCGGCATGAACGCCTTGTCGGGCATCACGGTTCTGGCGGCGCTGCTGGCAGCCATCCATAGCCCCACCGCCATCGGTCGTGCCCTTTCCGCTGCGGCCGTGGCCCTCGCCATGGTCAACGTCACCGCCGGATTCGTCGTCACACACCGCATGCTGCGCATGTTCAAGGGCGGCAACTCCAAGGAGTCCGCATGACGGCCGCCGCACTGATCGTCGCCGCCATTCTCGTCGGGGGCATCCTTGTCGGAATCCGCCTGATGAGTTCGCCCCGCACGGCCGTTGCCGGCAACCTGCTACTGGCCGCGTGCGTGGCGGGCGCCATCGTCGCCACGGTGGTTCAGGCCGGCGCAGCCGATGTCGCCCAACTGAGAATCCCGCTCGTCGCGCTGGCCGCCGGCCTGCTGATGGGCTTCCTCCTGGCATGGCGGGCCACCATGATCCGCATGCCGCAGATTGTCGCCCTGCTCAACGGTCTCGGCGGCGCGGCGTCCGCCCTGGTCGGCGCCGTCGTTCTGATCGCCGTATCCTCAGGCACAGAGGCCGCATCGCAAGCCATGGCCGACCGCCTGATTGCCGCCCTGGCCGTCGCCATTGGAGCCGCCACGCTCAGCGGAAGTCTCGTCGCATCCGCCAAGCTCCACGGGCTCATGACGCAACGTTCCGTCGCCCTGCCCCACAATGGCACGATCGGCGTCCTGCTGCTTGCGGCCGCGGCGGGAATGATCGTTGCGTCCGGCCTCGTGACCGATCCCGCCACGGCGGCGATGCCTGCCTTGCTGTGCGTCTGCCTGGCCTTCGGGGTGCTTTTCGCCCTGCGGATCGGCGGCGCGGATATGCCCGTGGCCATCTCGTTGCTGAACTCCCTGTCGGGTGTCGCGGCCGCGATTGCCGGATTCGCCGTCAAGGACCTTCTCCTGGTCTCCGTCGGCGCCGTCGTCGGTGCTGCCGGACTCATCCTCACACAGATCATGTGCCGCGCGATGAACCGATCTCTGCTGGCCGTGATCTCGGGTATCCGCCCCGCTCCGGCCGCAACTGCAGCCCCAACCGCCGAGGCCGACCCGCCACGGAAATCTTCGGTCTCCGCCGGGGCCGCAGAGGCGACAGCACTGTCCGCAGCCGACCTCATGAACCGCGCAAAGAACGTTGTCATCATCCCAGGTTATGGCATGGCGCTGGCCCAGGCTCAGCAGGCCGTCAAGCAACTCGCCGACAGGTTGGAACGTCTCGGCAAACAAGTCGCCTACGCCATCCACCCCGTCGCCGGCCGCATGCCCGGACACATGAATGTTCTGCTGGCCGAGGTGGACGTCTCCTACGACAGACTCCTCGACCTTGACGCGGCCAATGCCCTGCTGCCTCAAGCCGATCTGGCAATCGTTGTCGGGGCCAATGACGTGATCAACCCGGCGGCCATGACGGCCGTCGGCACCCCGATCTACGGCATGCCCGTCCTGAAGGCCTGCGATGCCCGCGGCCTCATCATCTGCAACTTCGACCGCAAGCCGGGCTACGCGGGCGTCCCCAACTCGCTGTACGACCTGCCCGCGACGGTGCTCCTGCTCGGCGACGCCAAGGAAAGCGTGGCAACCCTGTTACAGGCCTTGGGGCAGACCGATTTACCTTGACCGCCTCAAAGGCCGTGATTAGTCTGGTCGTCGCCATGCCCATGACCGTCACCAAACTGCTGCTGATTGCCGCCGGCGGCGCCGCGGGGACCCTGTTGCGCTATGGGCTCGGCGGCCTGGTGCAGGGACGCATGGCCGACTCGACCTTTCCCTGGGGCACGCTGACCGTGAACCTGCTGGGGTGCCTGCTGATCGGCAGCCTGTGGGTGATGGGCGAAGAGAAGTCGCTGCTCGGGCCCGAGATGCGGCTGATGCTCATGGTCGGACTGCTCGGTGCCTTCACCACCTTCAGCACCTTCGGTCTCGAGACGATGAACCTTGTGGCCAAGGGCCAGTGGCTTGCCGCCGGGGGCAACGTCCTGGCCAGCGTACTGCTCGGACTGCTCGGCGTCTGGCTCGGGATGACGGTGACGCGGGCCGTTTGGCCGTAAATCTTATGTAGCCCGGCCGCCCCCGGCCGGGAAAGCAGGAGGACCGCCATGCCGTTGGAAGGACAACAAGAGGCCGAACTGCTGCGAATCTTCATCGGCGAGAGCGACCGCTACGAGGGCCGCCCGCTCTTTGAGGCCATCGTCGCGGCGGCACGCAAACGCAAGCTGGCGGGAGCCACCGTCCTCAAGGGCATCATGGGATTCGGCAAGAACTCGCACTTGCACGCCGCATCGGTCCTGCGGCTCAGCGAGGATTTGCCCATCGTCGTCGAGATCGTCGACCGCACCGAACGTATCGAGGCCTTCCTGCCCGAGGTCAACCGCATGGTCGCCGACGGCATGGTCACCGTCGAGAAGGTCCGCGTCCTGGCCTACCGCGACCGCGGTGACGCACGGCGCGAGGAACCCGCCTCGTGACTCTCGCGACGCGCAACCGCCTCGTCATCACAGCTTACGTGGCCGCTTTGGCCTTGCCCATCGCCTATGCCATCTTCGTGGACGACGGCAAACCCGTTCGCTACTGGGGCGCCGCGACGCTGATCGCCATCTGGATCGTGCAGTTCATCCGCGACCGCCGCATCCTCCGCCGGCCAACCGGCAACGCAGAGAAAGCCCTCACCATCTTCGTCGAGCCCGTGGCCTGGACGGGGCTGAAGTGGGCCTACCGCAGCTTCGTGGCGGCCGCCGAGATCGTCGGACTGCCCGACCGCGTCGAGATGTTCCAGTGGTCCAGCGCCTGGGGCGCGATCTTCGTGCTGCCCGACCTGATGGGCTACCGCAGGAACCTGCGTCACGCGCAGCGTCTGGCCAATCGCATCGCCCGGCACACGGCCGATCACCCCGAGTCGCCCGTCCACCTGGTCACCTACTCGTCCGGCGGGTTCATCGCCCTGGAGGCCCTGCGACGGTTGCCGCCGGGCGTTCGCGTCCGCAGCGTGTTGATGCAGACAGCCACGGTCAGCCGCGGCTACGATCTGAGGGAGTCGCTGGCCGGCTGCGACGAGATGATCAACGTCTGGTCGCCGCTGGACTGGCCGGTCAACGGCTTCGGCGCCCTGATCTTCGGAGCCAACGATCGGCGACACGACATTCCGGCGGGCACGTTGCCGTTTCGGGCTGACGGCCAGTTGTGCAAGGGGAAGCTGCGGCAGATCAGATGGCGGCCGGCGCTGCTGCGTTACCTCTACTTCGGCGAGCACTTCACGGCCCTGGCCCTGCCCTGGGTGACGCGACTGCTTGCCCTGCAACGAGCCGGCCGACTCGACGAACTGTCGTAGTGTAGCCCGGCCGCCCCCGGCCGGGACAATCAGGAAGGATCTGGCAGCCTAGTGACGGCGGTGCGATTCTTCGGCTGCTGCAATCATCAGCCTGACAGCGCTCCCCAGACAGGCCAACCGTCTGGCCACAGACTTGTCGTCCCCGGCCGAGGGCGGCCGGGCTACACTGCTCTCTCGGCGATCCTCTCACCCGATCCACTTCTCGACGTCGATGACGGCCATGCGGCCGATCTGTTCGTCCACCCATTCGATGCCGCCGTCGTGCAGCGCCTGAACGATGCGGTCGGCCACGGCGGCATCCTCGACCGGCGCCAGGATGATGCGGTGAAATTCGCTGCTTCGTCCGCGGCCGTCCATCAGGCCGACAAAGATCGGCACATCGGCCAGCAGCCGGTTGCGTCCGCCCACGGCGTCGAGGATGGCCGGATCGTAGACGCCCACCTGCGTCAGGGCCAGCATCACGTCCTCCAGGTACTCGATGCGCTGAAGATGCATGAGCAGGAGCTTCATCCCGCACCTCCTTCACTCGGCGCCATGTCCACTTCGCCCGCCCGCCGCAAGGCCAGACGCGTCAGCATCGGCCCGACGACTTCCGTCACGAGTGTGGTCACCAGAAGAATGTTGATTACCCAAGCCGCCAGACGCTGTCCCTCGTCGCCGAACTGCCCGCGGCCGAACTGCTGATCGACCAGTATGGCCAGGGCCACGGCCACGCCGACCTGCGGAATCAGCCCGAAGCCCACGTAGCGGCGAACGATGCTCGGCGCCTTGCCAATCACCGCCCCGAGCGTGCCCCCACCGACCTTCCCTGCGGCCCGGGCCAACAGGTAGGCCAGGCCCAGCCAACCGATCTTCGGCAGCAGCGTGATGTCGAG
>JAFGPY010000045.1 GCA_016935955.1 Planctomycetota bacterium
TACGCTATTTCCGCGACGAGTACGAGGCTCACCTGGAAGGTCGTTGCCCGGCCCGCAAGTGCAAGGCCCTGATCACTTATCGCGTGACCGACGAGTGCATCGGCTGCACGCGATGCGCCCAGCGATGTCCGTCGGGCGCCATTGAGCCGACGCCCTACAAGCAGCACACGATTGATACAGAAAAGTGCATCCGGTGCGGCATGTGCCGGGCCGGCTGCCCGGTCGACGCCATTGAAGTGGAGTGAGAGACTGTGCCGCGAGTGACGATTGACGGTCGCAGCATCGACGTGCCCCAGGGCGCCACCGTTCTTGAGGCTGCCCGGCGTCTGGGCATCGAGATTCCCACGCTGTGTCACCTTGAGGGCCTGGAGCCGCACACGTCGTGCTTCGTCTGCGTTGTCGAGATCGAGGGGCAGACCGATCTGAAACCGTCGTGCGCCATGCCGGTGGCCGACGGCATGGTCGTGCGGACGCAGAGCGACGACGTGCTGCAGGCCCGCAGGATGGCCCTGGAGCTTCTGCTGAGCGATCATCCGGGCGACTGCGTGGCTCCCTGCACGCTGGCCTGTCCGGCTCATCTGGAGGTGGCCGACTTCATCGCCGCGATCGTCGCGGGCGACAACCGCCGGGCGATCCGGATCGTCAAACGCCGCATCCCGTTGCCGGCCTCCCTGGGCCGCATCTGTCCGAGGTTCTGCGAGCGGGCCTGCCGGCGCAAGGACCTCGACGAGGCGGTGAACGTCTGCGACCTGAGGCGATACGTGGCCGACGCCGATCTGGCCTCGACGAGTCCGTACGTTGCTGATCGTGCCGCCGATTCGGGCAAGTCGGTGGCCGTCGTCGGCGCCGGGCCGGCTGGGCTCTCGGCCGCGTACTACCTGCGGCTGGCCGGACACGCCTGCACGCTCTACGAGGCCCACCAGCAGCCGGGCGGCCTCTTCCGCCACGGAATCTCCGAGGAGCAGTTGCCGCGAAGCGTGCTCGACGCCGAGATTGCCGGCATCCTGGAAATGGGCGTGACGTTGAAGGCTGGCGTGCGGCTGGGCGCGGATGTGTCGCTCGATGAGTTGCTGTCGCGGCACGACGCCGTGCTGCTGGCCCTGGGCACGCAGACCGGCGCCGGGCAGGCGGCTGTCTATGCCGAGGGGCGTTTGGCCAGCGGCGACGTGGAGTATGATTTCTCACTGCTGGAGTCGCTTGGACTGGAAACCTCACGGCGCGGCGTGCAGGCGAATCGTCAGACGCTGGCCACAAGCCGTCGCGGCGTCTTCGCGGCGGGCAACCTGGTGACCGGGCCGAACTACGGCGTTCATGCCGTGGCCGGCGGCCGCCGGGCTGCCGTGGCCGTGGACCAGTTCCTTCGCGGGGGCGAGGTGATCGGCGAACCGCGGCACGTCAACGTGCTGATGCGCGATCTGGCCGAAGAGGAGTTGGCTGTGCTTCGTTCGTTCGCCGATCCGCGCACGCGAATTGCCATCGGTAAGGGCGAGCGGGAGGCCGTGGCGACGATGACCGACGGGCAGGCCCGCGACGAGGCGGCGCGGTGCCTGGACTGCGATTGCGGCAAGCGCGACGGTTGCGCATTGCGGCAATTGGCGACCCGTTACGACGCCTCGCCGACGCACTATCACGGGCCGCGACGGCCGTTTGATCGCGACGTGACCCATCCGGACATCGTCTACGAGTCGGGCAAGTGCATCCAGTGCGGGCGGTGCGTTCGCGTGGCCGAGCAGGCCCGCGAGACCCTGGGCCTGACGTTTATCGGCCGAGGCTTCAGCGTCCGCACGGCGGCTCCATTCTCGTCGCAGCTCGACGAGGCGTTGCGGCAGGCGGCCCGGCGCTGCGTCGAGGTCTGCCCGACCGGAGCCATCAGTCTGAAACGCGCGCTCAGAGATAGCGGAGGCTGAGCCTCACGTGAAGATCGTCTACCTGGCAGCCGGAGCCGCGGGACAATACTGCGGCGCCTGCGCTCGCGATGCCGAACTGGCCCGCAACCTGATCGACCGCGGCCACGACGTGACGATGCTGCCCCTGTATACGCCGCTGACGGTGGACGGCCCGGACCCCAGCGACCGCCGCGTCTTCTATGGCGGCATCAGCGCCTTCCTGCAACAGAAGTTCTCGCTCTTTCGCCACACGCCCAAGGCTCTGGATCGCGTGCTCGACAGCCGCTGGCTGCTTCGGGCCGTGTCGCGGCTGGCCGTCGACACGAAGCCCGAGGACCTCGGGGCCATGACCGTGTCGGTGCTGCGCGGCAGGCACGGGCGGCAGGCCAAGGAGCTTCGCGAACTGCTGGAGTTCCTCGAACGGCAAGACCGCCCCGACGTGGTCAACCTCAGCAACTCGTTGCTCTCGGGGCTGGTGCCGGCGATTCGCGAGCGGCTCGGCTGCCGCATCGTCTGCACGGTCCAGGGCGAGGAAAGCTTCATCCACGACCTTCCGCACCCGTTTCGCGACGAGGCCCTCGACCTGATCCGCAGTGCGGCCGAGCAGGTGGACCTGTTCATCTCCCCGGCCGCAGGGTACGCCGCGGAGATCGGCGGGCTGCTGCGTGTGCCGCCGCAGCGAATCCGCGTCGTACGTCCCGGCGTCGATCTGAAGACGTTTCGTCCGGCGGATCGCGCTAGGGACGGACAATTGCACGTGGGCTACCTGTCGCGCATCGCCGAGAGCAAGGGAACGGACGTCCTCTGTCAGGCGATGGCCCTGGTTGCTCGCCGCTGTCCGGGCGCGGTACGGCTGACGATCGCCGGCCAGCTCGCGTCGTCTGACGAATCGTGGTGGCACGACGTTCTCGAGGATGCGGGGTTGCGCCCCGGGCACGACGGCTTCGAGTTCAGGGGGCGGATCGGCTTCCGCGAGAAGATCGAGTTGCTGCAGAGTTTGGACCTCTTCGTGCGACCCAGCCGCCTCCGCGAACGGCGAGCCATTGCGGCCCTCGAGGCGATGGCCTGCGGCGCGCCGCTGCTGGCCCCGCGGAACGGCGTCCTGACTGAAATCGTCGACCTGACCGGCGGCGGGACTCTGGTGGATGCCTGCGAAGCAAAACCCTTCGCCGAGGCCATCATTGCCCTGGTGGACGACCGGCAGAAGCAGCGTGCCCTCGCTGCCGCGGCGGCGAGGGGAGTCGCGGAGCATTTTTCCTCGGACGCCATGGCCGAAGCGACGCTGGCGGCTTACACCGAGGCTCTGGGCGGTTGATGCTACTGCGGCTTCGTGGGCGTGAATCGCAGGTCGTCGGCCGACATGGCCGGCGTGCCGAAGATGACGAACTCCAGCGTCTGTCCCTCGTCGGCCTGAAGAGCATGCTCGGTGCCGCGAGGAATCACGACGACCGCCCCGGGCCGCAGGGGATAAGCCTGGCCGGACATGGTGATGGTGCCGGTTCCTGCGAGAACGTAGTAGGTCTCGTCGTAGCCGGCGTGCAGGTGCGGGCTTCCGGCTGTGACCGTGACGACGTGTACGTTGGCCACGCCGCCGAGGCCTCCAGTGACGACGCGGCGGACGTTGCCGTAGGGGCAATCAAGCGGCAGTGTCTGGTCGAGATAGCGGACGATGGGTTCCATAGCAACGGCCACTATAGCGGTTTGCGGCCGGTTCGCAACGGGCCTGGACGGATTTTTCCCTTGTCGGCGGCTGTCGGCGCCTAGAATAGAAGAGCGGGGAGCGCTACGAGGGCAGAGGCCATGAGAGGCACATGGATTGCCGTTGTGCTGGCGGCCGGGGCAGTGTGGATGGGCTGCAGTCCGGAATCGCCGCAAGCTGCGGCCGCGGACCCGGCGACTCAATCGCAACCGGCGGCCGCAGCAGACGAAACGAAGAACCAGCCATCGAACCAGGAGCAGAAAGACGTGAGCGAACCTGACACCAAGAACCTGAAGCGGGA
>JAFGPY010000308.1 GCA_016935955.1 Planctomycetota bacterium
TGGTACACCTACTACTACACGTTCATCGGCCTCGAAGGCACGCCGGGCGACGAGCAGCCCACCGAGAGCGTCAACGACCAGCACGACAATTCGGTCGTGCTGCGGCTGACCTATCCGGCCGGCCGCAGCCCGAAAGTCTTCACGTCGGGCTGGATCTTCGGGGCCACGTGCACGGCCAAGGAGGGCGAGGACGGCGAGACGGTGGACCTCAGCGACAAGGTCCAGTGGAGCGGCACGGGCAAGTTCTCGCCCGCGACCGGCACGCGGTCGCGCCCGGTGTTCGCCGCGGCCGGAGTCAACACGATCGTCCTGACGGTGAAGGTGGGCGAGAAGACGATCACCAAAACGTCGCATGTCTTCGCGGTGTCGCCAGCCAGCTACGCCTGCGTGGGCGGCCAGGCCAAGTGCGACGCCGACGTGCACGGCTGCCCGGCGTGCCCGCACATCGTCGTCGGGCCGATCACGACCGGCAGCCCGCTGGTGCTCGTCGGCGGCAAGCCGGCGGCCCGCGTCGGCGACAAGGGCACGCACGCCGCCTGCTGCGGAAGCAACACCTTCGAGATCACCAGCGGCGACGACCAGGTGCTGATCGACGGTCGCCCCGCGGCCAAGCTGGGCACCTCGCTGACCAAGCATTGCGGCGGCGACGGCAAGCTGATCTCGACCGGACACTGACGCGGGGGTACGCCGGTCGCGCGACATCACGCCAGGTGGCCGGCCAGTTGAACGCCGTGTTGTGGCACCAGGGTGAAGCGGACTTCCTGAAGAAGCTGCCGGCGAAGACGTCACAGTCGAACATGCAGAAGCTGATCGTCTGGACGCAGGCCCTGCAGCCGGGACTGGAGTGGGTGGTGGCGATGAACTCGCACAAGTCGGCCAAGACGAGCGAGTCCGGCGAGCCGGACATTCGCAAGGCCCAACTGGCGGTGATCGAGGCCGGCCTGTCGGCACGCTTCTGCGAGCAGATGGCACCCACGGATGACCTTCGCGCATGATCTGTTACCACGGTTCCGGCGTTCATGAGGTGCGACATGAACCATGACGAGCCGCAGGGCGTCCACACGGCCGGTGGCGACATGGTGCCGCGAAAGCCGCCTTGGCGTATGGCAACCGGTCGCTTCCTGGTGCTGGCGTTCCTGCTCAGCCTGACGACCGTCTGGCTGTCGCTGATTCAAGGATGCAACGAACAGAAGACCGTCCCCGAGCCGCTGACGGGCTGGAGACTCATCGATTTGGGCACGGAGGGTCCGTTCGTCAGTGCCTATGTGGCCATGGCCGTATGCGTGGTCGTGGCCCTCGGCATTTCAGAGTCGAGCCGTCGCACCATACCGCTGGCGGCCGCAGGACGAAGTGTCGCGCGGCTGTTTGCGCTCTGCGTGTTGCCGGAGGCGGTCATGGCCATACCGATCGGCTTGGCCACGCTCCATGAGGCCGACTTCGCTTTGAACGCTGGGTTCTACTGGGGCATGACGGCCGTCGCGCTGGCGATCGTCCTGGAACTGACATGGCTCTGCCGCATCACGCCGTTGCTGATCCGGCAGCGAAGCGGCCTGTCGCCGTGGCGGTTGGTTTCTCTCCGAACCGCCGGGCTGCTGACGGTGAACCTGATCGCCTTGGCGATGATGATCGTGGCCGACGCGGTCGCCTTGATAGAAAGCGTCGACATCGGCGTAACCGATTCCGACTGGGTGACGACGTTCCGCGTCATCGCCGTGGTGCTGGTGCAAGCGACGGGCGTCCTGTCCATCGTCGCATTGGCCGTCGCCACGTGGGGCCTGCTGGCGCGACAGCGGTGGGCTGCATGGCTTCACCTGTCGGTGGCCGCCTACCTGATCGGCCTGGTTCTGTTCCTCAGTGAGCCGACCAATCCCGTGCCGCCCTGGGCTCGCTGGCTGATTCCGCCCCTGGACGGCGCCGACGGCGCGATCCTGCTGGTGGCGGTCACCTGTTGGGGGCTGGGCGGTTGGGTGCTGGGCCTGTGGCGGTCCGGCGCCACGTTGCAGCGCGGCGTGTGCGGGGATTGCGGCAAGAAGTTCTGGCGCACCGTGGCCCGGTGCCCGGTATGCGGGGACCGCTACTGTGCGGCAGGCGACCGCGCCACGGCCGACCTCTGCCTGACGTGCGGCCACGAACGCAGCGGCCGGCTAATCCTCTGCCGTCAATGTAGCCAGAAGGCGACCAAGCGCCGTCGCCGTTCCGAATCGTAGCCGCCCACCGGACGGCGCAAGGGACACTTCCCACAGGGCGGCATCTACCCATTTGTTTTTCGGGCCGGTGCTATGGTAAGATAATGTGTTCGCTCCAGGTCGTTGCAGCCGACCGAGCCCGTTGCGGCGGCCGACCTGCGTGGGCGAGCGGGGATCTGTTCATGGCGTACGCCACACTGGAAATCCTGGGCAATCGCGTCCGCGCGGACCTCGATCGGTGCTACGGCAACCGGCCGGCCCGGCTGCGCGAGACGCTGCAGCAATTGCTGCTCGTGATGCTGACGGCGGACGTGCCCGAGCCGCTTCGCGAGTTGGCCGACTCGCGCAGCGTCCGCGGACTGGCGACGCACCTGCGAGCGCTTGCAGCCCATCTGCAGAACGAGTCGCACCTGCCCGAAGCCCTCTGCGCCCGCTATCGCTACAAGCTCTCGCTGGCCCGGGCCTTGAGCCGCTACCGCATCAGCCGCCGCGCGTGGAACTACTTCCACGACCTCGCGGCCGAGCTGGACTGGACGCCGGCGTTGCACGTGCCGCTGGTGGGCTACGAGAAGCTGCCGTGGCACGACGACCTGGAGAAGTCCTTCGTCGACATGGAGGTCATTCTCGACACCCTCGCCCTGGAAGGCATGCTGATCAGCGCCTTGGAAGCCTACCTCTCGCCGCGCAAGCCGCGACGCAAGGGCTACGAGGTCTACGGCATCAA
>JAFGPY010000309.1 GCA_016935955.1 Planctomycetota bacterium
GCGGCCAAGGCCTGCTACGACGTGGCCAAGGCCTACGGCACGCCGTTCGTCTCGGGCAAGGACAGCCTCAACAACGAATACCAGACGGCGGCCGGAACGATCGCCATCCCGGCGACGTTGCTGATCTCGGCGATGGCCATCGTGCCGGACGTTCGGTGCACGGTTACCAGCGACCTGAAGCAGACCGGCAACGTCCTGTACCTGGTGGGCCTGACGAAGGACGAGTTGGGCGGGTCGCATTACTGGGCGCTGAAGGACAAGATCGGCCGCCGGGCGCCGATGCCCGACCTGGCCACAGCGCCGAAGACCTTTGCCGCCCTGCACGAGGCGATCAAGGCCGGACTGGTCCGGTCGTGCCACGACCTCTCGGAAGGCGGGCTGGCCGTGGCCGCGGCCGAGATGGCCTTCGCGGGCGGACTCGGGGCCGAGATCGTGCTGTCGAAAGTGCAGCGCGACGACGACGTGACGCGCGACGAGCAGATCCTGTTCAGCGAATCGACAACGCGGCTGCTGGTCGAAGTGTCGAAGCTGGACTGCGCGAAGTTTGAGCGGCTGCTCTACGGCGTGCCGCGGTCGCAGATCGGGCTCGTGAACGAGAGCGGCCGCCTGGTGGCCGTGGGCCTGAAGGGCGAGCCGGTGATCGACGAGTCGATCGATTCGCTCCGCGAGTCGTGGTTGCGGCCGCTGGATTGGTGAGGTAATGCCCCCGTGTAGGGGCACGGCGCGGACGTGCCCGAGTCTGCTGGACGAGTGGGGCTGCAGGCTGCGGCAGTGACGAGACGTCCGCACACTTTGGCGCCGCCTTCGGCGTCGCTTCAAAGTGTGGCACCCGACCCATGGATTAAGGGGGTGCCGCGCTTCTGCTCGTCGCAGATCCCGAGCGACGTCGAGGGGCAGAAGCGTGCCGATTGGGCAAGAGCTTCCGCATGCTTCTGCAAGCAGAAGCATGGCACCCTTTGCCGCATGCCTGCGGGGCAGGCATGGCACCCGAGTCTGCCGCGTGGCTGCCCCTCGACAAGCTCGGGGTCTACGACAAGCAGCCACCCTACGTTTGACGTTCGTTTGTTCACGATGTCAGTCGAAACAGGAAACCAAGATTCATGCCGCCAAAAGCATTAGTGCTTCGAACCGCCGGGACGAACTGCGACCGTGAGACCGAGTTTGCGTTTCAGACGGCCGGGGCCGCAGCCGACCGCGTGCACGTCAATCGCCTGATCGCCGAGCCGCAACTGCTCGACGGTTACCAGATCCTTTGCCTGCCGGGCGGGTTCAGCTACGGCGACGACCTGGGGGCCGGCCGCGTGCTGGCGTCGCAGTTGCTGGTGCACCTGCGCGACCGGCTGGCCGACTTCATCGCCCGCGGCAACCTGGCCATCGGCATCTGCAACGGGTTCCAGGTGCTGGTCAAAACGGGGCTGCTGCCCGGCCCGGTCGGCGACGACACATCGCCGATGCAGCAGACCACCACCGTGACCTACAACGATTCCGGCAAGTTCGAGGACCGCTGGGTCCACCTGCGCGTCGACACCGATCATTGCGTGTTTCTGGAGAAGGGCGAGATCATCTACCTGCCGATCGCTCACGGCGAGGGCAAGGTGATTCCGCTCGACAAGGAGCACCGGCAGGCCCTCGAGCGGCTCGGCCGCGTGGCCCTGCGGTACGTCGGCCCGAACGGCGAGGACGATCCGGGCTACCCGGGCAACCCGAACGGCTCGCTCGGCGACATCGCCGGCATGACCGACGCGACCGGCCACATTCTCGGCCTGATGCCGCACCCCGAGCGGCACCTGACCGGCTACCAGCATCCGCAGTGGACGCGGCTGGGGGCCAAGGACGAGGGCGACGGCCTGCGGCTGTTCACTCGCGCCGTGAAGTTCTTCGCGTGACGGTCTGGTTGATCCGAGGTGACGCGTGGGTCCGGTGGACCCACCCTACACGCTTCGCGTGACGGCTTCGATGCGCCAAGGACATTCGATCCCCCGGCGGTGCCGGGGGCTTGTGGTCTGCGCATAAGCCCGCCGCATTGCGGCGGGATGCGATGAAGCAAGGACGTTCGGCATGGCGACAAACGACGGCCGCCATGGCACCCGCTTTGGCTTGGGGGTGGCGTGGCCACGCTTGCGTGGCCATGGGCGCTTGCCGCGGGAATCATGGTCACGCTTCGCGTGAACCATGCCACCCATCGCGTGGCCACATGCGGCCGTGGCACCAGCCTTTTCCGCGTGGCGGGAGACGACCCGCCGTGGCACGTTTCTTCGGACAGTCTCCAGACGGTGCAGGCCTTATGCCCAAACGCTGGACGTTCTATCCGCCGTCCGACGACGTCGAGGCCCTGGCCCGGCAGATCAACACCGGTCCGCTGCTGACGCAGGTGCTTATCAATCGCGGGCTGACCACGCCCGAAGCCTGTCGCGGATTCCTCAACTGCGGCTACGAGACGCTGCACCGCCCCGAACTGATGCCCGGCCTGTCGCGCGCCGCCGAGCGCATCGTCAAAGCCATTCGCGGCGGCGAGAAGGTGGCCATCTACGGCGACTACGACGTGGACGGCCTGACGGCCTCGGCCACACTCTACCAGTGCCTGGAACTGGCCGGCGCGCCGCCGACGGTCTATGTGCCGCACCGTATCGAGGAAGGCTATGGTCTGAACTGCGACGCGATACGCCAGTTGGCCGACCAGGGGCACACGCTGATCGTGACCGTGGATTGCGGTGTGACCAGTCCGGAGGAAGCGGCGCTGGCCCGCGAACTGGGCGTGGACCTGATCATCACCGACCATCACGAGCCCGAGCCCGTGCTGCCCGACGCCTACGTGGTGGTCGACCCGAAGCTGCCCGACTCGGCGTACCCGTTCCGCGACCTGGCGGGCGTGGGCATCGCCTTCAAGCTGGCCTGGGCCGTGGGCCTGCACCTGGCGGGCCGCGAGACCTGCACGCCCGAGTTCCAGCGGTTCCTGACCGACGCCACGAGCCTGGCGGCCCTGGGGACGATCGCCGACGTCGTGCCGCTGGTGGGCGAGAACCGGGCCCTGGCCGGCATGGGGCTGAAGTCGCTGTCGAACAAACGCTACCACGTCGGGCTGGAGGCCATCGTCGAGTCGGCTCGCCTGCGCGACGATCGCGTCCGCGAGCACGACGTGGCGTTCATCATCGGCCCGCGACTGAACGCCGCGGGGCGGATGGGCTCGGCCGAGAAGGCCCTGCGACTGCTGACGTCGGCCACGGCCGATGAGGCCGCAGAGATTGCCGCCGACCTGGAGCGCGAGAACCGTCGTCGCCAGGAGGTCGAGCGCGAGATCTTCGCCCAGGCCGCCGGGATGATCAACGAGCAGGGGGGATTGGGCGACCGCCGCACAATCGTCCTGGCTTCGCCCCAGTGGCACGCGGGCGTGATCGGCATCGTGGCTTCGCGGCTCGTGGAGCAGTACCACCGGCCGACCATCCTGATCGCCCTGGAGGACGGGCAGGGGCAGGGCTCCGGGCGGTCGATTCCCGGCTTCAGCCTGTTCGAGGCCCTGGACGCCTGCAGCGAGGCCCTGCTGCGGTTCGGCGGCCACGCCATGGCGGCCGGTCTGCGGCTCGAAGCGGGCAACGTGGGCCGACTGACGGAACTGATGGAGGCCTATGGCCGCAAGACCATCAAGCCGGCCGACCTGATTCCGTCGCTGACGATCGACAGCGAGGCCGTCCTCGGAGCGGTGACCGTCGAGGCGATCCAGGAACTGCAGCGGCTGGCGCCGTTCGGCCAGGGCAACGCGCGGCCGACGTTCGCCGTGAGGGGTTGCACGCTGGCCACCCCGCCGAAGCGCATGGGCAAGAGCGGGGCGCACATGTCGCTGCAACTGACGCAGGCGGGCGTGAGCCGCAGGGCCGTCTGGTGGCGAGCCGGCGACCAGGCGACGACGCTCGCCAGGGCCGCATCGCTCGACGTGGCCTTCCGTCCGCGGATCAATCGGTTCGGCTACAAGGAGTCGGTGGAACTCGACGTGCTGGACATTCATCCCGGTGGCTACCGAGACCCCGACATTACAACTGACGTGTAGGGACACGGCGCGGGCGTGCCCGCAGACGCTTGGCGCAAGCCATGTCACTCATTGCATGGCCGCAAGCGGCCATGGCACCAACGTCACTCATTCACAGACGGGGTGGCATGGCCACGCATGCGTGGCCATGGGCGCTTGTCGCGGGGATCATGGTCACGCTTCGCGTGAACCATGCCACCCACTCCACCCACCGCACAGGTCCGGCGCATGCCTGCGGGGCAGGCATGGCACCCCAACTCACCAGCCGGCGACGGCTCGGGTCGCGTACTCCTCGAAGAGCTTCAGGTAGATGTGGTAGTTCTCCAGCGGCACGCCGGGCGGCGTCTGGTGGTCGCAGCCGGGGAAGTAGCCGCCCGAGGCCATGACCGGCAGGATGCGCTCGAACTCGGCCCGCATCGCCTCTTCGCCCTTGGGCATGACCATCTTGTCGTAAGCGCCCATCATCTTCAGCCCCGGGTGCTTCGCCCGCAGAGCGTTGATGTCGACGCCCGCCTGCCGCTCCAGCGGCTCAACACCGTCCAGGCCCACCTCCAGCAGCCACGGAATCGCCGGGTCCATCAGGCCGTCGCTGTCCATCAGCGTGACGGTGCCCATCGTCGCGATGCGCGGCAACACCTGGCGGTAGTATGGGGCGATGAATTCGTCCCACAGTTCTTTCGACAGCATCGGCCCGTGGTTGTAGGCCAGGTCTTCGGCGAAGTTGATCATGTCGGGTTTGAGCACCTGCTCGACCAGGTCGAGGCAGTGCAGGTGATGCTCGACGAGCCGCTTGTTGATGTCGTGCATCAGTTGCGGCTCGTCGTAGAAGGCGTAGAGGTGCTGCTCGATGCCCAGCAACCGCCGCGGGAACCAGAAGAAGCCCTCCATCATGATCCAGACGACCGAGTCGCCGGACGCCTGCCGGTCGGCCCATCGCCGCAGATCGTCGAGGTTGGTGTCGGGGTCGGGCCAGAGGTACTGCTGGAAGGCCTTGTAGTCGTCGCGGCTGCGAACGAGCGGCGCGCCGTGCGAGGCCGGTTGGGGGGCGTCGCCCGAGAGCGCCCGTATCCAGGTCAGCCGCCAGTCGTCCAGGCCGAAGTGCTCGGCGATCTCCCAACTGCGCTCGCGGACGAGGCTTCGCGGCAGGCCGTCGCCGTACCAGCGCTCAATCGTCTGGTCCCACCAGGGGGCCCATTCCAGGATCGGCAGGCGGTCGATCGGTGTGCGGTTAATAGTGCCCCAGAATCGTTCTCGCGGCTTCACTGACGGCTCCTCACTCGCGGCATTGCGGGGCCCATGATACCGTCGTGTCCGCAATTGTGTTTGTGAACAGGGTCACACTGGCGGCCCGGCGGGGCCCCAAACCCGGTCAGGCGACGGGCCGGCGAGGGCGGGGCGGTCATTTTTCTGTTGTCCCTTATGAGGGCGGCTTTTAGAATACGTTGGTCCCCGGGTTGGGGGATAGAACCGAACGCGGACTTCGGCTGGGACGAGGTTTCTAGGAAGCCTGTTCGGCGGCTTGGTGGACAGGGTTTTACCGCTATTATTCCATCCATATTACCCTCCCATGCCTCCGATGCCCCGCCAGCCGAACCAGCGCCTGATTGTACGCCGTAACGTACCGAAAAACGCGACGTTGTCAGGAAGGGAATGCGGGAAAGCGATGCTGCAGACGCTTGACGGCTACACGCTGATGCGCCGAATCTGCCAGACGGCCAGTAGTGAGATCTTCCTGGCCCACGATCACCGTCGGCGCGAGGACGTCGTGCTCAAGGTCGTGCTGCCGCAACTGGCCGCCGACAAGAAGACCCTCAGCCACTTCGCCCACGAAGCCGAGGTCTCGGCCCGACTGGAGCATCCCAACCTGGTCAAGGTCTACGACTTCGTTCGCCGGGCCGAGCGGCCGTACCTGGTGATGAAACTCGTGCCCGGCCGCACGCTGAAGCGGGTCATCTACCGCGACAGCGACGTGGCCGACCGCCTGGGCTTCGCCTGGATCGTGCGGACGTGCCAGGCCCTGGGCCACATGCACCGTAGCGGCTGGGTCCACCTGGACATCAAGCCCGAGAACATCCTGGTGACCGACACGGGCGACGCCGGGGTGATCGACCTGGCCCTGGCCCAGCGGATCGCCCCGAAGGGGTTCTGGGGCTCGCTGGTGACGAAGCTGCAGGGGCAGGCCATGGGCACGCGAAGCTACATCGCGCCGGAGCAGATCGAGAACCGGGCGGTCGGACCGGGCACGGACATCTACAGCCTGGGCATCACGATGTTCGAGATGTACGCCCGGCGATTGCCGTTGACGGCCAGCGATCCGGAAGCCATATTGCAGATGCATTTGAAGACGCGGCCGCCGATGTTGCACCACGTGGTGCCCGAGGTCCATCCGGACCTGTCGCGGCTGGTGGGGCGGATGCTGGA
>JAFGPY010000310.1 GCA_016935955.1 Planctomycetota bacterium
GACCTGGCCACGATCTGCCGCCGCGCGGCCCAGTTGCTCGAACTCGACGTGACGGCCGACGCCCTGGGCGAGATCACCCGCCGCAGCCGCGGCACGCCGCGAATCGCCAACCGCCTGATGCGTCGCGTCCGCGACTTCGCCCAGGTCCGAGCCGACGGCAAGGCCGATCTTGGCGTGGTGGGCCAGGCCCTGGAGATGGAAGGCATCGACGGTCACGGGCTCGACGACCTGGACCGGCGGTTCCTGTCGACCATCGTGGACTACTACCACGGCGGCCCCGTGGGCATCGAAGCCCTTGCGGCCACGCTGAATGAAGAGGTCGACACGCTGGTCGACATGGTGGAACCGTACCTGCTGAAGGAAGGCCTGGTCGGCCGCACGCGCCAGGGCCGCATCGCCATGGACCGCGCCTTCGAGGTGCTCGGCAAGAAAGCCCCTCGCCGCCGCGCTGCCCCCGCCGACGAGCCGGACCTGTTCACGGAAGACGATCCGCAGGGATAGCCACGTCGCTGGCTTCAACGTGGATGCGTTGACGACACCGCGAATTGCCGGCACCTGAGGCCCGGATACATGAAAATGCTGCTCGCCTGCCGTAGGGCTCTTCTGGCTTACATAGCCGTGGCGATCGCCATTCCTGCAGGAACCGCCACGTGGATCATGCCAACCCATGCCGGTCTGCTGCTTGTTCTCGGCATACTCGTATCTTCTACGTGCGGCTGTGTTTCGCTGTGGGTACTCGTGCGATCCTACCGAGGTATGGGCAGCACGCGTAAGCCCCGCATGTTGTTGTTGGCGTTGCTGCCCTTGGCAACATCCAACGGGATCGTCGTCTGGGCACTATGGCCATTCCTTTTGCGTCTGTTTGCCTCTACGTCGCAGATCGTCAAGGAGTGGCGCGCCGTGGAAACATGTCTGCTGCATAGTGGCGGCCTGTTCATCGCTTTTCAACTGACCGTCACGGTCTTGACGACCGCTGTGGTGTGTTTGTTGGGCGAGGTAACGGCACGTTGGGCGCACAGGAAACGATACGCAGACAACGCGTCCAGATGCCTATGGGGCGGTTTCTTCGTGCTCTGTTGCCTAGTCGGTCCGGCCATGACGTTCGGCGGGCTCGAAATGGCCAGACGAATGGGCATGATGATCTTCGTGACCGCGTATCACGAATCGATGCTTGACAAAGCCCCTGAGTGCCTGAGACCCGGGATTCCGTCGCAGTGTTGGTGGAGTACCATCTCGTCGTTGCCTGAACCGGGATGCAGGGACGATCAGGGGTATATGTTCTGTGTAGCGTGGCAGGACGATGGCCCATTTGACTTAGCGATGCTCGGACGTACGTTCAGAGACTATAATATGGAGTTCGGACGCGTACTTTATGCGGAAGAACTCTGGTTAAGATGCCACGGATGGGACGACATACGCAGGTGGGACAGCGACGGGAGCAGGGAAGTACGGGTCACGTTTGGTCCGTTCTGCCGTATTCTGTATAACTCTCTATCACATGACGCCACAGAAGGTCTTCCTGAGAAACGGTACAAGCTGATGCAAGCCCCCGTCTTGGACAGGCGGAGTGTATTATGGGGTTGGCAGGAAAGCGGCCCCCGCGTGTCCTTCACAATTCCTCCCGAACCAGATGCGTGGGGAATGGTGCCCAACACTTTCGTAACGGCCTATGATGGTCCAGCGATTCTGAACGGCCAAGAATGAGGCACCGAGACACGGCGTGACCGAAAAACCTCTCCGACACTAGGATATCTTGCATGAGGGCTACTGCAGAGGCAACGGCTCTTGTAATACCTGCCGGGAGGGCTATAATCACGCCAACACCTGAAGCTTCTGGAGCACATCATGAATATCATCGTCACCGGCGCCGCCGGGTTTCTCGGGTCGCATCTGGTCGACCGACTGCTGGCCGATGGCCATACCGTGATCGGGCTTGACAATCTGTGCACGGGCAACATGGCCAACCTCCAGCACGTGCGCTGCCACGAACGGTTCACGTTTCACGAGGTGGACATTTGCGACGGGTTCACGCTCGAGGGGCCGGTGGACCGCATCTACAATATGGCCTCTCCTGCCTCGCCGATCGGCTACCACCGACTGGGCATCGAGACGCTGGCTGTCGGGTCGCGCGGCGTGGGGGCCATGCTCGAACTGGCTCGGGCCAAAGGCGCCCGGTTCCTCCAGGCATCCACGAGCGAATGCTACGGCGATCCGCTGGTGCATCCGCAGACCGAGGACTACTACGGCAACGTCAACCCCGTGGGGCCGCGAAGCGTCTACGACGAGTCGAAGCGTTTCGCCGAGGCCCTGGTGACGGCGTATCATCGGTACCACAAGACGGACGTGCGGATCGCGCGGATCTTCAACACGTACGGCCCGCGGATGCAACTGGACGACGGCCGCGTGCTGCCGAACTTCATCAAGCAGGCCCTGCGCGGCGAGCCGCTGACGGTCTTCGGCGACGGGTCGCAGACGCGGAGCTTCTGCTACGTGTCGGACCTTGTGGAAGGCCTCGTGCGGCTCATGGAGCGGCACGTCGGCCCCCTGCCCGTGAACATCGGCAACCCGGACGAGATTACCGTGTCGGAGTTCGCCCGCGAGGTCCTGGCCCTGACCGGTTCGACCTCGAAGCTGGAGTTTCACGAGTTGCCGAAAGACGATCCGCTGAAGCGACGGCCGGACATCTCGCGGGCCCGACGGCTGCTGGACTGGAAGCCGACGGTCCCGCGGCGTGAAGGGTTGCGGCTGACGCTGGAGTACTTCAAGTCGATTGTCGGCGGGTAGTGCTTGTGCGAGGCATAGTAGTACACGAGCCGTGAAGGGTTTCGTCCTTGAAGATTGGGTGCCATGCTTCTCCTTGGAGAAGCATGCGGTGAGTCGCTTTCGGGTGCCCCGGCCGAGGGCGGCCGGGCTACACAGACTCTTCCTCGGCCCGCGAACAACACAGAGAGGATGCAGCGAATGAACGTGTTTGTGGCAGGCGGCGCGGGATACATCGGATCGCACACGGTGCGGCTGCTGATGGAAGCCGGGCACGACGTGACAGTCTACGACAACCTGTCGGAAGGCCACGCGGCCGCAGTGCCGGCTGAGATGCTCGTCCGAGGCGACCTGGCCGACCTCGGCGCCGTGACGGCGGCCATGAAGGCCAAGCGGTTCGACGCCGCGATGCACTTCGCCGCCCACTGCTACGTGGGCGAGTCCGTGACCGAGCCGCAGAAGTACTACGTCAACAACGTAACCAACGCCCTGAACCTGTTACGGGCGATGCGCGAGGCGGACGTCGGCAAGATCGTCTTCTCGTCCACGGCGGCCACCTACGGCAACCCGATCGAAACACCGATCACCGAGACGCACCCGCAGAACCCGATCAATCCCTATGGCCGCACGAAGCTGATGTTCGAGCAGGCCCTGGCCGATTACTCGCGGGCCTACGGCATGGGCTACACGGCCCTGCGGTATTTCAATGCGGCCGGGGCGGCGCCAGACGGCAAGCTGGGCGAGGACCACGATCCGGAGACGCACCTGATTCCGCTGGTGCTCTATGCGGCCATGGGCAAACGCAAGAAGGTCTCGATCTTCGGCACCGATTACGAGACGCCCGACGGCACGTGCGTCCGCGATTACATTCACATCTACGACCTGGCACAGGCCCATATCCTGGCCCTGGAGGCTATGAAGCCCGGCGACGGCCGCAAGTACAACCTCGGCAACGGCAGCGGGTACTCGGTGCGCGAGGTGATCGAGACGGCGGCGAAGATCGTGGGCAAGGAGATTCCGCATGACGAAGCTCCGCGCCGGGCCGGCGATCCGGCCGTGCTGGTGGCTTCGAGCGAGAAGATCGTGCGCGAGCTTGGCTGGAAGCCCCAGTTCCCGCACCTGGAGTCGATCATCGAGACCGCGTGGCGCTGGCACCGCGACCATCCGGACGGGTACGCAGACTGATGGTTCTAGGGACCATGGCCACGCAAGCGTGGCCATGCCACCCCGGTTGCAGCGGGCACGGCAGGCCGTGCCCCTACAACACAAGCAGCGCCCCCCTGCTCCGAATCTACTCCGTCCTTCCGCGGGCCACGACCTGGCGCGGGCTGAAGGGCTCCTTCAGGCCCCACTCCAGAAACGTCTCGATCACCGTGTAGTGAACCTCCAGGGCTTCCTCGAAGGTCCAGTCGGCGATGGCCGATTGCTCGAACGTGACGGCCATGCCGCCCGAGGCCATGACACACGCCGTGTTGATGCCGATGCCGCCGCGCTGCTCGATCGGGTAGACCGGCGCGGGGCGCAGGCCCTTGGCGTCGAGGGCGTCGTGAATCCGCTGCTTGTAGGTGTGGATGCGCTGGACGTGCAGCGGATAGGCCAGCAGCGAGGCGCCGAGAATCTGTCCGCCGATTGAGTGCGAGTGCATGTTGAGGACCAGGTCGGCCTGCTCGTCGGCCACGAGTTTCAGCAGTCCCTGGGCCTCGGGCGTTCGCAGATCGCCGGGGCAGCAATCGTGCTGAATGTTGTAGCCGTCGGCGTTCGGATAGCCGCCCGGATGGGCCACGCGGTCCAGCGGCAACGGAGCATGCTCCTTGCATCCCGGGTAACCGATGTCGGTGCCGTCGGCCCAGTAGCCCTGGCTGGCGCGGCGAAACTGGTCGGCGTCGGCGCCGCGAAGATGATCGGGACTGACCGCGCGGCCGTCCATGTTGACGCACGGCAGAATGACCAGGCGGTACCGGGCGATTAGGTCGAGAAGTTGCGGCCGCTCGTTACCGCAGAGGTCGTGGCCGGTCTCCAGCAGCGAAAGCATGTTGACGGCCCCGGCCACGGATTCGGCCTCGGCCCCGTGCACGCCGCACACCAACATGATCACCTGCGGATCGTTCTCGCTCGTGCGGTAGGAGGCCGTGTTGCGACTGCTGGAGCCGATGCCCCATGTGGCTGTGCCAGGCCGGGCCTGTGGGGGGCCGTAGGACACCGCCCACACGGGGAAGCCGCCCGGGGTGGTAGCCACCTCGCGCACGTCGCCCTTGGTCGC
>JAFGPY010000311.1 GCA_016935955.1 Planctomycetota bacterium
AACTGGACCCCTACAGCCAACTGCTCCGCAACACCCGCATCGGACGCACCGGCCACCTGATGCTCGTCGACCATCGCGGCCTCCTGCTGGCCCATCCGCAGCTTGCCGCAACTGGTGAGGAATCCGCCAGGCCGCTCCGCCTCGGCGAGGACCTCAAGCACCTGGACCTCGTCCGCGACGCCTTTACGCCGCAGGCCTCCGCCACCCGGCTGACCCGCTACACCAACGAGACCGACCAGCACGTCGTGGCCGCCGCAAGCCAGATCCCCGAGCTTCGCTGGGCCGTCATCGCCCAGGAACCCGAGCGCGAGGCCATGGAAGAGGTCGTCAACATGAAGCGGCAGGTCCTGCTCTGGGGCTCGACCACCGGGCTGGTGGCCGTCCTGCTGGGGCTGGCCATCGTCGGCCAGATCACCCGGCCGCTGGAGTCCCTGGCCGAGGCCGCCAACCGCGTCGGCGAGGGCGACCTGACGCATCCCGTCGGCGTCGGCACCCAGGACGAGATCGGCCAGCTGGCCCTGGCCTTCAACGAGATGCAGGTCCGCCTCCGCGAGATGTACCAGAAGCTCGAACGCATGGTCGCCGAGCGAACCCACGAGCTGCAGGAGACCACCGACTTCCTCAACAGCGTCCTGGACAGCTCGACCGAGTACAGCATCATCGCCACGGACCTGCACGGCACAATCCTCTCGTACAACGAGGGCGCCCGGCGGATCTACGGCTTCGAGCCCGAGGAGATCATCGGGGCCCCGGTCCAGATCGTCATCCCGCGCGACCCGGCCGAGGTCGAACGGTCCAAGGAGATTCTCCGCCAGGTGCGCCGCGAGGGCACCTTCAGCGGCGAGACCGTCCACGTCCGCAAGGGCGGTCGCCGCTTCCCGGTTCGCTTCGTCCAGACCCTGCGCTACGACGACGACGGCAACCCGGTCGGCTACACGACGATCACCAGCGACATCACCCGCCGCAAGGAACTGGAAGCCAAGCTCCTGGAATACACCGAGAACCTGGAGTCGCTGGTGGCCTCCAAGACGCGGGAGTTGCAGGACGCCAACGTCCAGCTGGAACGGGCCAACCAGCTCAAGGGCGAGTTCCTGGCCAGCATGAGCCACGAGCTGCGCACGCCGCTGAACGCCATCATCGGTTTCGCCGACGTGCTGCGCGAGCAGTTGGCCGGCCCGCTCAACGACGAGCAGAAGCAGTTCGTCAGCGACATCCTGGAATCCGGCCGCCAGTTGCTCAACCTGATCAACGATATCCTCGACCTCTCGAAGGTCGACGCCGGACGAATGACCCTGGAGGTCGAGACGGTCGAACTGTCGAGCGTCTTCGACGAGGTGCAGACGATCATCCAAGGCATGGCCGTCCGCAAGAACCTCTCGCTGGCTTTCCGCGAGGAGCCGATGGGCATCACCCTGCGGGTCGATCGCCTGAAGCTGCTGCAGATCCTCTACAATCTGCTGTCCAACGCCGTGAAGTTCACGCCCAAGGGCGGCTCGATCCGGGCCGAGGCCCAGTGGAGAGAACGCGACACCTGCTTCCGCGTCATCGACACGGGCGTGGGCATCCCGGCCGACAAGATAGACGTCATCTTCGAAGAGTTCCGGCAGGTAGACTCGCGGCTGAGCCGCGAGTACGGCGGCACCGGACTGGGCCTGGCCCTGACGCGCAAACTCGTCGACCTCCACGGCGGCACGTTGACCGTCCAGAGCGAGGTCGACAAGGGCAGCACGTTCACCTTCACGATTCCACACGTGCTGCCGAGCGACGGCGAGCCGTCCGCCATCATGACCGAACGCAAGACTGAATCGACCTGACCCGGGAGGAACGTTGCCATGAGCCAAGTCGGCGAAGTCGGCAAGATCCTGATCGTCGACGACAACCAGGCCAACGTCCGCCTGCTGGACATCAACCTGCGCGCCGCCGGGTACGCCACCGAGATGGCCTACGACGGCGAGGAGGCCCTGGACAAGGTCGCCGCCACCAAACCCGACCTCATCCTGCTGGACGTCATGATGCCCAAGCTCGACGGCTACGAAGTTTGCCGCCGGTTGCGGGCCGACGAAGCCACGAGCGTCATACCGGTCATCATGATCACCGCCCTGAAGGACAGTGAAGACCGCATCCGCGGCCTGGAGTGCGGCGCTGACGACTTCGTCAGCAAACCGTTCGACAAGACCGAACTGCTGGCCCGTGTCAAGAACCTGCTGCGCGTCAAGTACTACCGATCGATGATCGCTGAGCGGCAGAAGTTCGATGCCGTGATCGAGGACCTGAGCCACGGCATCATCATCGCCGACGGCACGCTGACAACCACGGTGGTCAGCCGGCAGGCCCAGGTGCTGCTGGGCAGGACCGACCAGGATTGCGTCGGCCGCAACGTCTTCGAACTGTTCGACGGTTTCGCCATGAGCCCCGACGCCCGCGAACTGCGGGCCACCACCGAGCGGACCGTGACCGTCGACCTCGAACAGATGAACGTCAGCCCGGGCGTCTACCTGTCCGGCCGCTGGACGAAGATCACCGACCCGGCGGGCGCCCTGACGAATTTGGCCTTCGTCTTCCGTGACGTGACGCGCGAGCGCCGCAAGGAGAAACTCCAGCGCGATTTCCTGTCGCTGGTCAGCCACAAGCTGAAGACCCCGCTGACGATCGTCAGCGGTTACCTGAGCCTGATCTCGGCCGGCAAGTACGGCGACCTCAACAGCGACCTGTCGCAGGCCTTCCACCTGGTCGAGTCGCGCGTGGCCGATCTGAAGGTGCTGATCGAGAAGCTCCTGCAGTACGCCGGCCTGAGCGCCGAGGAGCTGCGCCACGAGGCTGTGGTCGTCGACCTGCAAGAGGTCATCGAGCGCAGCGTGGCCCGCATGGTCGGCCGCTATGGCGCGGACCACGCCGAGATTCACGTCGAGTTGCCCGAGGGATTGCCGCAGATTCGCGTCGACGTCGAGCACATGGCCCTCGTGCTCGACAACCTGTTCGACAACGCCGTCAAGTTTTCCCAGGGCGAGGCGGCCCGCATCGAGGTCACGGCCCGTGCAGCCCAAGGCGACATGATCGAAATCACCGTCCGCGATTTCGGCCCCGGCATTCCGCCGCAGCACCAGGACGACATCTTCAGCGACTTCCTCCAGGTCGAGGACTGGTTCACCGGCAACGTGGGCGGCCTCGGGCTGGGATTGCCGACGGCCAAGCGACTGGTCGAGAACTGGGGCGGCGAGATCGGCGTCGACAGCAAAGTCGGCCAAGGCTCGGCGTTTCACTTCACGGTGCCGACGCAACCGGCCGAACCGCCTTCCCCCGCCGCCGGTCCGGGCACCGGCCCCGGCCTGATGGAAACCGCCTGAATCCCCGTAACCACGGAAGACGACACCGCCCAGGGTCGTTATGAGGTAGGACACCCTTCGGAGCGAGCCCGTGGGCAAATGGATTCACCGCATTCTGGCGTTGCTGGTGGCAGGTGGTTACGCGGTGCTGTTCGTCGGCACGAGAAGGTTTCCGGCCCTCGCCATCGGCTTGATTGTCGTGGGGCTCCTCAAGATATTCCTAGCCGATTACATGGCGCCGACCAGCCGCTTTGGAACGGAGAGGAGCGAGATCGGTTGCCTGCTCTATCTGATAGGTTGGAGCTTGCTGCTTGCTCCCGCACTCCTCGGGCTTCTGTTCGGGCTCATGATTGCCTGAGGGACCGAAGGAGAATCACGCGTGAAATCGTGGATCAACAGAATCGCCGCAGTCGCCGTGCTGGCAGGATACCTGATTTGCTTCCACGTGACCGGTGAGTATCCTCTGGGTCTGTTCGGCGGCTCCATCGTCCTCGGTTTTGGAATTGTCGTCTTGGGCGAGCCCATTGACGGGTGGATCGGATCGACAACGTCCATGGGCACCGAACCCGAGGGCTATGGTTGCATCATCAACACCCTGGGCTGGTTCTTCCTTCTGTTCCCGGCCGCATGGTGGCTCTGGGTCGCGATGCTGGTGCGAATCTGACCATCGGCATGCTCGCCAATTCGCTTGTCATGACGACAACGGTTAGTTCATAATCCTCCAAGCAGAACCATGCAGTAAACACCGGGTAGGCAAGTGGCCTGTGCGTTGGAGAGTGCATCATGGCGACGCTGATCAATCGAGGTCTGTCGGCCCTGGTGGCGACCACGTATCTGGTCATCGGCTTGGCCTCGGGCGCCGGAGCCGAGATCCTGGGCGTCGCAGCCGGTCTTCTCATCATCGTTCTGTTCATCTGGTACGGCGACGAGATCGGGGAGGGAATGATGCGTTGGAAGGTCCGGATCACGGCCCCGCCGCCCGGCTGGCTGGTGAAGACACTGGCCTGGATTATTCTGCTGACACCCCTGGCTTGGACGACGGTTCAATCCCGCATTTCCCATATGATCTTTGCGATTCTTTGGTAGCGCCCTGCATGGTTGCTCGGTAAAATGGGCTCGATACCGGCGTTCA
>JAFGPY010000312.1 GCA_016935955.1 Planctomycetota bacterium
GGCGGCTTGCGCGACCACTCGTAGGCCGGCGTGCAGACGCAGGCGCCCGGAATCTCCTTCTCCAGCGTCTCGGCCACCTTGTTGGCGAAGGTGATGACCTGGCCCGAGTGCGATTCCTCGGCTGCGTCGATGGCGGCGCACTTCTCGCACTGGCAGTACGACTTGTTGTCCTCCTGGCCCACGACGATGAAGCGAGCGCCGGGCGTCTTGCGATAGAGATTGACGGCCCCCTTGATCATGGCCGCCAGGGTCTTCTCGTTGCTCAGGCACGGCTGCTGCTTGACTCTGCGCTTGCCGTCACGCAGCGCCCACATGTCCTCGGTCAGTTCTTCGCCCGAGGCCTCCAGAAGCGAGTTGTACGAGTGAACCAGGTTACCGATGAACTTGTAGCGGCCGCCGTATTTGGCCGACGGGTCGCTCCAGGCGAAGCCGTTCAGCTTGTTGCGAACGTACCAGAGCTTGCCGTCGCCATCCCAGCTTTCCTGGTACATCATGTCGCGGTACTCGAGGCGCGGCACCTGCCGCACGTTGAGGTCCGCGGCCGTGATGGTCGCCATCTTGGGGATGGTGCTTTCGGTCGGCGTCCACCAGCGGCAGCCCAGCGACTCCAGGTAGGTGTAAACGCCGTAGAGCGTGCCGCGATCGTTGTCGCCGCAGATGACCAGCGACTTGTCGTCGCTGCGAATCGTGAAGCCGTCCAGGCCGGCCTCTTGCGGCGGCTGGAAACCCTTCAGCGCCACCTTGCCCGTGCCGATGAAGATGCCCGGCCCGTCAAGGGTTCCTGCGGCAGCACTGGTGACTTGGAACTCGGACCCGCTGATCCGGTTCAGATGCGACCGGAGTTCCTCGGCCGCGAACGTCTCGGCCTCGCCGGCCCCTTCGTTCAGGACGATGGGGCACTGGGCCTTGCCGTCGGCCACTACGACAAACCCCTGGCCCGCCAGTGCCGGGGCACATAACCCCAACAACACCATGATCACACTCATTCCCTGTTGCAGTCTCACTAGATGTACCTCCAACTCATGCAGTAGATCACGTGGGGCGACTCGCCAGCCGCCCCAGATCCCGGCCGAGACGGGCCGGGCTACAAGAAGTCTCTCACTGGATCCCGAGATTCCCTCGGCTAGTACCAGATGTTGACGATCAGGTGCTGCTCGGTCGTTTTGGCCTGCACGTCGCCGATGGTCGTCGTCACGAGCTTGACCTCGTAACCGGTTTCGTCCAGCCACATGTTGATCTGCTCGTCCATGAGTTCCATGGCGGCGCGCGTCAGCTTCGTGTCGAACGTCTTAACGCGGATCGGTCCGGTGCCCGAGACGTGCGGCTGGCGGCTGTACTGGACCTCGGCCCGTTGCTGCATGCCACGGGCGATAATCTCGGTGTGCTCTTCGTCTGCGACGGGCTTGCCGATGGCCAGCGGCTCGACCGGATCGTCGGGCAGCGAAATAAGCCCGGGCCCGTCGCCGGTCGGTTGCGGCGCGGGGGCCGCAGGCACCGGTTGTGATGCGGGTGCAGGCGTCTCGACGGCCGCGGCCCCGCCCTCGGCGCACTGGCCGCACAGCAGTTGCCCGCTGACGAGCTTGGCCTTGCCGGCGATGATGTCGGGCATGGGAATGCTAGAGCCGCACTTCGAACAGACTTTGACCTCGGCCATCTTCGGACTCCTTGTACCTGGCGGACTTGATTGGCGGCCGGAGCCGCCGACACGCAGCCTACCACTGTATTGCCGCTTGCCTCCGGTTTCAACCTCTTTCCGGCGGGCCGGTCTCGACAAATCGCCAGGGCAGACAACACCCGTTGAGCAAAGAACTTGTGAACGTGTCCCGTTTGACCGCGAGCCGTTTCCGGAGTATACTTGCAAAAGGCGCGGCCCGGGGGGGTATTCGGCGGAACGAGGCCCGAGGCTGTGCGGTGTGTGGGGAGCCTGCTATGAGCATTCCATGGCGACTGGTCGCGGGTTTTGCGGTTCTGGTGCTGCTGGCGGCGGGCCCCGTTTCGTCGCTTCGCGGCGAAAGCCCTTATGCCCAGTGGACTAACGGTCCGCCGAGCGACCCCAACTGGTTCCCAATCGGCGTTTGGCTCCAGAGCACCTCGACGTCGCGGATCGCCCAATACCAGGCGGCCGGCTTCAACATCTACGTCGGCTTGTGGCAGGGACCCACCGAATCGCAACTGGCCAACCTCAAGACCATGGGCATGAAGACCATCTGCAGCCAGAACACCGTCGGTCTGACCTCCGCCAACCGCGACGTGATCATCGGCTGGGCCCAGCAGGACGAACCCGACAACGCCCAGTGGAACAGCACGACGCAGACCTACGATCCGCCCATCCTGCCGTCGGAGATCGTCAACCGCTACAACACGATGAAGGCCAACGACGACACGCGGCCGGTGTTCCTGAACCTCGGCCAGGGCGTCGCCTGGGACGGCTGGTGGGGACGCGGCACGCGAACCAATCACCCGGAAGACTATCCCCTGTACCTGCAAGGCTGCGACATCGCCTCGTTCGACATCTACCCCTTCGCATCCAGCACTGCCACAAACTACCTTCCGGTGAAGAACAAGCCATGGCTCATTCCCTACGGTGTCGACCGGCTGAACACATGGAAGGTCGGCACGCAGACCGATGTGGTCTGGAACTTCGTCGAGTGCACCAACATTCACGGCTACGGCGTGGCCACGCCGACGCAGGTCAAGGCCGAGGTCTGGATGTCGCTGGTCCATGGCTCGATGGGCATTCTGTATTTCGTCCACCAGATCGACCCGACCTTCATCGAGGCCGGCCTGCTGGCCGATCCGGTGATGACTGCCGCCGTGACCGCCACCAACAACCAGATTCAGTCTCTGGCGCCGGTCCTGAACAGTCCCACGATCGAGGATGGCGCGACGGTCCAGTCGTCGAACGTCGACGTGCCCGTGGACATCATGGTCAAGGAGTACGGCGGCGCGACGTACTTGTTCGCCGTGGGCATGCGCGACGGATCGACGACCGCGACGTTCCAGGTGGCCGGCGCCGGTGCGGCCCAGGCCGAGGTGCTCGGCGAGAGCCGCACGATCACCGTCTCGGGCGGCTCGTTCCAGGACGCGTTTACGCCCTACGCCGTCCACCTGTACCGCATCACGCAGACGGCCGCCCACGTAACGGGCTGGCAGGTCGTCGGCAGCCACGGCGCCGCCGGGGATCTGGCCACAGACATCAGCGACGATTACATTGAGCCGCGGCTGGCCGGGCTCGGCAAGGTGCGAATCCAGTTTGACGCGGCCATCAATCCGGCGACCCTCGTGGCCGGCGCCGTGACCGTCGTCGGGCAGAGTCATGGCGACCAGAGCGGCACGATTGCGAGTATGACCCTGGACGGCAGCCAGCGGCTGCTGACCGTGACGTTCTCGCCCGCCCTGCCGGACGTTGACACCTACACGATCACGGCGACCAGCACGCTGCGGACCACCGGAGGCCTGGGTCTTGAGGGCGACACCAACATCGTGTTGAAGGCCCTGGCCGGTGACCTCGACGGCTCGGGCGAGGTCAGTGCCGCGGACCTGCTGGCGGCGCGTGCGGCCTCGGGCGAAACCCTCACGACCGCCAACGCCCGTTACGACGCAGACGGCTCCGGGACCATCACGTCCGCCGACCTGCGCGCCATGCGGCCGACGGTCGGTCATGCCCTGCCCTGATGTCGTCTCCAGAAACGTTCCATACACTTTCGGGGTGGCATGGACCACGCTTGCGTGGCCATGACGTGTGGTCTGTCCCCCCTCCGCTTCGGCGGAAAGTTGTATGACCTTTATGGAAGCGGCCCTGGCCCCCGTGGCGGGCACGTTTCCCGCCGAAAACCATCCTCCGCTTGACAATTGGCCTTGCGGCGGCGAAAATGCTCCGTCTTGTGCCGCCCTGTGGACCCGCCGAGTCACTTGGTCCGGACGGCCCGGGTGCGCCGGCGGCAAGCGTGCCGTGCCGGGGCAATCACTTGTCTGACGAAGGAGTCTTCTGGTGTCAAAGCCTACCACCATGCGCACCCACACGTGCGGCGATCTGGGCATCGGCGATGTCGGGACTGAAGTGACGCTGTGCGGCTGGGTGGCCAACTTCCGCGACCACGGCGGCCTGATCTTCGTCGATCTGCGGGACCGCTACGGACTGACGCAGTGCGTCTTCGATCCGGAGATCGCTCCCGAGGCCCACGCCACGGCCGAACGCGTCCGCAGCGAATGGATGCTCCAGGTCAGCGGTCGCGTGCGGCCGCGGCCCGAAGGCATGATCAACCCCAAGATGACCACCGGCGCCATCGAGATCGAAGCCACCGCCCTGGCGGTGCTGAACCAGTCGCTGACGCCGCCGTTCGAGATTTCGGCCGAGAGCGACGCGGGCGAGGATCTGCGGCTGAAGTATCGGTACCTGGACCTCCGCCGGCCGCAGATGCGCGACGCCCTGGTCGCCCGCAGCCGCATCGCCAAGGCCATGCGCGATTTCTACGACCGCGAGGGATTCATCGACGTCGAGACGCCGTTCCTGACCAAGAGCACGCCCGAAGGGGCGCGCGACTTCCTGGTGCCGTCGCGGGTCAACCCGGGCATGTTCTTCGCGCTGCCGCAGTCGCCGCAGTTGTTCAAACAGATTCTCATGATCTCGGGCTTCGACCGCTACTACCAGATTGTCCGCTGCATGCGCGACGAGGATCTGCGGGCCGACCGGCAGCCGGAGTTCACGCAGCTCGACGTCGAGATGGCCTGCGTAACGGTCGAGGACGTCATCACGACGACCGAACGCATGATCGCCCACGTGGCCAAGGCCGCACTCGGCTTGGACGTGCCGCTGCCGATGCCGCGAATGAGCTACGACGACGCGATGCTGCGTTATGGCAAGGACGCGCCCGACACGCGGTTCGAGATGCTGATTCACGACGTGACGGAACTGGCCAACGAGACCGACTTCCGCGTCTTCAAGCAGGTGATCGAGTCGGGCGGCGTGGTCCGCGGCCTCTGCGCCAAGGGCGGCGGACGTCTGACCCGCAAGGAGATCGACGACCTGACGCCGTTTGCCGCCACGTTCGGGGCCAAGGGCGTGGCCTGGATGAAGATCGACGCCACGGGCCCCACCGGGCCGATCGCCAAATTCTTCGGCGACGAGCAGCGGCGACGCCTGATGGAAGAGTTCGGCGCCGAGGAGAACGATCTGCTGCTCTTCGTCGCCGACAAGATCCCGGTGGCCTGCCGCTCGCTGGCTGAGGTGCGGCTCAACGTCGGTCGCAAGCTCGGCCTGATCGAGGACGGCAAGTTCGCCTTCACGTGGGTCGTCGATTTTCCGATGTTCGAGTACGACGACCAGGAGAAGCGCTGCGTCGCCATCCACCACCCGTTCACGTCGCCAAAGGACGAGGACCTGGATCGACTGGAGAGCGATCCGCTGATGGTGCGGGCGAAGGCCTACGACGTGGTTCTCAACGGGACGGAGCTTGGCGGCGGCAGCATCCGTATTCACCGCCCGGACGTGCAGCAACGGGTCTTCAGGCTCCTGGGCATCGAGGAGCAGGAGGCGCGGATGAAGTTCGGTTTCCTGCTCGACGCCCTGGCCTACGGCGCGCCTCCGCACGGCGGCATCGCCCTGGGCATGGACCGCTGCGTGATGCTGATGCTTGGCCTGAAGAACATCCGCGACACGATCGCCTTTCCGAAGACACAGAAGGCGGTCTGCCTGATGACCAATGCTCCGGGGCCGGTCGACGATCGTCAACTCCAGGAACTGAGCATCCGCCTGGCGCCGGAGGTGAAGGCCGCACTGCAGCAGTAGCGAGCCGGGCAGCCCCGCGACAACGCGAGGTCCCCGAAGCGACGGAGGCGACTTGGCATGGCATCGGAGATTCGTTTCACGAAAATCGTCGCCACGGCGGGGCCCGCCACCGAGAGCGAGGAGCGGCTGCGAAGCGTGTTTGCCGCCGGGTGCAACGTCGTGCGGCTGAATGCCTCGCACGGCACTGCCGCCTGGCGGGACGATCTGCTGCAGCGAATTCGCCGCGTCGCCGGCGAAATGAAGCTGCACGTGGCCGTGCTGCTGGACCTGTGCGGCCCGAAGATTCGCGTCGCGACGCTTAGCGACGATCCGCTGGTGCTCACGGCCGACGACGTGGTGACCATCGGCCGCCACGGCCTGCCCGAGGGCGCCGCCAAAGGGTTCTCCACCACGTATCCCGCCATCGTCGACGATTGCCGCATCAATGAAACCATTCTGCTGGACGACGGGGCCCTGCGGCTGACCGTCACGGCGAAAGCGGCCGACCGTCTGACCTGCCGCGTGGCAGTGGGCGGCCGGCTGCTGCCGCGAAAAGGCATCAACCTGCCCGAGACGGTTATCTCGTCTCCGTCGCTGACCGCGAAGGACTTGGAGGATCTGGCCTGGGGCCTTGCGGCCGGAGTCGACTATGTGGGCCTGTCGTTCGTGAGGTGTGCGGACGACATCGTGGACCTGCGGCGGCGCATCCGCGAAGCCGGCTCGTCGGCACGGATCGTGGCCAAGATCGAGAAGCCCGAGGCCGTCGCCGACATCGAGCGAATCGTCGCCCTGAGCGACGCCGTGATGGTGGCCCGCGGAGACCTGGGAGTCGAGATGGACGTGGCCGAGGTGCCGCTGATCCAGAAACGGATCACACGCATGGCTGTCCGGTCCGCCACGCCCGTGATCATCGCCACGCAGATGCTGCAGACGATGATCCACCTGCCCTACCCCACGCGGGCCGAGGTGTCGGACATTGCCAACGCCATCCTGGACGGTGCGGACGCCATCATGCTTTCAGGCGAGACGGCCGTTGGCGACTATCCGGGCGAAGCCGTGGCCGTCATGGACCGCATCGCCAACCTGACCGAGGATCACGAGAAGGAATTCGGCGCGGGCCGATGGCGAAATGCAGATGTAGCCCGGCCGCCCTCGGCCGGGGACGAAGTAGATTCCTTTTCGACTTCCTCATCGCAGGCGGCCCGAGCCGAGTATCGAAGGAATCTACCTTACTACCAGGTGACAGGCAAACCTCTATTTGTCACCTTCTGTACGAAGGACCGCATGGTGCTCCCTGAATCGGTTCGCGATATTGTTCTTCGCCACTGTGTTCATGACCATGGGACCCGATACCAGCTTCACGGTGCGGTGGTAATGCCCGATCACGTGCACATGGTTCTGACGCCGCTACCGGACTGCCATGGCAACCCTTTCGGAGTTGGCGAGATTATGAGCGGCATCAAAGGCGCCTCGTCTCACTCCGTGAACAGAGCCTTGGGACGTCATGGTACTCTGTGGCAGGAAGAGTGGTTCGACCGGGTTCTGCGTAGCGACGAGAATACCCGCGTCAAAGTCGAGTACGTCTGTCAGAACCCGGTCCGCAAGAGCCTTGCCCCGACCGCAGACAGTTACCCCTGGTTATGGCGTGAGTGGATCGAGGGGCGAGAGATGTCCGTGGTCCCGGCCGAGGGCGGCCGGGCTACACAGGAAGGTATTTCGCTCCCGGCCGAGGGCGGCCGGGCCACATTGGAGGGGACGCCGGTGCTGGAACGCGCCCTGGCCGACGGAGCGGCGCGGATTGCCGCCGACGTCGGGGCACGGGCCATCGTCGTACTGACCCATAGCGGCGCGACGGCCCAGGCCGTGAGCAAGCAGCGGCCGGACGTTTCCATCGTGGCCATCAGCGATCGGATCGAGACGTGCCGGCGAATGGCCCTGTATCGCGGCGTGTTTGCCGTGCACCACCAGGAAATCATCCGGTCGGCCGACCTGCGGAGCCGCGTCAGCCAGCTGCTGGCCGAAGGGAAATGGGTTGAGCCTGGTTCGACCGTGGTTATAATCAGTGGGCAGTTTCCGGACAAGCCGGGGTCGAGCGACATGCTGCAGGTTCACCGGCTCTGACGCACTCGGCAACGCCCCGCGGCCCATGGAGAACACGTCCTCATGCACTCTCGACTGAGAACCTTTCTGGTGCTTGTCACCGTGGCGGCCGCGACGGCTGCATGCGGAGGTTGCGGGCAGCAGGCGGAACTAAGCAACCCGACGTTGGTGGCCACGCACGATCGGCTGGTGGTCCGCGAGCGGGTGACCGACATGCTCGAAGACATGTTCTTCGAGGTGGAACGTCCGCCGCGCGACCAGGGCCGCATCGACACGTTGCCGCTGGTTTCGGCCCACCCGACGGAGTTCTGGCGTCCGGACGTGCGAACGTGCGAGGACAAGGCGGAGACCTCTCTGCACACCGTGCGACGGACAGTGACGGTCTTCCTGCATGAACCGGGCGAGACCGAGGCCTCTTCCGCATCGGCGGACGCCGCGGCGGCAATGCCGGCTGCGGGAAGCGGATTGAGCATCGAGGTCATCGTCCGCAAGGAGCGGCTGGCGGTGGCCGGATCGATCGACGCGACCAGCGCCGGAGACATGTACTCGGTGTATCGCGGCCGCGTGCGGGCCATCGAGGATTACGAGAAGGACTACGGCGTCGGCGAGACGTGGGTGGACTACGGCCGCGACGCCGTCCTTGAGCAGTACATCCTGCAGCGAATTCTGAAACGCATCGGATAATGCCAACCGACCTCTGAATGTAGTTGGCGTCGGACGCCACACCGGCCCCATCACTCGCCGGTGTTCTGGTATTGGATGGATTGGCTGGTGACTTGCCGCGGACCGTAGAGTTTGCGCATGGTCGCGGTCGACTTCATGTCGCCGGAAAGCATCTCCATCTGCTCCGCCGTCAGCACTTCGCCAAGAAGCGCCTTGTATTGCTCATTGAGCTGCTCGCGACGGATGCGGCTCTCCTCGGCATAGAGTCGCGCGTACTCGGCACGCAGGGTCTCGATGGCCGCCTGGTCCTTGTCGGTCACGGCCTTCTGAAGGTCGCTACGAACCTGGTCGCGCTGGGACCATAACTGGCTCAAGGCCTCCTCGATTTTCGGCTTCATGGCCTGGTCGATGCGGCCGACCTCGGCTTTTTGCTGATCTGTCAGCCGCAAGGTCGGATCGACCGCCCGCTCCAACTGCTGCAGCACGTAGGTGCCGGGCAGACGATACTTGACCTCGGTTCGCATGCGGGTCCAGCGGGCCGCGACCATGGCCTTGCGCTGCTGCGGGCTGATGGCGATCGTGTACTGCCCGGTCTTGTCCAGCGGACGAGTCGGGCGGTCGTCGCCGCCCGCGGCATCCTGCGAAACGTGTTCCTCGGATGCCACCATGCGGTGCGACAGGTCCGGCTGCTTCTTCGTCTCGAACGGAACGTCACCTGCAATCGGCTGCGGAGCGGCAGAATCCACCGGGGCCTGGACCGCCCCGGTGTCGGGAGCGGCTGGCTCCTCGGGTCCGCGCATGGCGTGGACCAGCAGCAAGCCGCCCGCAATCACGGCCGCCGCGACTGCGATGCTGATCAGAGTTGTGTTGAGTCTTGCCGTCATCTGTTCTCCAACAGGCGACGCGATTGGTCCGCCCGCTCCGCGGGGCCGTCCCTGCCCCGCACAAAGTCTATTGTCGGCATACCGCCGGTCGGCTCAGCAGCCTATCACGGTGCCGTGTGCGAAACCGGCCGCGGCCGCCCTCGCCCAGAGAGAGCCTACCGCCGCACCTCGGGCCGTTGCGGCGATCGGCCGACGTTGTCGCGCTTCTTCAACCAGTCAAGCTGTTCCGGCGTCAGGATATCCTGGAGTTGCAGCTTCAATTCCTCGTTGTACTGGTTCTTGATCTCCTCGGTCTCTTTCAAAACGTCACGAAGCTCATCGTTGAGCGGCCCGATCTCCTCACGCCGTCCCTGCCGGAACAGTTGTGCGATCTCCTGTCGCAGTTCCCCCTCGCGAGTCCACAGCACCGCCAGAGAATCCTTCATCCGCGGCCGCATCGGTTCGATGATGCCGTTGATCTGCTGACTCTGGAGGTCGGTCAGTCGGAGAATCTCGTCGCGCTGCCACTTGAGGTTCTCGACGACAGCCTGCGTCCGCAGACGGTAACGATACTCTTCGCGGTACTTGTCACGCCGTTCCTGTGAAATCTGTCGCAGCACTTCGTTCTTCTCGTCCTGCGACAGAGTGGCCAGCAGGTCGCCGATCCGCTTCTTCACGTCGTCCGACGCCTCATCCGGTGGATCGGGGTCGGTGGGGGCGGGCTCCGGCGCCATTTCCTCCGGCGGCACCTCGGCAGGCGGCGCCGGGGTGTTCGCGGACGCGACGGGCGGTCTCGGCTGCGGGCGTTCCTCGGGGGTTTCCACGGGCGTGTCGGACGTGTTCGATGCAACAGTTGGCGGCTTGGTGTCCCTGTTCATTGCGCCGACGTGGCGATAGACGACAAAGCCCACCACCGTCCCGGTCAGCACCACGACGACGGCCGCAATAGCCAGCACTGTCCTGTGCATACCAATCCCTTTCGCGAAGGCCCCGATCCCGGGGGCCCATGAATCCTACCGGAGCCGGCTCGACGTCGCAGGGCCGCCCACAACTGTTTATACGGCCGACGCCGGTCATTCCGCAAGGGCCTTTCCGGACGTTGACCCCGACCCGCAGCGGCTAGCGGCCCACGTAACTGAACCAATCGAAGTCGGCGTGCAGCCGTGTCCCGGAAAGGTCATTGGCCGCCAGGCCCACGAAGGCCCCGGTGAACGAGAAACCGAAGTTCTGGGCCTCCTCGTCGGACAGGATCGAGCCGTCCTGGGCCTGCCCGACATCCTGCCACGAGCGACCGTTCGGACCGGCCGCAAACTGGTACCGGTCGCCGCGGGCCTGGACACGAAGGTGGAACTGCGGCCATTCGGCTCGGATGCGGCCTTCGAGCGTCAGGTCCGAGCCGTAGCGGCGAACCAGTTCGACCACGATCCCCTCGTGCTCGTCCCGCCCGACGCGCAGCCAATAGTAATTCGTGTGGCAATAGTAGCACGTCAAGCCGGCGAACTGCCACGGGTTCTCGGGCTCGTACTCCATGCAGGTGGCGGCGTCGAAGTCGCGGCTCTCGATGCGACGAGCCACGAGGGCCTGACGCTGATTGGTCTCCAGCGGGTGGGCGAGCCCCGTCAGCCGCAGCCAGCCTTTTCGCGCGGTTAACGAGACCTCGTCCTCATGCGGCAGGCGGAGCGTATTCCAGTGCAGGCCCAGTTCCGGACCGTCAAAGTCATCGTAGTCCGGGGCGGTCTCGACGTCGCCCTGCGGCAGGACGGGCGCCGGCACGTCGAGCCGCGGATGCGGGCTGTCGAAGTAGAACCAACCGTCGTCGCGCCATTGCCCGCGCTCGATGGCCGTCTCGCGGCCCAGGACGCATCGCTTGTCCTTGTTCGGCCGGCCGCATAGGAACACTCCGTACCACTGGCCGTCGGGCGTCTCGACGAGGTTGCCATGGCCGGCCTTCTGCAGCGTCGCGTCGGTGCCGAGGGCCGTCATGATCGGGTTCTGCGGGTGAACCACATAGGGCCCCAGCAGGGACCGCGACCGGGCCAGGGTCAGGGCGTGATGGTATCCGGTGCCACCCTCGGCGCAGAGGATGTAGTAATAGTCGTCGCGCTTGAACAGGTGCGGGCCTTCGGTTGCGCCGAGGTCGGTGCCGTGGAACACGTTCGTCACCGGGCCGACCAGTCGCTTCGCCTGGCGGTCGTACTCCTGCACGAGCAGCCCGTCGAAAAACTTCTGCCCCGGGCGATAGCCCAGGTACATGTTGATCATCCACGTGCGTCCGTCATCGTCGTGGAAGAACGAGGGATCGAAACCCGTACGGTTGAGGTACGCCGGCTCGGACCACGGACCGCGCGGGTCCTCGGCCGTGACAACGTAGTTCGGCGTTTCGATCGGCGCGTAGCGGCTGGGGCGATTGACGTTCGTGTAGACCATGTAGAACAGCCCGTCGGCCTGGCAGTAGCTCAGGGCCGGAGCCCAGATGCCGCCGGAGTCGGGAATGCGGTCCATCTCCAGCTGCGACCGCCGCGTCAGGGCATAGCCGACCAGTTGCCAGTGCACCAGGTCGCGCGAATGCGAGATCGGCACGCCCGGCCACCATTGGAAACTCGAATTGGCGATGTAGAAGTCGTCGCCCTTGCGGCAAATGCACGGGTCCGGGTGAAATCCCGGCAGAATCGGATTCCTGATCGTTTGCGGCATGACCGTCTCCCAAGGCATCGACGCGACCCCGCCACGGTGTGCCGGGGCGTCCACACAAAGCATACCGCCGCCCTCCGGCCTCCGCAAGGTCCGACAGCCGCCTCGAACGGGCACAAAAGGAATAGTGCCATCCACCGAAAACTATCCTGGCCACGGCATCTGACCTGACCGCCCTTGACTTGGACGCCGTTTCGTGTCACACTGACGACAGAGCGTTTCCGCCACGGCGGACGGAAACGCGGCTAATTTGGCGACCACCTGCCACTGAACAATCTACCGTGGAAAGGGGACAATCGTGCGATACGCATCAATTCTGGCGATTCTGCTGCTGGCGACCGTGCCGGCTATTGCGGCCGACGTCTACGAGTGCGGCTTCGAGAACGACGAGGGCTATATTCTCGACTACCTGGACGGCCAGCAGGAGTGGTCCGCCGACGTGGACGTCTACATCCAGTCGGGCAACGTTGCATCCGGCCAGCAGGCCATGACCATCGAGACCGACAGCGTATTCGACTACGCGTTTCACTGGTCCGCCGGCCGCACGTTTCCCGACCATCGCCCGCTCGGCAACGTGGTCATCTTCTCCCAGGCGATTTTTATCTCCACCCTCGACGAGGCCGACTGGCTGATCCAGTTCTGCGACTTCGACGAGGAACTGGTGACCAACTACATTCACTTCACGTTTGAGGGCTACATCGACTTCAACGACACCATAGTAGGGACGTTCCTGCCCGCCAGCTGGATGATCCTGACCGTGACGATGGACTTCGACACGCAGACCGTGACCGTCAGCTTGGACGATGACATGCTGGTCGAGGACGCCCCCTTCTACAGTCCCGCTGCGAAATTCGACCAGGTGATTTACGCCACGGACGACTATGCCTATTCGCAAATCAGCTACATGGACATCGACGACCTGTTCATCTTCACCCCGGCAGGCCCGCCGTCGTTTTACC
>JAFGPY010000313.1 GCA_016935955.1 Planctomycetota bacterium
AGGTCGGCCCGGCCGCCGAGGGTCACGATGTTGTTGGCCACGGCCCCCGCGCCGCCGACGCGGTCTTCCTCGCCGGCCACGCGCAGCACCTGGATCGGCGCTTCCTGGCTGATCCGTTCGGCGTCGCCATAGACGTAACGGTCCAGCATCAGGTCGCCCAGAATCAGAATCCGCGGACGATCCAGACGTTCAAGCACCTCGCGCAATCGTTCGTACATGCACGCTCCTGCCGTTGCAGCAACGCGAATCGGCCCAAAGGACAAATCACCGAGGTGATAGGATAATGTAAACTCGCAGCAAAGACCAGAGGTGATTTTCGCGCGACAGGCCGAGGCAGGTCGCCGGACGCCGCAATGAAGGGGCGGAGGCGGGTCGCCGGACACCCCAACAAGCCCCCGGCACCGCCGGGGGATCGAAGAGCCAAGGGTTGGCGCGGGATGCCATGGTCTAGCCAAAGGCTAGGCCATGAGAAACGCCGGCTGTGTATTGTGCGCTGATCATGGCACCCGCACCTGGATCCGCAGCCATCACGGCCGCGTGATCGAATCGACGGTGAACGTCCAGTGGATCGGCGTGTTCTGCTTGAAGGACATTTCGAGCACCACCTGCTGCCCGGCGTCGTTGGACAGCGTCACGGTGACGTTGCCCGCTGCGGTGGCCGTCTGTTGCGGGCAATCGGCCTTGAACCAGTTGATCTGGCCCAGATCGTTCGTGGCCTGCTGGCCGTGGTTGGTGAAAACGTACTCCTTGATCGCTTCGGAGAACGCCCTGTCCGCGACGGGCGCGCCCGACATCGACCACGTGTTGCAGTGCTCGGCGTACGGATAGGCCCTGCTGGCCATCACGGTGGGGGCACGCGGCGCAGACACGGTCTTGGACCTGGTGGCCCTGAAGGCGAACGCCCCAAAGAACACGGCAACGATCGCCAGCAACACCATCATCCCCAGGCAACCGATGCCGCAGATCAGCAGAATCCAACCGGTCTTGTTCGACTTGCGCGGCGTTTGCGGCTCGCCCGCCATGCCCTGCTGCGGCGTCCCCGTTCCGCCCGCACCCGCCATCTCATTCTGTCCGTTCATGTCCCACCTCTCCCCTATGCTCCACGGTCATTTCTCAGACATCGTCGGGTCATCGAGATGCGAGGTCTCCTCAATCCTGCGTTCCCAGTAACTGTTGACCCAATCGGCCACGTCGTCCTTGTAGAACATCAGCAGCCCCAGCAACGGCAGTGACAGAAACACCGCCAGCACCAGGCGCCCCAGGCCGACGACCAGGCAGGTGGTCTTTCCGCGAGGCGTTCGATCCGCCGCCCTGGGGCCGTTCGACGTCTGACTCATGATGTGCTCTCCCGCTCACAGCCGCGAGACGATCATTCGCCGGCGGGTGCCATGCTTCTGCTCGCAGAAGCATGCCGAAGACCGGCGCCGCGCCGCCATGCATCTGACCGTCCACGCCTAAGCCTCCCGGCCGAGGGCGGCCGGGCTACATAGGCCGGACATCTCCCGCTACAGCCGCGAGACGATCATCTGGTGCAGCAGAGGCACCATGATCTCGTGGTGCCCCGTCAAGGCGTAGCCGCGGCGGCTGGGCCGCTCCAGCACGTTGACGCGCGGCCGGTAGTGCAGAATCTGGTCGAAGTTCGCCGTGACGATCTCCGACAGGTCGTGCCCCAGGTTCACCGCCACGGTGTAGGCCTTCAGGAAAACCTCGGGCAGGACCACTGCCGACCCGACGTTCAGCCACACGCCGCGACTCATGTCGCAGACCACGGCGCAGACCTTCCGGAAATCCAGCAGGCTGGCCGCGCCGATCGCGCCGCCGGGAGCGTCCGGGTGCATGTGCACCGTGTCCGTGCCCACCGCCACGTGAACCGTGGCCACGGCGTCGAGCCGGCTTGCGGCCGCAAGGATCGATGCCGCACCGTTGGGAAACTCGTCCTCGTCCTCGTTGATCAGGTCGCCGACCGCGCGGCCCAGGCCGCGGTGCCGCCCGAGCATGGCCGCATCGTTCATGTGCGCCGGCGTCTCTTCGACCATACCGAACGATCCGTCGGCCAGTCCCGCCTTGACGTCCTCGCTCGTCTCGCCGTGCATGGCGATCTCCAGGTCGTGAATGGCTCCCGCCCCGTTGAGGGCCACAGCCGTCAGCACGCCGCGATCGATCAGGTCGATCACGAAAGGCGCCAGGCCCACCTTGATGACGTGGGCGCCCATGGCCATGACCACGGGACAGTCGGCCTCGTGGGCCGCGACGATCGCGTCGGCCAGTTCGTTCATAGCCCGCGTCACGGGCGTCCGCGGCAGCGACTCGACGAAGGCCCCGACCGTGGCGCCCTGCGGCGGCACGCAGCCGAACGAGTCCAGCGTCACCAGATGCTTGCGGTCGGCGATGCTGGTCATCTTCAGGCCGCCCAAGTCCAGCGGCTCGTAGTCCTTATGGTTCTTCATGGCTTCGGTCTCCGTGCTCTGCGGCCCCGACCAGCGGCCGCAATACATCATCCAGTGCCTCGTTGCCTTCGTCCAGCACGATCTCGATCTCCACGGCGGCAACCTTCGCCGCGTCGGGCCAGCGGCCGACAAGGTCATCGGAGGCCACCTTGGCGAAATCCTTCGTCGTTGTGACGATCCACTCGGCCTCGGCCGCCCGCGCCGCCTCGACGATGGCCGCAATGTCGGCGGGGCCGTAGGCATGATGGTCGGCGAAGTCCCGGGTGGCCGCCTCGACCGCGCCGAGATCGGCCAACGTGCGATGAAACGCCTCGGGATTGCCGAGGCCGCAGAAGGCGTAGCACGGACGACCGCGAAGTGTCTCCATCGGCGCCGTGCCGCCATCGGCCAGGAGCAGTCCCGTCGGGCGATGCGAAGCGTGAAGCAGCGTCGCGCCCGGACGCAGGTAGCGCTGCACGCGACGTTCCACGTCGGCCAGCGCCACGGCGTCGACCTGGTCGCTCCGCGTGATGACCACCACGCCGGCCCGCCGCAGAGCCGAGACCGGCTCGCGCAGGAGGCCGCGCGGCAGGCAGTGTCCGTAACCGAACGGGCGCGTGGCGTCCACGGCCACGATGTCCAGGTTGCGGTACAGACGCAGGTGCTGGAACCCGTCGTCCAGCACGGCGACGTCGTGCGGCTCCGTTCGAACAACCTCGCACAGGGCCGCGTAACGGTCCGACGATTCGATCTGCTTGACCATCGGTGGCAACTCGCGCCGCAGGGCGGCCGCCTCGTCGCCCGTGCGGCCGTGCTGCCGCTTGTAGCCGCGGCTGACAATCACCGGGCGGTGCCCCATCGCCGCCAGCCGCCGCACCACCAGTACCACCAGCGGCGTCTTGCCCGTGCCGCCGACGGTCAGGTTGCCGACGCTCACGACGGGCAGATCGACCCGCCGCGCGGCCAGACGATAGTAGGCTCGCCTTGCGGCCACGACAGCGCGGTACGGCAGCGACGCCGCCCAGAGCAGCCCGCGCAGCATCGCGGCCCACAGGCCCCGACGGCGGCCCGAAACCAAGGCGAAGTAGTCGGCCTGTCGCTGAGGGTCGGCCATAGCTGATGAGTATAAACTCTGCCGCCAACCGGTAAACGAAAAAGGCCCGCGGTCGCTGAGGGCCGCGGGCCGATCTGAAAGGAAGAGACATTCGCGCGATTCTCCGCGCGAAGTGTGGCAGCTACTGCGATGGGGCCTTGGCGGCGGCCGCCTTGGGCCGCAGGGCGTCGATCAATGCCTGGGCCTGACGGCGCGTGCGGAACAGTCGCGTGATCATCCGCGCGTGCGTCGGCGAGACCGACTCGAAGAAGGCCTGCTTGTCGCGCACCTGGTCGTACGCGGCCAGTTCGCTGTCGATGCGGAACTTCATCTGCTCGGCCAGATCGAGCGCTCCGGCGGGATCGGCCGCAGCGGTCAGCTCCAGCACCTGGCACGGCCGCGTCAGGGCCAGCAGGGCCGGATCGTAAAGCGGTCCGAGCAGGCGGTCCCACAGCCACACGTGACACAGCCGCGCATTGCTGCTCAGATGCTCGCGAACACCCTCGAAGGCCTCTTCACCCAACAGGTTGGGGTGGAAGCGCGAACTCATCGCAAGATGCAGGTCGCCTTCCAGCGCCTCGGCCTTGGCGGCAAGCCGCCCCTGCATCGGGGTCGAGTTGAATTGTGGTCGCCGCGATTGCGGCGGAGTGATTCTCTGATCGACGGCAAACATTGGACAGTCCTCCCCAGACTTACATCTATCGGCACAATCCCCTCAACCGGCCCACCCGGTTCCGATCGCGTGCCTGTGGTATTAAACGTTTGAAGTGTTAGGACTATTCCCGCAAAGGGGTAAGGTTTCGACAAGGTCGAGGATTTATTGACTGAATCTGCCGACGACGCGACAGGTGTGCGGCAATCGGAATTATGGCCACGCAAGCGTGGCCATGCCACCCCGTTCATTTCGCGTGCGTGTTCGCCGCCCACCTCACTTCGCCACGGGCTCGCCCAGCGTGTCGGCGCAGTTCAAGCCGTCGACGCGGACGTCCTTGCGGCCGGTCAGGTCGACCGCGCGCTCGCGGACCACGGCCTCGACCGTGTGCAGCCGTGGGTCCATGCTGCGGGCCACAACGCGCTTCGCTGCCGCATCGTAGGCAACCGACTCCGACGGTTTGCCGTCGACGAGCAACTTCGCCGGCGCGGTCTCCATCGCGGCCGCCCACACCTCGCCATCGCGCTTCCACTCGGTTACCAGGTCCGCGCCGCTCACGGTCACCGTCTCGTCGGCCATGGCCCGGATCGTCACGCCGTCGGCCTGCGGCTTGATCGTTTCGCGGTACGTGCCGCCGCGAAGCATGATCGTTTCGCCCGCCTGCGCCACCGAGCAGGCCTTGGCCACGGTCTTGAAGGGCCAGCCGACGTAGCCGAACCCCTCGTCGTCCGCCCCGGGATGCTCGGCGTCCACGTAGTAGACGTTCGGGTATTCCAGCGCCCCGATGTCCAGGCCGTCGGGCCCGGCGTCAATGGCGGCGCTGCCGGCCGTGAGGCGGAAGTTACCCTTGGCGGCGTCGACAAACTTGGGGTCGCCCTGGATCATCTCGCCCGCGGCCGGTTCCTTCGGCGGATTCTCGCAGTCGAAAACCAGGTTGCCCTTGCCCTCGAATCCGGGGCCGGTGGTGTAGGGCGTGTTGATCGAGGCGTAGAGGTTGTAGTTCGCGCGGCCGCGCTCGGCGCCGGCATTGCCGAAACCGTACCACTTGATGCCCGCGAACGTGTTATTGACGGCCGTGCAGTCGGGAATGGTCTTCACGCAGAAGCCCCACGAGCCGCTGTTGTACATGATGTTGCCCTTGAACGTGAAGTGGTGGTGCGTGCCGGGCGTACTCGTCGAGAGCATAAAGACCTGCGAGAACGAGTCGCAGACGTTGCCTTCGAACGTCAGGTGGTGCAGGAACATGCCGGGATTGTCCTTCTTGACGTTGAACGACTGCACACAGTCGAGGTGGGCCTTGCCGACTTCGCTGCGCTGCGTCGCGTAATAGCGATTGTGGCGGATGAGGTGCTCCTGGCCCCACATGCGGCTATAGTCGCAGTCGCCCGCGCGGTGCTGAAACTGCCGCTCAATGCCGTTGCGCTCGATGAGCCAGCCCTTGCCGCCGGAGTTCGAGAGCATGCCGAACTGCGTCTTGTAGACCTTGTTGCAGGCGATGCGGACGTCGGAGCCGCCACCCTCGATGCCCATGTACATGCCCTCGACGAAGTTGC
>JAFGPY010000314.1 GCA_016935955.1 Planctomycetota bacterium
ACGGTCAAGCTGCTCGTGCCGTCGGTGCTGATCTTCCTGGCGGCCATCCTCGTCGTCTTCGGACCGGTCCTGGTCAGGTTCATCCGCGGCGAACTCTGGCAATGAACTCGTGCAGTACAACCTTGACCCCCGCCGGCGGACGACGCTTCGGCATGCCTGCAGGGGCAGGCATGGCACCCGGTTGCCTGTCGATGGAGCGCGCCCATGAGCCGTCAACGTCTCGTCGATGCCTCTCGTCAACGATTGCTGAGCCTGCAGCGGGTTCTCCGTGAGGCCGGTCTGGCCGGCTATCTGGCCGACAGCCCGGTCGAGGTGGCCTACCTCTCGCAGTTCGGCGGCGACGATTCCTGGCTGCTGGTGCCGGCCCGCGGCAAGGCCACGCTCATCACCGATTTCCGCTACGGCGAGGACGCCCGGACCGACTGCCCGCACCTGCGAATCCGCCTGCGAACCGATTCGCTGGCCAAGGAACTAGCCCGCCTGACCCGTCGCCTGGACGCCCCCGTGGGCTTCAATCCCGAGACCGTGACCGTCTCGCTGCGGCGGTCGCTCGTGCGGCTGGTCGGGGCAGGGGGGCTCAGGCCCCTGGCAGGGGCCGTAACGCGGATGCGGATTAGAAAGGACCCCACCGAGGTGCAGGCGGTCGAAAGGGCCCTCCGCGTCGCCGAGGCCGCCTACGGCGATTTCCTGGGCCGAATCCGCCTGGGAATGACCGAAATCGAGCTGGCCGGCGAGCTGGAATACGCCATGCGCCGCCGCGGAGCCGCCGGGCCGGCCTTCGAGACCATCTGCGCCGTCGGTCCGAACGCCTCGCGACCGCACGCCAGGCCCGGAAATCGGCGTCTGACGGCCGAGACACCCCTTCTGATCGACTTCGGGGCCCTCCTGGACGGCTACAGATGCGACTTGACACGCATGGTCCTGGCGGCTAGAATCCGCCCCGACGTTCGCCGGGCGTACGAGGCCGTTCTGGCAGCCCAGGAAGCCGCCATTCTGGCCGCAGGACCCGGCGTACCGGCCGCCAACGTCGATCAGGCAGCACGCCAGGTGCTCATCGACCGCGGCTACCGGAAGACCTTCGGGCACGGAACCGGTCACGGCCTGGGTCGCGAGGTCCACGAAGGGCCGTCGCTGTCGCCCCGGTCGGCCGCCCAGGTGGTGCTGGAGCCGGGTATGATCGTCACCATCGAACCGGGGCTGTACGTGCCGCGACAGTTCGGCATCCGAATTGAGGACGATGTACTGATTACGGGGAAGGGCCGCCGGGTCCTTTCCCGTTTGCCCAAGAAGCTGGAGCAGGTCGTCCTTTCGCCGCGGCGATGAGGCGACCCGACCGAGCGGCCTCCTGCGGCCGTCGGCGTCCCGAAAAGGGGCGGGCAAGGTGGCTCCGGGGGCCGGTCACGTCCGTTGGGACTTTGGGAGATACCATGGAAGACAACAAAGCCGCTGAAGCCAAAGCACGTCCGCATGCCCGCGACCTGGTCGACGTCGAAGCCCTGCGAGAACTGATCGAACTGATGGGCCAGAACGACCTCGTCGAACTCGAGTACGAGTACGGCGAACTGGCCGTGCGGCTCAGCAAACGCCCGCCGGCCGCACCCGTCCAGGCCGTTGCCGCCGTGGCGCCGTCGGCCATGCCCGCCGCCGGACCGGCACCTGTGGCCGCCCAGCCCGCGCCGGCCGACAACTTCCTCAAGGTCACTTCGCCCATGGTCGGCACGTTCTATGCGGCCTCAGGCCCCGACAGCGAGCCCTTCGTCACCGTCGGCAGCACCGTCGGCGAGGATACCGTGGTCTGCCTGATCGAGGCCATGAAGGTCTTCAACGAAATCAAGGCCGGCGTGGCGGGCAAGGTCGTCAAGGTCTGTGTCGCCAACGAAGACACCGTCGAGTTCGACCAGGTGCTGTTCCTGGTCGAGCCGCAGTAATGTCGCACCCGGCCGGGACCGTGGCGGCCTGACCGCCTTGGTCGCGATTATCCGGCAGGGGTGCCATGGCGGCCGTTGTCCGCCGCCATGCCCGAAAGAGGGCGGTCGATCTCGGGTTTGTAGGGGCACGGCCTGCCGTGCCCAGCCCGGCAGGGGGCCGCCCGGAAACGAATATTCGGTGCAGGGGGCCTTGAGCCGCCCGGCGCACGAGGATGCCATGTTGAGCAAAATCCTGATTGCCAACCGGGGCGAAATCGCCCTGAGGATCATCCGAGCCTGCCGCGAACTCGGCATCCGCACCGTGGCCGTCTACTCCACGGCCGACCGCGACGCCGGCTACCTCAACTTGGCCGACGAGGCCGTCTGCATCGGCGGCCCGAGTCCCGCCGAGTCGTACCTGAACATTCCGCGGATCATCTCGGCCGCCGAGGTGACCGACGTCGAGGCCATCCATCCGGGCTACGGCTTTCTGGCCGAGAACGCCCACTTCGCCGAAATCTGCCGCAGCTGCAACATCGAGTTCATCGGCCCGAGCGTCGACTCCATGCGAGCCGTAGGAGACAAGATCCAGGCCCGCCACATCGCCAAGCAGGCCAAGGCCTGGACCGTGCCCGGCAGCGACGGGCCCGTGGCCGACGAGCAGCAGGCCCTGGACATCGCCCACGCGATCGGCTACCCGGTCATCATCAAGGCTGCGGCCGGCGGCGGTGGTCGAGGCATGCGAGTCAGTCACAACGACATCAACCTGACCAGCGCCATCAAGCAGGCCCGCAGCGAAGCCGAGATCGCTTTCAAGGACGGCACCGTCTACATCGAGAAGTTCATCGAGCAGCCTCGCCACGTCGAGGTCCAGATTCTGGCCGATGCGGCCGGGAACACGATTCACCTCTACGAGCGCGACTGTTCGCTGCAGCGCCGGCACCAGAAACTCGTCGAGGAGACGCCGGCCCCGAATCTCGACGACAGCGTCCGCCAGGAACTCTGCAAGACGGCCGTCCGCATCGTCCGCGCCGCCAATTACGTCGGCGCCGGCACGGTCGAGTTCATCGTCGACGCGGACCAGAAGTTCTATTTCCTCGAGGTCAACGCCCGCATCCAGGTCGAGCACCCGATCAGCGAAATGGTCACCGGCGTGGACCTGGTCAAGTGGCAGATACGCATCGCTTCGGGCGAGCCGCTGACGCTTCGCCAGAAGGACATCCGCCAGAGCGGCCATTCCATCGAGTGCCGCATCAACGCCGAGGACCCCGACAACGGATTCCGTCCGAGCCCGGGCACACTGACGCGGTTTCGCCAGCCCGGCGGCTTGGGCGTCCGCGTGGACACGCAATGCTTCGAGGGCTACCGAATCCCGCCTAACTACGACTCGCTGATCGCCAAACTGATTGTCCACCAGCCGACCCGCGGCGAAGCCATCGCCTGCATGCAGCGCGCCCTGGCCGAGTTCCAGGTTGAGGGCATCAAGACGAGCATCCCGCTGCACCGGCGCATCCTGGCCAGCGACGGATTCCAGCACGGCCGCGTGCACACCGGTTTCCTCGACAACGCCTTCTGAGACCGATCGTCACAGAGACTTGCCCCGGGCGCTGACGGGCCACAGCGTCTCGACCTTGCCGCCGCGCACGCCCACGTACCAGTCGTGCATGTTGCACGTCGGATCGCAGTGGCCGGGAACGAGACGCAGCTTCTCATTGACCTTGAGCACCCCCTGCGGATCCTCGATCACGCCGTGCTCATCCGCGCAGGCCACGTACCGGACATCCGTCCGCCCGAAGATGACCGGCAGGCCCGAGTCCAGCGACTGCACCTTCAGCCCCGCGTCGCAGATCGCCCGGTCGGCCTTGGCGTGACTGACCACCGACGTCAGGATGAACAGCGCGTTCTACCATTCGCCCTGGTCAATCCGCCTGCCGCTGCTGTCGCGGATGCGTCCATAGTCGACGTCCATGAAGGCATACGAGCCGCACTGAAGCTCATTGTAGACGCCCGATGCGGCCTCGAAGTAGTAGCTGCCCGTGCCTCCACCGCCCACAATGTCGCATGTCAGGCCGACCTTCGCCAGCGTCTCAACCGTCTCGCGAGCCTTCTCCAGGGCAACGGCGAACCTCGCCTTGCGGTCCTCGTAGCTGTCGAGGTGCTGCAGCTTGCCATGGTAGGCCTGAATCCCGGAGAATTTCAGGGCAGGGGCCCTGCCGATGGCCTGGGCGATTGCCACGGCCTCGCGAGCGCTCGTCACACCGCAGAGCCCTCCTCCACAGTCGATCTCCACGAGGCACTCAAGCTGCGTGTCGTGCTTCTGGGCGGCAGCGGACAGTTCGGCCACGTTCGCCACGTCGTCGACAATGACGATCGTCCTCGCACCCAGCAGCGGCAATCGAGCCAAGCGGTCGATCTTGGCCAGGTCGCGGACTTCGTAGGTCACCAGGATGTCCCTGATCCCTCCACGGGCAAACACCTCGGCCTCGGCGACCTTCTGACAGCAAATCCCGCACGCGCCGCCCAGACTCTGCTGCAGCCGTGCCACATCGACGGATCGATGCATCTTGCCGTGCACCCGGTGTCGGACGCCGTGCTCCTTGGCGATGCGTCCCATCTTGGCGATGTTCCGCTCAAGCGCATCCAGATCCAGCGCCAGGCACGGAGTCTGAATCTCGCTGACGCACATTCCCACAGCAGCCGGCACGTCGTAGCCGACCTCACGACCGTCCTGCGTCATCCTCGCGTCCACACGTTCCTCCTCACCCCATGATTCCCGCCTTGTCGTCATGCGCAACTCACGTGAAACAGCCACCCGCACAAGTCCCCATAGAGGGCAAGCCGCCCAACCGTCCGCACCATCCTATCACCCCGAATCCGCCCGTCCACAGCCATGTCGGTGGCTCCTCAGGCCGAAGCCACGAAACCCCTTGAATACAGGCATCCCGACGCCACGGGCCTCTCGGCAGACCCCCGCACCCCCCAACGCAACATAACATATA
>JAFGPY010000315.1 GCA_016935955.1 Planctomycetota bacterium
GGTCCAAACCCAGGGGCAAGATGCCCCTGGGACGCACGGGCGGGACGCCCGTGCCACGGTACGAAGCCGTTTTCAGACAAAGCCTAGAGGTCGGGACGCCTGAGTCGGGTCCGCTGGCGGGCCTGTTCGCGCCGCCACTTCTCGATCTCGGCGTGGTGGCCGCTGAGCAGAATGTCGGGGACCTTCAGGCCGCGAAACTCCGGCGGCCGCGTGTATTGCGGGTACTCCAGGGCGCCGTCGCTGAACGATTCGTCGTGCGGCGAGGTCTCGTCGCCCAGGACGCCCGGCACCAGCCGCACCACCGCGTCGGTCACGGCCATGGCCGGCACCTCACCGCCCGAGAGCACGTAGTCGCCGATCGACAGTTCCATGTCGCAGAACGACCGGATCCGCTCGTCGAACCCTTCGTAGTGGCCGCACACCAGCACCAGCCGCTCGGCGTCCTCGGCGAAGTGGTGGGCCAGCTTCTGGTTGAAGACCTGGCCCTGCGGCGTCATCAGCACGATCGGGCCGCGGCGATGGTCGCGAGCGATGACAGCCTCGATGCAGTCGACCACCGGCTGGGCCTTCATGACCATGCCCGGCCCGCCGCCGTACGGCGTGTCGTCCACCTTCTGGTGCCGGTCGTGGCTGAAGTCGCGGATGTCGGTCAGGTGGATCTCCACCAGGCCCTTCTCCTGCGCGATGCGGATCATGCTCTCGGCCACGAAGCCGCCGAACATCTCCGGAAAGAGCGTCAGAATGTCGATTCGCAGTGACATGACGGCAGTCTACCCAAAAAAAGAAACCGCGACCACGGAGTTCTCCGGGTCGCGGCAACCGTTTTTGTGCGATCCAACAGCGGCGAAGCTAGGCCTGCGGCTTGGACGCGGACCCGAGCAGGCCGGCCTTCTTCAGAAACGACCGCACCGTTTCGCTCGGTTGGGCGCCGACGCTCAGCCAATACTGCACGCGCTCGGCGTTCAGTCTGACCTTCTTGTCGTCGCTCCCGTGAGGATCGTACGATCCCAGCTCCTCGATGACCCGGCCATCGCGAGCCGATCGGCTATCCACGGCATTGATCCTGTAAAACGGCCTGTTGGTCCGGCCGATACGCTTCATTCTGATTTTGACCGCCAAGATACTCCTCCGTCCTGTGTCGGCGTTACGGGCTCTGAAACGACCCTGACCGGGTGCGGCCGACCCACGGTCGACCCCTCTCCACAGCAGGGAACCGGGAATCTTACCAGACGCCCCCAGCCCTTTCAAGCAAATTCACGGCCTGGAAGCCGGACAGGTGCCGCAAGCGTCGCTGCCCCACCCCTCCCCCTTGACGGGGGGGGCCGTCGCCAGGCGGCGGTGGGGGTGCGGTGTCGGGCGCCAAAGTGTGCCGAACGCCCCCAAAAAGGCTCGCGGCCGTGGCCCCCGGCCTCCATGGCACCGTCGGCGTCACGCACAAGCCCGCCGCACTGCGGCGGGATACGAACGTCGGCGACCGTTCGATCCCCCAGCCATGCTGGGGGCTTCAACGGCAACGCGGCCCGGTGCCGGGTGCCATGCCTGCCCCCGCAGGCATGCCGAGAATGTAGAAGGGTGGGTCCCCCGGACCCACGCGGCAGCTGTGGTAGTTGTTTGTAGGGGCGGCTCGCGAGCCGCCCTGACAGGGTCGCTCGCGAGCGACCCCTACACACAATATCCGGTGCCATGGCCCTGCCGCCGGCCCTAATCCTCCCGCTTCGGGTAATGCTTGTCGATCAGCCCGACGATCGCCTTGGCCAGGCCGTGGGCCTTCTTGTCGGGGCCCTGGTTGACCGTCTCGCCGCTGCGGCCCACGCAGATGGCCTCGCCCACCAGCTTGTTGCCGTCGAGGAACTGGACCTTGGCGATCACCTCCTCGAACGGGCCGAATGCCTGGTCGAGCGCCTTCGTCGCGTCCTCGTAGTAAATATAGGTACCGCGAATAGTCAGCGTGCGGCCATCGGCCAGATTCGGAATCTTCTTCTTCTGGAGTTCCTCGGCCACGTATTGCGGCAACATGGCGTTGACCGTGCCCGGAATGCTCACCGGCGACTGGTTGGCGAACGACTCGACCTTGAAACTCGTGAACGTCCCGAGCGGCGCCGCCAGCTCCCCGCCGGCGAACCCGCTGCTGATGAACGACACGCCCTTGGCCCCGGTGGCCGCACCGACGCCTTCCTTGATCGCGCGGCTCATGCAACCCGTGCTCAGCGACACGCACGACAACAGCATCATCAGAACGATCAGTCGTCTCATGGCTTCCTCCCTGTAGAGTATGCGGACACGAACAGTTCGCCGTATTGTCGAGCGGCCGCGACTCCCTGTCAAGGCGATACCGCCTTTCGCCGCCCGTTGACAGGCGCTGCCGACGTCGATACAGTACTCTGCGGCGTCCCTTTCCGACGATTCAATTATCGAATTCGCCTGTGCCTGACCCTGAGGTGCATCCCATGGCCGAGAGTGACGAACGTCCGTATCGTTGCGTCTGGTTCTACACCACTTACGCAATGGCCGCAGCTGCGGTGGGAGCGCTTCTTCCTTTCGAGTCGGTCGTCACGCGCCTTCTCGTGGCCGCCCTCATTGCCCTCGTGCCGTTTTCGCTGCTGGCCGTAGCCTGGCGGCCGCAGATGCTCGTCGGCCTCCCTCGGCCGGTCGCCGCGAAGATGACGACCGCCAGATTCTGGGCCGCCGCAACCGTTCTAACGGTGCTTCTGGCGACCATCGCCTGGACCGCAGTCGGGACTCGCTAGTACCACCCGTCCGTCCCGGACAACGCGCCCGGTTTTGTCTGGACTTGGGGCCTGCTTTCAGGGTACTTTCAGCGGTTCCTCGGGCGGGCCGCAGGCGACCCGCCGAGCGAGCGGCCGGAATGAACATGCAGGGTGCCACGCATCTGCTCGCAGATGCGTGCCGACAGGCCGGTTGCGGACACGAGGTTGAAGAGCCATACTCAGCGAGAGACAGGACCGCCTCGCATGCTTCTGCAAGCAGAAGCATGGCACCCACGGAGGTTGCGGAAAACGCTCGTGAGCAAGTCTGACCCGTAGCCAAGGAGACAGCACATGCCGGAAGCGGACAACAGCAAGAAGGCCAAGCAATACTTCGAAGACGTGCCCATGCAGTCGCACGGCTTCTTCCTCAAGGGATCGAGCAACCTCGACTGGGGCATGAAGAACCGCCTGTCGCGGATCTTCAATCCCGACACCGGCCGCACGGTCATGCTCGCCATCGACCACGGCTACTTCCAGGGGCCGACCACCGGTCTGGAGCGAATCGACCTGAGCATCGTGCCGCTGATGCCCTACGCCGACGCCCTCATGCTGACGCGCGGCATCCTGCGGACCACCGTGCCGCCGACGATCACCAAGCCGATCGTCATGCGCTGCAGCGGCGGGCCCAGCGTCCTCAAGGAACTGTCGAACGAGGAACTGGCCGTCGACATCGAGGACGCCATCCGCATGAACGTCGCGGCCATCACCCTCCAGGTCTTCATCGGCGGCGAGTTCGAGACACGCAGTGTCCACAACATGACCCGCCTGGTCGACATGGGCCTGAAGTACGGCATCCCGACCATGGCCGTGACGGCCGTCGGCCGCGACATGGTCCGCGACGCCAAGTATTTCCGGCTGGCCTGCCGCATCTGCGCCGAGTTGGGCGCCCAGATCATCAAGACCTATTACGTACCCGAGGACTTCGCCACGATCACGGCCTCGTGCCCGGTGCCCATCGTCATGGCCGGCGGCAAGAAGATCCCCGAACTCGACGCCCTGAC
>JAFGPY010000316.1 GCA_016935955.1 Planctomycetota bacterium
GCACGCCGGACCTGCTCACGGTGGGCCGACTGGCGTCGCTCTGCCGCGAGCGGCACAACGGTCGCACGACTTGGTACATCGTCAACCGGCACATCAATTACAGCAACGTCTGCGAGAACCGCTGCAAGTTCTGCGCGTTCCACCGCACGCCGTCAGCCGACGGTGCGTACACGATGACTCTCGATGAGGTGGTCGAGGAAGCCTGCAAGTCGCGTGCGGCCGGAGCCACGGAACTGCACATCGTCGGCGGCCTGCACCCCGACCTGCCGCTCGGCTACTACATCGAGATGCTCTCGCGGTTGCACGAGATGTTGCCCGCGGTGCACCTTCAGGCCTTTACGGCCGTGGAGATCGCCCACCTGGCCGACACGGCCGGACTGACCGAACGCGAGACGCTGATGATGCTGAAGCGGGCCGGTCTGGGCAGCCTGCCGGGCGGCGGGGCCGAGGTCTTCGCGCCGCGCGTGCGCGAGGCCCTCTGTCCGCGGAAGATCCCGGCCGAGCGCTGGCTGGAGGTGATGGCGACGGCCCACGACCTGGGCATTCCGTCGAATGCCACGATGCTCTACGGCCACATCGAGCGGCCCGAGGAACTCGTCGACCACATGCTCCGCCTGCGCGACCTCCAGGACCGCACGGGCGGATTCATGACCTTCATCCCGCTGGCCTTCCATCCGCAGAACACCGAGCTTGCCGCCTCGGCCGACCTGCGGCGCCGCGGCACGACCGCCTACGACGACCTGCGTGCGCTGGCCGTCGGGCGGCTGATGCTCGACAATGTGCCGCACGTCAAGGCGTTCTGGATCATGCTCGGCCTGCACCTGGCCCAACTCAGTCAGCATTTCGGCGTGGACGACATCGACGGCACGGTGGTGCAGGAGAAGATCACGCACGCCGCCGGGGCAGCAACACCGCAGGCCCTGACGGTCGACGAGATTCGCACCATGATCGTCGAGGCCGGCTACGAGCCGCAAGAGCGCAACACGGTCTACCGCCGCGTCATCCGCGAGGGCAGCCAGTGGCGGCTGGAGTAGGGCAACGAGCGCATTGTTGTTGTAGGGGTCGCTCGTGAGCGACCCTCGAATCCTTGGGGAAGCTTGTCTGCGGTACCGGGCGGCTCGCGAGCCGCCCCTACTGTCCAATTCCGCGCGGCAGCTTCCTGCAAGCTCGGGACGTGACCACTACATGTCGGCGAAGGGTGAGTCGGCGTTGTATTCCTGGATGGTGCGGGCTTCGGGCCGCTTGGCCTGCAGGGCGGCAATGGCCGTCACCACGCTCTTGGCGGCCATGACCGTGGTCACCAGCGGCACGTTCTCGCTGACGGCCTGCGTGCGGATGCTGACCTCGTCGGCCCGCGGCGTCTTGCCGCTCGGGGTGTTGATGATCAGTTGAATCTCGTGGTTCTTGACGGCGTCGAGGATGTGCGGGCGCCCTTCGCGAACCTTGTTGATTCGCTTGCTCGGCACGTCGCACTGCTGGAAGAAGGCGTGCGTGTTGTCGGTGGCCAGCAGTGTGAAACCCATCTCCACGAGCCGCTCGGCCGACTCCAGGAACTCCTCCTTGTCGGCGTCCATCAGGCTGACCAGCACGTTGCCCGAGGTCGGCAGCTTCATCCCGGCGGCAAGCTGGCTCTTGGCGAAGGCCATGCCGAACTGTATGTCGATGCCCATGACTTCGCCGGTCGAGTGCATCTCGGGGCCGAGCACGCAGTCGACGCCGCGGAAGCGGTTGAACGGGAAGACCGACTCCTTGACGCCCACGTGCCCGAGCGGCGCCGAGCCTTCGCCGAGACCCAGCTTCTCGAGCGTCTCGCCGAGCATGATCCGCGTGGCCACTTTGGCGATCGGCACGCCCGTGACCTTGCTGACGAACGGGACGGTGCGGCTGGCCCGCGGGTTCACTTCCAGGACGTAGACTTTCTGATCGCGCGTCACGGCAAACTGTACGTTCATCAGGCCGCGGACATTCAACTCCAGGGCCATGGCTCGCGTAGCCAGCCGCAGGTCTTCGAGCACCTGCGACGAGAGCCACTGCGGCGGCAGAACCATCGCCGCGTCGCCCGAGTGGACGCCGGCCGGCTCGACGTGCTCCATAATGCCGGCGATGTAGACGCTGCGGCCGTCGGCCACGGCGTCAACGTCGATCTCCGTGGCTTCCTCCAGGTACTTGTCGACCAGGATGGCCGCGCCGTCGCTGACGGCCACGGCATTGGCCGCAAAGCGGTCGAGTTGCTCGTCGTCGTAGACGATCTCCATGGCCCGGCCGCCGAGGACGAAACTCGGGCGTACGATCACCGGGTAGCCGAGCCGCGCGGCGATTTTGCGGGCCTCTTCGGGCGTGGCGGCCATGCCGTTGGGCGGTTGCCGCAGGCCGAGCTTCTCGATCATTGCGGCAAACGATCCGCGGTCCTCGGCCCGGGCGATGCTGTCGGGACTGGTGCCGAGGATCGGCACGCCCTCGCACTGCAGGCCCTCGCTGAGGTTCAGCGGCGTCTGCCCGCCAAACTGCACGATCACGCCGTCGGGCTGCTCGCGGCGGACGATGGCCAGCACGTCCTCGTGCGTCAGCGGCTCGAAGTAGAGCCGGTCCGAGGCATCGTAGTCGGTCGACACGGTCTCGGGGTTGCAGTTGACCATGATCGACTGGTAGCCGCTTGCCTGCAGGGCCATCGAGGCGTGAACGCAGCAATAGTCAAACTCGATGCCCTGGCCGATGCGGTTCGGCCCACCGCCGAGAATCATGATCCGCGGCGCGTGGCTTGGCGCGTCCTCGACGTCGGCCTCGTAAGTCGAATAGTAGTACGGCGTGTAGGCTTCGAACTCGGCGGCGCACGTGTCGACCAGCTTGTAGACCGGCTCGACCTTCAGCCGCCAACGCAGGTGCCGGATCTCGACCTCGGTCTTGCCCAGCAGATGGGCCAGTTGCACGTCGCTGTAGCCCAGGGCCTTCGCCTCGCGGAGCGTGGGGGCATCGATCTCGCCGCCCGAGCGGCCCAGGTCGGCCAGACGGCGCTCGGCCTCGACCAGTTGTTCCATCTGGTCGAGGAACCACGGGTCGATGCGCGTCATTTCGTGCAGGTCTTCAACCGACCAGCCGCGCTCGAAGGCGTAGCGGATGTAGTAGATGCGGTCGCCGTTCGGCGTGATGAGCTTGCTGCGCAGTTCGGCGTCATCGATGGTCGCCGGATCGGCGTCGCGGCCGTCGGCCCCGAAACCCATCCGCTTGATCTCCATGCTCCGCAGGCCTTTCTGGAAGGCCTCCTTGAATGTGCGGCCAATGCTCATCGCCTCGCCCACGCTCTTCATCTGGATCGTCAGCGTCGGGTCCGAGCCCGGGAACTTCTCGAACGTGAACCGCGGAATCTTCACCACGCAGTAGTCGATCGTCGGCTCGAAGCAGGCCGGCGTCTTCTCGGTGATGTCGTTGGGAATCTCGTCGAGCGTGTAGCCCACGGCCAGCTTCGCGGCCATCTTGGCGATCGGGAAACCCGTGGCCTTCGAGGCCAGGGCCGAACTGCGGCTGACGCGCGGGTTCATCTCGATGACGATCATGCGGCCGGTCTCGGGATGCACGGCGAACTGGATGTTGCAGCCGCCGGTCTCCACGCCGATCGCCCGGATGATGGCCACCGAAGCGTCGCGCATCCGCTGGTACTCGCGATCGGTCAGCGTCTGGATCGGGGCCACCGTGATCGAGTCGCCCGTGTGCACGCCCATCGGGTCCAGGTTCTCGATCGTGCAGACGATCACCACGTTGTCGGCCCGGTCGCGCATGACCTCCAGCTCGAATTCCTTCCAGCCCTCGGCCGACTCCTCCAGCAACACCGAATGCACCGGGCTCAGTTCCAGGCCCAATTGCACCAGTTCCTCAAACTCCTCGATGTTGTAGGCCGCCGAACCGCCTGTGCCGCCCAGCGTAAACGACGGACGGATGATAATCGGCAGGCCTAGGTCGCCTGCCGCCTTCATGGCCTCGGCCTTATTGTGCACAAGGACGCTTCGTAGCGACTCCAGGCCGATCTCGTCCATGGCCGCTTTGAACAGCTCGCGGTCCTCGGCCTTCTTGATGACGTCGGCCGAGGCGCCAATCAGCTCGACGCCGTGCTTCTGAAGGATTCCGGCGTCATGGGCTGCAACGGCCACGTTCAGGGCCGTCTGCCCGCCGAGTGTCGGCAGCAGGGCGTCGGGCTTCTCGCGCTCGATGATCCGCTCGACCATCTCGACCGTGATCGGTTCGATGTAGATGCGCGAGGCCATCTGCGGATCGGTCATGATCGTCGCCGGATTGCTGTTCAGCAGGACGACCTCGTAGCCCTCCTGCTGCAGGGCCTTGCAGGCCTGCGTGCCGCTGTAGTCGAACTCGCACGCCTGGCCGATGATGATCGGTCCGGCCCCGACGATCATGATCTTGTGGATGTCCGTCCGCTTCGGCATCGACGCCTTCCCTACCGTGCTGCAGCCATCAATTCGGTAAACATCTCGAACAGGTACCGCGAATCGTGCGGGCCCGGTGCCGCCTCCGGGTGATACTGCACGCTGAACGACGGCGTCTCCAGGCACCGCAACCCCTCGACCGTGTTGTCGTTGAGGTTCATGTGCGTCACCTCGACCGTCCCGGCCGGGAGCGACTCCATGTCGACCACGAAACCGTGGTTCTGGGCGCTGATCTCCACGTGGCGGTCCTTCAGGTGCATGACCGGCTGGTTGCCACCGTGGTGCCCGAACTTCAGCTTGCTGGTCGTGCCGCCCATGGCTTGGCCGAGAATCTGGTGCCCCAGGCAGATGCCGAACAGCGGCCGCTGGCCCAGCATGGCCCGGACCTCGGCCACGATGCCCGGCAGGGCCGCCGGATCGCCGGGGCCGTTCGACAGGAAGATGCCGTCGGGATTGCGGGCCAGGATGTCGGCCGCCTTGGTGTACGCCGGCACCACGTGAACGCGGCAACCGTGCGTGACCAGCAGACGCAGAATGTTGTACTTCACGCCGTAGTCCATGACCACGATGTCGAATTGCGGTTCCTTGGGCTCGACGTCGGCCAGCGGCTCGTCCCAGTCGTAGGCCGCTTCGCACGTCACCTCGCGGACCAGGTCGCGGCCCAGCAGGCCCTCGCTCTGGCCGGCCATGCGAACCAGATCCATCGCGTCGAGCACCTCGGTCGAGACCACGGCCTTCATCGCCCCGGCCTCGCGAATGTGCTTGACCAGGGCCCGCGTGTCGATGCCTTCCAGCCCGATCACGCCCTGGGCCTCCAGGAGTTCCGGAAGGCTCAACTGGCTGCGCCAGTTCGAGACCCGCCGGCTGCACTCCTTGACGATGAACGCCGAGAGGAAGACCTTGCGGCTCTCGTAGTCCTCGC
>JAFGPY010000317.1 GCA_016935955.1 Planctomycetota bacterium
GAGAATTACCTGGCGATGATGGACGAACTGCTGGCCTGAGTTCGTAATAAGTATATGACGGTGCGTGCCGGGGCATCGGGCAGCCCCCTCTCCCTCGACGGGAGAGGGTGGCCCGAAGGGCCGGGTGAGGGTGATGCCGCATCGGCAGCGCCACGGACAAGGGGCGCTTTCGATGCGGACGGACTGTCGGCATGCGTCACCCCCACCGCCGCCTGACGGCGGCACCTCCCCCGTCAAGGGGGAGGGGTCGACGGCGACCGCCCGGGCGAGGTTTCGCCAAGGTCCGGCCGCACCGTCTGTCGATACACAACCAGCGGCGGCGCAGAGGGAAATGTTCTCCCTTCGACAGTCTCACGACCGGTAAGCCGTCCCGCGACGAGGACTCGGGGCCAGGCAGACCCATGGCGACGACGAGCAGGATCCTCCTTGTGGCCGCAACTCTAATCGGCCTGACCTGCCTGCCCGCCGAAGCGGCCATTCACTACGTCGCCCCGAACGGATCTCCCACCAATTTCGGCACGCCCGACTCCCCGCTCGACCTGGCCACCGCCCTGTCGATCAAGTCGGCGATCGTGCGGCCGGGCGATACGGTGGTGCTTGACGAGGGCACCTATCACGGCGGTTTCCGGGCCACCCTCAGCGGCACGGTCGATGACCCGATCGTCATCCGCGGCGCGCCCGGCCGGCGCGTGACGATCGATGCCGCCGAGAGCGAGCGTCCCGGCATCGCGGCCTCCGGCGACTGGACCGTGTGGCGCGACTTGGAAATCACCAACAGCGACCCCCGCCGCAACAGCAAACACCGAGGCAGGTGGGCCAGTGATTTGCGACGCAGGGCCGGCATCGAGGTCACCGGCGACCACGTGCGACTGATCAACCTGGTGATCCACGACGCCGGCCAGGGCATGTGGCTGCCGGCGAGCAGTCGCGACGTCGAAGCCTACGGCTGCATCTGCTATTACAACGGCTGGGACTGCCCCTACGGCGGCCAGGGGCACGGCATCGAGGCCCAGAACGAAAAAGAGATCAAGCGGCTGCACGACAACATCGTCTTCAACAACTTCGGTTGCGGCATCTACCTCGCCAGCCGCGTCGCCCAGGTCAACGGGTTCGACGTCGAGGGCAACTTCGTGTTCGACAACGGCGTCCTGGCCGGCGACCGCCAGCGGCAGAGGAACCTGCTGGCGGGCTCGCTCAGTCACTCGGGGTCGCAACTGAGAATCTGCGATAACGTGTTGCGGCACGCCGGGTGCGCCGCCACGAGCGTCCAGATCGGCCGCACCATGAAGAGCAAAGACCTGGTGTTCACGGGCAACTACGTGATCGGGTCGATGCAGGTGCTGAAGTTCCGGACGCTTGAGGTCTCGGGCAACCTGTTCGCCTGCGTGTTGACGATGGTGCACCTGCACACGGAAGAGAAGACCGAGCGGCTGGAGTACCACTGGGACCGCAACCGCTACCATTTCGTCGAGGGGGCCTGGTTCCCGATGGCTTACTACCGCGGCGAGCACGGCGGCGGCCTGGACGTCGCCGAATGGCGCCGCAAGACCGGCCTGGACCGGGCCAGCTTCATCAAGAACGACCTGCCGCACGGCGTCGAAGTTTTCGTGCGGCCCAACCGCTACGAGGAAGGTCGGGCCCACGTGGCGATCGTCAACTGGGATCGCGCGCCGCAGGTCGAGGTCGACCTGGCGGCCGTCGCCAGGCCCGGACACAGGTACCGCATCGTCAGCGCCCGCGACTACTACGGCCCGGCCGTCGCCGAAGGACGCTGGGAACCGGGCCAGAAGAAAGTGACTCTGGCCATGCCCGGCCCTCCCCCGGCGGCGCCCGTCGGCGACGTGTCCAGCCCACCGCCCGAGGCCGACTCGGGATTCGCTTGCTTCGTCGTTCTGCCGGTGTTAGAGTCTCAAGCCGAATCGCCGCACGACGCCCCCGCGCCTCCGGCTCCGCGCGACCCCGAGGAACCGCAACAGACGCAACAGGCCGACGTGCGGCCAAACTAGCGTACCGCTCTCAATCTGTCGCACCAGATGCCGGGTGCCATGGCGGCCGTTGTTTGCCGCCATGTTCGTGAAAACGGACGAACGCACCGCAGCATGCTTCTGCAAGCAGAAGCGTGGCGCCCAACAGACTCTGATAGTAAGGATCGCCGACTCATGCAGACGCTGTACATCAAAGAAGCCTCGCTGCCCGTGGCCTGGGAACGGGCCGTGCTGGAGACCTGGAACACCGGCGCCCGGTTCCACACCGAGTACGACAAGCCGGGCGACCCCGAGTCGCGCGACGTCTGCGCGATGATCCACGTGACCGATCCGCTGGCCGAGCCGCGCATCCACAAGGCCTTCCCGGGCGGGCTCGACGACCTGGAAATCTACCGCGCCGAGGTCCTCCACGGCGTCCACGACCACTGGATCGCTCCCGAAGAGGGCAAGTGGGAGTACACCTACCACGAGCGGCTCTTCGAGTACCGCGTGCCGGGACTGGCCGAACCGATCGACCAGATCGAGGCCGTCATCGCCAAGCTGGCCGAGGCCCCGCACACCCGCCGGGCCCAGGCCGTCACCTGGCAGGCCTGGAACGACACCGGCATCCACGACCC
>JAFGPY010000318.1 GCA_016935955.1 Planctomycetota bacterium
GGCCAGCACCTGGAGCCCGAGCTGCGGAATCCGCGTGCCGATCGTATGGTACCCTTCGCAATTGCGGGCTACGGGATTGACCAGGACAATTCGCATGACTCGTTCAGACCTTTCTGATGACCATCGTGCGGCAACCGGCCACTGCACACATGCCGATGCCGGGAATGGATCATTATAGCCAGTCCGGGTCCGATTGCCCAACCAAACGGGGCCCGGGTAGAAAAAGCCTCGCACGACAAAAACAAGGGCTCGCACATTGTGCCGCGGCGGGATTTGTCCCCGTGCGGGAGTCGGTGCGGGCGATTTGCCGAAGCTCAGATCGGCTTCGGACAGAGCCACAGGATCAGGCAGACCAGCGGCGCGGCCGGCAGCAGATTGGCGACGCGGATGCGGACAACGTCCAACAGCAGGAGGCCGATGGCCAGGATCATGACACCGCCCGTGGCCCGGATGCCGTGGATGTAGAGTTCGGGGATCTGGCCGGCCCCGGCGGCATAGGCCGCAAGGGTCATCAAGCCTTGGAAGACGAGCACGAAGAACGAACTGAACAGCACGCCGCGCCCGTAGGAGGCGGCCAGGGCGATGGCCAGCACACCGTCCATGGCGCTCTTGATCAGCAGCAGGTTCGGTATCTCGCCGCGCGCGTCTTCGAACGTACCGAGCAACGTCATCGGGCCGACGCAGAAGATCAGTCCGGCGACGACGAACCCTTCGACGAAGGTCGCCTGATCGCCGGGACCCTGGGCGGCGAAACGGCGGCGCAACTGCTCGCCCATCCACTCAATGCCCTGCTCGATCTTCAGCAATTCCCCGACGATCGCGCCGACCAGCAGAGCTACAACGACGTGCAGGATGTACCCGGTGTCGATGACGATCATCATCCGCACCGACAGGAAGAACGTGACCAGGGCCAGGCAATGCGTGATCGTGCGGCGGAATCGCTCGGGGAACCGTCGACCGACGCCTAGGCCGATGAGCGATCCGACGAAGACCGTTGCCGTGTTGACGTAGGTGCCCATACCCGTGACCATGCCGTCCTCCTGCACTGCGAGCGCCGGTCACATTATAGGAGGATCGCCGGTTCCCGCAAGGAGCCGCTATGCCCGCCGGCCTGAACAGTTGGAGCCCGGTCCGGGTGGCATGTTCGCACTGGTATGGGCATGGCGAGAGAGCGAACCTGAACATGGCCACGCAAGTGTGGCCATGCCGCCCCTGGTCGGTGCGGAGCAAGGCACACTGTGGAGACGGCCTGCGGGGGCAGGCAAAGGACGCTTGGGCCGTTATGGAGCAAGGGCCGACGACCCCTCGGTACGCCGGCCCGGCTCTACGTCACTAAGGAACTAAAGTAGGAGGACAGTCCCACGCGATCTGCGAAGCGTATCTCGGCCGGCGCGGCAACTGGCCCGCGGCGGCGCGATGCGGCACAGGTCACGATGTGGACGGAATTCGTCCGGCTTTCACATGCTTCCCGTTCTCCAAATGAGTACGACAGTGTGCGGCTCGTCGTGCTCGTTTCAGTCCGACGTATCGCCGGAACTTCTCACGAACTGCTGACGGTCGCGTTTCTTCAGAACGAACATGATACCCAGCCCGCCGCCCAGCAGAATCATCGTTGCGGGCTCGGGAACGTTGCTGTTCTCCGCGGTCGCCTGCGGGGCAACAGAGTCCTGCTGCACCGCGTCGCCGCCCGCGGGCGGCAACGTCTCGGCACCGGCCGCACCGGCCATGGCCAGCAGCAACAGAATCCCCGCGGCTAACACTTTGGAACCATCTCGACCGCCCATTCCTTCCCTTCTCCGAGTGCGGCTGTCGGTCTCGTTGAACTCGCCCTCTCAACGGGGCACTGCAAACCATACGCATGGAACGGGCCGAGGCAAATCCTCCCTCGTCCCACCCGGTACGTGGTGACACGCGGGCGAAGCGGGGCCAACGCAAGGCCTTGGACTTTAATTGGTTACGCCTCGCCCGCAGACGGGTGCCCGCGCCACCAGGAAAGCCGATTTTCAGCGCCCATCGCCGTCACGGGGATACGGAACGTGCGTTTTTTCGTGTCAGGATCGCGTTCGCGGGCGCCATTGCTTTGGGGTTGTGGGCGGCGGGCGTGCGGCCTACAATGCGATCCGGCTGCCGACTGGGTGGTTGGGATGGGCAGAGTTAGACTGGGATGGGCGGACGACGGGTGACAATCAGCAATCCACAGGACAGCAGTTAAGGAGCGTGCAGTGGCGGGCAAGAAGAAGATCAAGTGCGTGGGCGTGCTGACGGGTGGAGGTGACTGTCCGGGGCTCAACGCCGTGATTCGCAGTGTCACCAAGACGTTGATCCACGAACACGGCGTGACGGTCTACGGCATCTACGACGGGTACGCCGGGCTGGTGGAGCATCGTTACGAGCGGCTGGACTCGGCCGACGTCTCGAACATCCTGACCCGCGGCGGCACAATCCTCGGCTCGTCGAACAAAGCCAACCCGTTCGCCTACTACCCGCCGCAAAAGGTCGGCGGCAAACACGAGAAGCCGCGCGACGCCTCGGCTCGGGCCAAGGCTCTCTACCGCAAGCTGAAGCTCGACGCCCTGGTCTGCATCGGCGGCGACGGGACGATGGCCATTGCCGACGGGCTGATTCGCAAGTGCGGCATGAGTATCGTGGGCGTGCCGAAGACAATCGACAACGATCTGCCGCGGACGGACTACACGTTCGGGTTCATGACGGCCGTGCAGACGGCCACGGAGGCTATTGACCGGCTGCACTCGACGGCCAGCAGCCATCATCGCGTCATGGTGGCTGAGGTCATGGGCCGCTACGCCGGCTGGCTGGCCCTGTATGCCGGAGCGGCCTCGGGGGCCGACGTGATCCTGATACCGGAGATTCCCTACGAAATCGAGAAGGTGGCCGAATTCGTCAAGGACCGCAGCCGCCGGGGCAAGCGGTTCTCGATCATCTGCGTGGCCGAGGGGGCCAAGCCGCGCGGCGGCAAGCTGACCGTCGAGCGGATCGTCGCCGATTCGCCCGAGCCGGTTCGCCTGGGCGGCATCGGCCACAAGGTGGCCCGCGAGATCGAGGAACTGACCGGCCTGGAGAGCCGGGCCACGGTGCTGGGTTACGTGCAGCGCGGCGGCACGCCCTGCGCCTTCGACCGGACCTTGGCCACCGAGTACGGGCATCATGCCGCCGAGTTGGTCCGCGCCGGCCGGTTCGGCCGCCTGGTTGTTCTGCACAATGGCCGCATCTCCAGCGTGCCCATCAACAGCATTGCGGGCCGCATCAAGAAGGTGCCGCGAAACCATCGCCTGGTCCGCGCCGCCGAGGCCGTGGGGACATGCTTCGGAGGCTGAGTGCTACAGCGGAAGGACCGCAGTAGATCCGAAGACCGGCAGAAACAACGGGGACCACGCGGAGCGAACTCCGGCGGTCCCCGTTTCGTCGATTGCAGACTGCGGATCCGTGTGGATCCCGTCTCGCTTACTCGGCTTCCTTCGCAGCGTCTTTGGCGGCGTCCTCGGCGGCCCCAGCTGCATCCTTCGCGGCATCTGCGGCACCTTCGGCCGCTTTGCCGGCATCTTTCATCGCCGAATCGAGGGCCTTGCCCGCCTTCTCCGAGGTCGATTCCTTCTTGCATCCGGTCAGCGTCGCACCGACCACCAACATCAGACCCACCAGTACCATGCTAATCCACTTGCTCATGATGCTCTCCTTTCAGAAATGCGCTTAGGTCATGCGGCTCGCCGCCAGAGAACAGCCCGCAGCCGCCACCAGACCATTACCAAGACGTGTACTCGGCCGTTCCCAACTCTCAACCAATGGACCAGATTACCAAGACGCTGTCAATAGGGTTCTGGATCGCCGATGAGGGGTGGCGATGGGCCGCCGCCGGATGAGGCTGCCGAAACGGCCTGACGACATCGGTCAATCGAGCAGCGACGGCAGGATTTCGCCGCTCGGGCCCAGCAGGCTCAGGTCCACCCAGTGCGTGTTCGGCGTGGCGTCCAGATTGATCTCGGCCACGGTCGCGCCGCTGTCGGAGGCCACGTGAACAAGGCTTGCCGCAGGCTGCACGACGGCGCTGGTCCCCACGCTCAGGAACACCTCGCACGTCGCCGCGGCACGCAGCGCCTCGGCCCAGACGTCCTGCGGCAACATTTCGCCAAACCAGACGACGTGCGGCCGGCAGACTTCGCCGCAGCGGGGGCATTGGGGCACACCATTGAACAGTCGCCCCGTGGCGTCGTCCACGTGTGAACACGTCGTGCAACGGACCTTCCAGATGTTGCCGTGGAGCTCCAGGACGTTGCGACTCCCGGCAGCCTGGTGCAGGCCGTCGATGTTCTGCGTGACCAGCGTGAAGCGGCCGTCCTGGGCCCGGCGCTCGGCCAGCCGCCGCTCGATGCGGGCCAGGGCCTCGTGCCCGGCGTTGGGCCGCATGCGGCTGAGTTGCTCCCGCCGCTCGTTGTACCACTGCCAGACCCGCTCGACGTTGCGGGCGAAGCCCTCGGGCGTGGCCATGTCCTCGGCGCTGAAGGCGCTGTAGAGTCCCTCGTTGCCGCGATAGACCGGCACGCCGCTCTCGGCGCTGGCCCCTGCCCCGGTCAGCACACAGATGCGATCGGCCCGTTCCAGAACCGTGCGCAACCGCCTGATCCGTTCCTGCAATCGTTCACCGCTCATCGTCTCGGTCCGTCCCGGCCTCGGCCGGCGTCTCGTCCTGCGGCACCGGGCGCGAGGCCTCCGGCTCGGGCAGCGTCTCGATCCGCGTGTACTGGTCCACGATCATCGCGCTTCGCTCGCCGTCGACCTTCTCGATGACCACCTCGTCCACCCACAGCCGCCCGTCCGACGATCCGGCGAACGAACCGGCGGCGCGGATGCGACGCCGCTCGACCAGACGCCCCTCGGCGCTGACCGGGTGCACCTGGTCCTGAAAGCGCAGCCGCTTGGTGACGCGCACCCAGTCGCCTTCAGCGCTGCCGTGACTCTCAGTCGCCATAAGAAACCTCCTTGTCGCTCCAGCGCTCGTCCGCCGCCGCTATCTCCTCCAGCGAACGGCCCGTCTTGGCGCTGTCGGGCGATTCGGCCAGAACGTCGCCCTCGGTTCGAGCGGCCTCGTCCTTCGACTTGATCAGCAGCCAGTTCCGCTTCTTCTCTCCCGGCGTATTGAACGGCACCAGCCGCCAGCGGCCGCCGAGCTTCGTCCCGCGCAGGGTAAAGGTGAACGGTTTCCGTTCGTCGACAGCCGCCGTCACGTCGGCTTCGCCCGTCTCGTAGTCCACCGTGCCGAAATCCCAGAGCATGACCGTGCCGCCGCCGTATTGGCCTTCGGGGATCGTGCCCTCGAAGTCGCCGTAGTCCAGCGGATGGTCCTCGGTGCGGACGGCCAGCCGCTTCTGGCGGGTGTCCAGGCTGGGGCCCTTGGGCACGGCCCAGCTTTTGAGCACGCCCTCGGCCTCGAGCCGGAAATCGTAGTGCAGGTGCGACGCGTCGTGCTTCTGGACCACGAAGGTCGGTCCGGAGCCCTTGTTCTGCGCGGTGGCGGCCTTGGTCCTGGGTGCGGGTTTCTTCGGCGCCTTGCCGTCGGGCTCCGGCGTCTTCGAGAAGTCGCGTTTCTTGCGATATTCCTTCAGTCCCACGTGCGATCTCTCCTGCCGGCGGCCGCCGGCATCTCTTCGCGGAAGCCGTTGTAGGGGTCGCTCGCGAGCGACCCGAACTGCCTTCCCTACACCCACCCCACCGCGCTGCGACTGAATTTGTTTTCGGCGCAGGTCGATGTTATAATAGTAGTGGAAGAAGGCCGCTGTTGCGATGAAGACGCGGGTGCCGAACGGCCATCATCCTCGTACTGATTATCATACCGCCCGGCAACGGGCAATCCAATAGCGGCCCCGCAACGCCTTGCCGACGGCCCTTTTCCGCGAAGATTGACAGACTGCGACACGATGCCACGCTCGGTTCCTGCGCCGCGGAAATCCAGGCGCGTCCGGGCGACGCGGACGGTCCGCGCCGGCAGGAAACCCGCGGAGGCCTGATTTCCCAATTGCCGGGTGTCCAGTGAGTCGCGAAAGGAGGTGGTCCGGCACCAAACCGTCACCGCACAAACGGCCGTAACCCTGCAGCAAACGTGATGTTCGTCGCGGTCCGCATGAAACCGATCCCTCAAACACCCTGAAAGGAGGTGTGCCATGTTGACCGAAACGCGAAAACCTCACGCGGGATTCACCCTGGTGGAACTGCTGATTGTGGTCGTCATCATCTCTATTCTCATATCGATTATGCTTCCAGTCACCGGGGAAGTCATCGAACGGGTCCGGCGGGTTCGTTGTGCGACGAACCTGAAGACCATCGTTCAGGGCTGCATGACGTACGCGTCGGACCATCGCGGCCGCTGGCCCAACGCCTTCACCCCCGACAGCACGCGGGGCGACCTGTTGCCCGACGCCCCGGGCGAAGGCGACGGCCTGCGCGACGAGAACACCGAGGATCATCGCGGTGTGGACAACGAGGATGCCGTGGTCGATTCCACGACGGCCGGCCTTTGGCTGCTGGTGGTCAAGGGCATCGTCATCCAGGAGGCCTTCATCTGTCCGTCTACCGAAGACCAGCCCGACTTCATTCGCAATCCGGGCGAGGTCCGCGACTTCCTGAGCCGCCGCCACATCAGCTACAGCTACCAGAACCTGCGCGGCAAGTTCTCGAATCCCTCCAGCGGCAAGTTGGCGGTCCTGGCCGACAGGAGTCCCTTCTTCGATCCGCTCAACGAGACCGACGACGAAGAGGCCAACAGCTTCAACCACCAGCAGGCGGGACAGAATGTGGCTTTTGCGGACGCTCGGGTGGAATGGTTCAGCGAACCCTACTACGAATCGACCGGCGACTGGTTCTATCGCACCTGGACCGAC